>VBAE01000059.1:12529-19267 GCA_005882415.1 Alphaproteobacteria bacterium | reverse complement strand
TGGCTGGTCGGGATTTTCGGGATTCTCGGCTGCCTCTACCTCTTCTACAGCCTGCCGAGCACGACCCAGCTCTACTTCCTGATCGCTCAGATCGTGGGGCTTGGGATTTACTTCCTCTACGGCGCGCGGCGGAGCGTCGCCACCACCGGCTAGGCTCAGGCGGGGGAGAAGCGGCCCCGCTCCTCGTCGAGGAGGTGGAGGATTCCGTCGGCGATCGAGAAGAAGGCGCCGCGCAGGGCCAGCGTCCCCGCCTGCTCGCGCTCGGCGACCCAGGGGAAGGTTCTGAGGTTGCGGAGCGATACCTGCACGCCGGCCAGCTCCATCGCCTGGAAGGCCGAGCGGTCGAGCTCGCCCGAATGATGCCCAAGGACGAAATCGCGCGCGTCGTCGAGCATGTCGATCCAATGGGCGATGAAATGGCCTTCGCCGCTCCTTGCGTCGTCGAACTGGCGGGTCAGGGCAGCCGCGCAGCCGCCGCAGAAGCCGTGGCCCATCACCACGATCTCGCGGACGTTGATCTGGGTCACCGCGAATTCGAGCGCGGCCGAGACTCCGTGGTAATTGCTGTCCGGCTGATAGGGCGGAACGAGGGCGGCGACGTTCCGCACCACGAACATCTCGCCCGGGTCGGCGTCGAAGATGGTGGCGGGGTCGACCCTGCTGTCGGAGCAGGCGATGACCATCACCTCGGGGCTCTGCCCCTCGGCGAGCTCGGACCAGCGAGCGCGCTCCCGTGCCCAGCCGGTGCTTCTAAAGCGGCGATAGCCGTCCAGCAGCCTGTTGAAACCTGGCATGACTACGTCCGCTAGCCGGAGGAGGGGAGGGGTGGCAAGAGGGCGCGTCAGTCGCTATCTGGCCGGCATGAGCGAAGCCGACCCGATCCTGACCCCCGTTCCGAAGCAGCGCAAGCCCGACTGGATCCGGGTCAAGGCGCCGACCAGCACCGGCTTTGCCGAGACGCGGCGGCTGATGCGCAGCCTCAATCTCGCCACCGTCTGCGAGGAAGCGGCCTGCCCGAATATCGGCGAATGCTGGACCAAGAAGCACGCCACGGTGATGATCCTCGGCGACACCTGCACGAGGGCCTGCGCCTTCTGCAACGTCAAGACCGGCATGCCGCGCGCGGTCGACCCGCTCGAGCCGGAGCATGTCGCCACCGCCGCGGCCGAGCTGGGCCTCGAACATATCGTTATCACCTCGGTGGACCGGGACGATCTCCCGGATGGCGGCGCGAAACAGTTTGTCCGGGTGATCGAGGCGCTGCGCCGCAACACCCCCTCGACCACGATCGAGATCCTGACGCCCGACTTCCGCAACAAGCCGGAAGCGGCGGTCGAATCGATCGTCGCGGCGCGGCCTGACGTCTACAATCACAATCTCGAGACGGTCCCCCGGCTCTATCCGACGATCCGCCCCGGTGCGCGCTACTACGCCTCGCTGCGGCTGCTGGAGAGCGTCAAGCGGCAGGACCCGTCCATCTTCACCAAGTCGGGCGTGATGGTGGGCCTCGGCGAGCAGCGCCTCGAGGTCCACCAGGTGATGGACGACATGCGCTCCGCCGACGTCGATTTCCTGACCATGGGCCAATATCTCCAGCCGACCCCGCGCCACGCCAAGGTCGAGGAGTTCGTCACGCCGCAGACGTTCAGCGCCTACGCCGCGATCGCCCGCGCCAAGGGCTTCCTCCTGGTCGCGGCCTCGCCGCTCACCCGGTCGAGCTACCATGCCGGCGACGATTTCGCGAAGATGCGGGCGAACCGCGAAGCCAGGCTGGCGGCGGCGCGTTAGTAGAGGGCGATGCCGCGCCACACCGAAACCAGGCGGATGAGTTCCTGCCCTGGGTGGCGGCGACCCGGGTCCGCTCCGACAGCGACACTTTGATGATCGCCGATCTCGTCGTCGGCTTCCGGGCGATCAAGGAGACCTTCACCTCGCGGGTGGAGAAGGAGCGGCCGGTCCGCATCCACACCGAATATATCGAGGGCCCGCTCAAATATCTCCACAACAGCTGGACGTTCCGGCCGGACGGGGAGGGCGGGACGGAGATCGACTTCTGCGTCGATTTCGCCTTCCGCAACCGGATTTTCGAGAGCCTCGCCGGCCAGATGTTCGACCGCGCCCTGAGGCGGATGATCGGCGCCTTCGAAGACCGCGCGCGCGAGCTCTATGGCGACTCCTCGTCCTCCCTGCCGCGAAGCGGTGGGGAGGGGGACCAGGCGGAGCCTGGTGGAGGGGTAGAAGGCGCCGCCGTCTGAGGCTCGCGCGCTAACCCACTGATTCCCGCACCTTTTACCCCTCCACCACCCTTCGGGTGGTCCCCCTCCCCATCGTCGATGGGGAGGACTTAGACCGGCATCAGCAGCTCGAGTGCACAGAGCGCCGCCTGAAGCCTCACCCCGCCACGGCCGAGGTCGCCGAACTCCTTGGTGTCGGCGACGATCTCCTTGGGGTCCGCCCCGCGCCGGGCTCGGGCGAAGACGACGGTGCCGACCGGCTTCCGAGGCGTCCCGCCCCCGGGGCCCGCAATCCCGGTGATCGCCACCGCAGTGTCGGCGCCCGAAGTTTCCAAGGCCCGCTGGGCCATGCTCCACGCGGTCGCGATCGACACTGCGCCGAAGGTTTCGAGGACGTCCTCGCTGACCTTGAGCATCTTCATTTTCGCGTCGTTCGAGTAGGTTACGAAGCCTGCTTCGAACACGTCCGACGAGCCGGCGAGTTCGGTCAAAGCCGCGCTTACGAGGCCGCCGGTGCAGCTTTCGGCCACCGCGATGCGCAGGCCCGCGGCGCGGTTCGCCTCGATGACGTTGCGCGCGGCTTCCCTCAGCTCGGCCGGCAGGATCGAGTCGAAGCGATCGCTCATTTGGCCGGCGCGGGAGGCGCGGGCGGGGCCGGGGACGGGGTGACCTGAACCGTGGGCGGGGGCGCAGCGACGACGGCGGCGACAGCGGGACGGCAGAAGGGCATCTTCTTGTCGGTCGCCGGAGTGTGGTTCATTCCGATCTTGATCGCCGCGACGACGAAGCTCGCCATATTCTCCGGCGGAAGCGGCGCCATCGCCTCGATCATCGTGTCGTAGGAGGGGCAATCCTTCACGTCGAGATTTTCAGAGATCTTGCCGACCGCGATCGCCTCGATGAAGCCGACCATCGCCTCACCGCTCGCTTCGGGCGGCATCTTCTGTCCGGTGAACGTCTCCATCGCCCGCGCCATGACTGCGCCGCGATTGGGCACCGCGGCCCGGAAGCGCTGGCTCATGGCCTTGGCGCCGCCGTTGAGAAAGGCGGTCGCCGGCAGCGCCGACGAACATTTCGTGACGACCGCGTCGATCATCGGCGGCACCATCGCGACGCCGAGCGCCGCCGCGTCCTCCGGGTTCATACAGGTCGGCTTCAAATCCGCTGCGAGTGCGGCGTTGCCGACCGATGCCAGAGCGATGGCGGCGGCAATATGGCGAATCATTCTTCAGTCCCCCTAGTCATTGACGGCAGTCTCACCGTCGCGATCGCCTGTGCGGCTATGCCTTCCCCCCTGCCGGTGAAGCCGAGCCGCTCGGTCGTCGTTGCCTTGATGCTAACCCTCTCGGAAGACAGCCGCAACAGCGCCGCGACCCGGGCCCGGATCGCGTCCCGATGCGGGCCGATCCGCGGCGCCTCGCAGATTATGGTGGCGTCGACATGGTCGATGATCCCGCCCCGCGCCTCGACCAGCGACCGCGCATGTTCGAGGAAGATCGACGAGGCGGCGCCGCGCCATTGCGGGTCGGACGGCGGGAAATGGTCGCCGATATCACCCGCGCCGATCGCGCCGAGGATCGCATCGGTCAGCGCGTGGAGGAGCACGTCCGCGTCGCTATGGCCCTTGAGGCTCCTGTCGTGCGGGATTTCGACGCCGCCGAGCCAGATCGAAGTGCCGGGCGCGAAGGCGTGGACGTCGAAGCCGAGGCCAGTGCGGCTGACCAGCGTCGCCGCAAGCCGACGCTCCGCCCGCTCGAAATCCTCCTCGAAGGTCAGCTTCTCCAGTCCGGAATCACCTTCCACCGTGGCAACGGCGAGGCCGGCAGCCCGAGCGACCTGAGCGTCGTCGGTCGGCTCCTCAGCCCCGTTCCAGCCGCGATGGGCGGCGAGGATCGGCTCGAAAAGGAAAGCCTGCGGGGTCTGGACCCGCACCAGCCCCTCGCGAGCCACCGGCTCGTCGAGCGTAGCGCCGGCGCGAGCGATGCTGTCGACGAGCGGCAGGACCGGGACAGCCCCGTCGCTTGACGCCAATGCGTCGGTCAGCCGCTGGACCACGGCCGCCGGAAGGAAAGGCCGGGCCGCATCGTGGATCAGCACCTCGTCCGCGCCGCCGGCTTCAGCGATCGCTTCCAAGCCGTTCAGCACCGACTGCCGCCGCGTCGCCCCGCCCGTCACAGGCGCGGGGAGGGGCCGCCCGCCCAGCGCCTCGACGGCGAGCTCTTCCTGTCCCTGACCGACGACGACTATGATGCGAGCCACCCCTGCCGCAGTCATCCTATCGACGGCGTGCGCGAGCACCGCCTTTCCGGCGATCGATCGGTATTGCTTCGGAATGTCGCCGCCCACCCGGGTGCCGCTGCCCGCCGCCACTACCAGCCCGACTGTGCGTCCCCCGTCCATCGCTGCGCCCCTAGCCGAGCCGAACCTTGCCCGCCAGCGGCTTTGCCCTTATCTGGCGCTCTCCCATGGCCCGCCTCGCTCCCATCTCCATCGGTTCGCTCCGAATCGACGCGCCGGTGATCCTCGCGCCGATGACCGGCGTCACCGACCGTCCGTTCCGCCGGATCGTGAAGCGCTACGGCTGCGGCCTCACCGTCACCGAGATGATCGCGTCTCAAGCCATGATCCGCGAGACCCGCCAGTCGCTGCAGAAGGCGGCGTGGGACCCGATCGAGGAGCCGGTGTCGATGCAGCTCGCCGGCTGCGCGCCCGCCGAGATGGCCGAAGCCGCGAAATTGAACGAGGACCGCGGCGCCGCGATCATCGACATCAACATGGGCTGCCCGGTGAAGAAGGTCGTGAACGGCGAGGCGGGATCGGCGCTGATGCGCGACTTGAAGCTCGCCGCCTCGATCGTCGACGCCACCGTCAAGGCGGTGAAGGTGCCGGTCACCCTCAAGATGCGGATGGGCTGGGACCATAACAGCCTGAACGCCCCCGAGCTCGCCCGAATCGCGGTCGATCTCGGCGTGAAGATGATCACCGTCCACGGCCGCACCCGCAACCAGATGTACAAGGGCGAGGCCGATTGGGGCTTCGTCCGTCGGGTCAAGGAGGCGGTCGAGGTTCCGGTGATCGTCAACGGCGACATCTGCTCAGTGGACGATGTCGAGACCGCGCTGGACCAGTCCGGCGCCGACGGCGTCATGATCGGCCGCGGCGCCTACGGCCGCCCCTGGCTGCCCGGGCAGGTGATCCATTGGCTGGAGACCGGCGAGCGGCTGCCCGATCCGAGCATGGACGAGCAATATTGCCTGATCTCCGAGCAGTACGAAGCGATGCTTGCCCATTACGGCCCGGAAAACGGGGTGAATATCGCGCGTAAGCATATCGGCTGGTACACGCGCGGCCTCCACGGCTCGGCCGAATTCCGCAACGCCTTCAACAAGGAGCCCGACGCCAAGCGGGCCAAGGCGATGCTGCGCGATTTCTACGCGCCATGGCTCAGCAAGGCGGCCGCCTAAACCACTCACTGAGCGGCGAACGCCCCCTTCCGCGCGGCGGTTCGAACAAACGAGCATTATCTGCTGTGTTCTTTTTGCCACATTGTTGTGCTAGCGCGTCAGTGTGAACGCCGAAGCGCCGATCAAAGCCGAAATCCGCCCCCGCTGGCAGCGCAAGCTCAGTGTCGCGTACCGGCGGATGCGGATCATGCCGCTGATCGAGATCGGCACCGTCGTCGCCCTGATCGGGATCGCCGCAGCGAGCTATTTCATGGTGTTGAGCCATGGCAGCCCGCAGCGGCTGCTGAGGCCGCCGATCGTCGCCGCCCTGCTGGTCGCGAACCTCGTCCCCGCAATGGCGCTGATGGTGCTGATCGCCCGCCGCGTCGCGATGCGCCGGGCCGCCCGGTCTCCGGTCGGGGGGAGGGGGAGGCTCCACGTCCGCCTCGTCGCCTTGTTCTCCGCCCTCGCGAGCATCCCCACGCTCCTCGTCGTGATCTTCGCGTCATTGCTCTTCCAGCAGGGCATGCAATTCTGGTTCTCCGACAAGGCGAACACGGTGCTGAGCAGCGCCGAGAATGTGTCGCAAATCTATGAGAAGGAGCACCGCACCCGCATCGCGCTGGACGTCCAGGTGATGGGCGGCGACGTCGTCGACCGGATCAACGAGTTCGGGATCCTGAGCGAAAATTTCCGCGACGCCTTCCTCTACCAGACGGCGGCTCGGCAGCTCACCGAAACCGCGGTGCTGACCATCGACAAGCAGGGGCGGGTCAGAAGCGAGGTCGAGGTCAATTTCGACAAGAGGCCGATCCTCTCGCGCTTCTCGCCGGCGGTGCTGCGCAGCCTCAAGGCGGGCGAGGTCCGATTGGGCTCCGGCCCCGACCGGGTCGAGGCAGTGGTCCGGCTCGATCCGCAGGCGGAAGTCTTCTTCTACGGCTCGCGCGCGGTCAGCGCGGCGGCACTCACCGAATTCCAGATGGCTCGGGGTGCCGCCACCGCCTACCAGTCGACGCTCGAGAACAGCCGCAAGCTGCAATTCCGCTTCAACGCCGTCCTGC
>VBAE01000059.1:0-12402 GCA_005882415.1 Alphaproteobacteria bacterium | reverse complement strand
GTTCAGCCGGATGACCCGGCGGCTGGAGGAACAGACCGGCGCTCTGGTCTCCGCCAACGCCCAGCTCGACAACCGCCGTTCGTTCATCGAGGCGGTGCTGTCGGGCGTGACCGCGGGCGTCATCTCGGTCGACCAGAACCGCAACGTCCGGCTGATCAACAGCTCGGCCGAGGATCTCCTGAAGACCAGCAAGGAGGCGGCGATCGGGCAGGAGCTTGCGGTGCTCGCGCCCGAGCTCGACGCCCAGCTTCGCAGCGAGGAGCGGGAAGGGGTGATTCAGTTCGCCTCGGGCGGCGAGCCGCGGACGCTGGCGGTCAAGCGGGTGAAGGTGGAGGGCGGCCACGTCCTCACCTTCGACGACATCACCGAGCAATTGCTCGACCAGCGCCGCGCCGCCTGGTCCGACGTCGCCCGCCGCATCGCCCACGAGATCAAGAACCCTTTGACCCCGATCCAGCTCGCCGCCGAGCGGCTCCAGCGCCGTTACGGGCGGGAGATCAGCTCGGACTCAGCGACATTCGAGCGGCTCACCGGCACCATCGTCCGCCAGGTCGGCGACCTCCGCCGCATGGTCGACGAATTCTCCTCCTTCGCGCGAATGCCCAAGCCGGTCTTCGCGGAGGAGAGGGTGGCCGAGATCGCCCGCCAGGCCCTTTTCCTGCACGAGGTCGCCCATCCCGACATCGCCTTCCGCCTCGATGCACCCGATTCGTCGCCGATGCTGGTCTGCGACCGCCGCCTGCTCGGCCAGGCGCTGACCAACATCGTCAAGAACGGGGTCGAGGCGATCCAGCAGCGGCGCGAGGAGGATCCGGGGCGGGAAGGGGACTCGATCGTCATTTCCCTTCGCGACCGCGCCGGCCATCTCCACATCGAGGTCACCGACAGCGGCATCGGCCTTCCGGCCGAGCGCGGGCGCCTCACCGAGCCCTACATGACGACGCGGGTGAAGGGCACGGGTCTTGGCCTCGCCATCGTCAAGAAGATCGTGGAGGAACATTTCGGCACCATCGACTTTGATGATGCACCAGGCGGGGGAACTCTGGTTCGCCTGACATTCGACGCGGAAGCGCTTGCCCGGCTCTCGGGCGGCTTCCGCTATTCTGAAGACACTGCGGCGAACGGTTAGGTCATGGCACTGGACATCCTGGTAGTAGACGACGAGCAGGACATTCGGGACCTCGTCTCGGGCGTATTGGAAGACGAGGGCTATTCGGCCCGAACCGCCGCAAGCAGCAGCGAGGCGCTCGCTGCTCTCGTGGAGCGGCGGCCGTCGCTGATCCTCCTCGATGTGTGGCTCCAGGGGTCGAAGCTGGACGGGCTCCAGCTTCTGGAGGAGATCAAGCGTCGCGACCCTTCGCTGCCGGTGCTGATGATTTCGGGCCACGGAAATCTCGACACAGCCGTGGCGGCAATCCGCCAAGGCGCGGTCGATTTCATCGAAAAGCCGTTCGAGGCAGGCCATCTCCTCCACCTCGTCGCACGAGCGACCGAGACCGACCGGCTGCGTCGCGAGAATGAAACCCTCCGCGCCCAGATCGGCCAGGAGACCGAGCTCACCGGCTCCTCGGTAGGGATCAATGCGGTCCGGGCGACCCTGAAGCGCGTCGCCGGCACCGGCAGCCGGGTGCTGATCAGCGGCCCCGCCGGGGTAGGCAAGGAAGTCGCTGCCCGGCTTCTCCACGACTGGAGCCAGCGGGCACGGGCGCCATTCATCGTGGTCAGCGCCGCGCGCATGACCCCGGAACGCGTCGAGGAGGAATTGTTCGGCGTGGAGGAGGGGGGCGAGCTCGCCCGGCCGGGCCTGCTCGAACAGGCCCATGGCGGCACGCTCTTTTTGGACGAGATCGCCGACATGCCGCTCCCGGCCCAGGCCAAGATCCTGCGGGTGCTGACCGACCAGAGCTTCACCCGCGTCGGCGGACAGCGGATGGTCAAGGTCGACATGCGGGTCGTCTCGTCGACCTCGCGCCTGCTCGCCGAGGAGATCGCCGGCGGACGCTTCCGCGAGGACCTGTTCTACCGCCTGAACGTCGTTCCCGTTCACCTGCCTGCGCTCGCCGAGCGCCGGGAGGACATTCCCGAGCTGGTCGCCCATTTCGCAGCCCGCTACGCGGCCGAGCAGCGGCTTCCGACGCCCAATTTCTCGGCTGACGCGATCGCCGCGCTCCAGGCTTACGACTGGCCCGGTAACGTCCGCCAGCTCCGCAACGTGATCGAGCGCACCATCATCCTCGCCCCCGGCGCGCGGGTGGGGTCGATCGAGCTCGACATGCTTCCGCCCGAGATTTTGAACGACCAGGCCCAGCTAAGCCCCGGCGAGGCGGTGAAGGCGATCATGGGCACCCCGCTCAGGGAAGCGCGAGAGACGTTCGAGCGCGAGTATCTCCGCGTCCAGATCCGCCGTTTCTCGGGCAATATCTCCCGGACGGCCACGTTTATCGGGATGGAGCGCTCCGCTTTGCACCGTAAATTGAAGGCGTTGGGCATTGGCGACCCCAAGGGCGGGGGCGGGGAATAGCATTGCTGGACCCCAAAGGGTGCCACTGATATTGAAACCCGTCGCCTGACGCTTAGTTAAGGGGCGGGCAAGACGCCGGTTGGGGCGGCTCCCTAGCGGATTCAATTCCGCCAATAAGGAGAGTGGGCGATGGCCGAGAAGGTCAACAACCTCCAGGACATGTTTCTGAACGGGCTGAGGCGCTCCAAGACGCCGGTGACCATGTTCCTCGTCAAGGGCGTCAAGCTCCAGGGGATCATCACCTGGTTCGACAATTTCTCGGTCCTTCTTCGCCGCGACGGCCAGGCCCAGCTCATCTACAAGCACGCCATCTCGACGATCATGCCGTCGCACCCATTGGACGTTGCCGAGATCGAGAAGAGCTTCGCCGAGCAATTCGACCGCCGCAAGCCGGTGCTCCTCCAGGAAGTCTTCCTCGGCGCCGTCCGCCGCTCGGGCGAGCCCGTCACCCCAGCGTGACGGGCTCTCGCAGCTGGTCTACAAGCACGCCGTCTCAACCGTTCAGCCCGAGCATCCGGTCAGCCTGATGGAAGCCGAAGACGAGGAGCCGGCCGCCTGAGCGTTTTCAATCGCGATGCCGACGGCGATGTGAGCCGCGGGGCGAAGGCCGTCATCGCTCTTCCCGATTTGAGCCAGGGCAATGCCCGCCGCGACATCGACGCGCGGCTCGACGAGGCCGCGGGCCTCGCCGAGGCGATCGGCATCGAGGTAGTGGAGAAACTCCACTTCCGGATCCGCGGCGCCAAGGCGGGGACTCTGTTCGGCAGCGGCCAGGTCGAGATGATCGCGGAAGCGGTCGACCGGACCGGGGCCGAGCTTCTGATCGTCGACGCCTCGATCACGCCCATCCAGCAGAAGAATCTGGAGACCGGCACCAAGGCCAAGGTGATCGACCGCACCGGGCTTATCCTCGAGATTTTCGGCGAGCGGGCGGCGACGTCGGAGGGGCGGTTGCAGGTCGAGCTCGCCCATCTCGACTATCAGGCGGGGCGGCTGGTCCGGAGCTGGACCCACCTCGAACGCCAGCGCGGCGGCTTCGGCTTCCTCGGCGGCCCGGGCGAAACCCAGATCGAGGCCGACCGAAGGCTGATCCGCGACCGCATGGCGAAATTGAAGAAGGAGCTGGAGCAGGTCACCCGCACCCGCACCCTCCACCGCGCCCGCCGCCAGCGCGCGCCCTGGCCGGTGATCGCCCTCGTCGGCTACACCAATGCCGGCAAGTCGACCCTGTTCAACCGCCTGACCAGGGCGGACGTGATGGCCGAGAACCTCCTCTTCGCCACGCTCGACCCGACGATGCGCGAGATCGAGCTGCCCGGGTTCGACAAGGCGATCCTCTCGGACACCGTCGGCTTCATCTCCGAACTCCCGACCCAGCTCGTCGCCGCCTTCCGCGCTACTTTGGAAGAGGTGATCTCGGCCGACCTCATCATCCACGTGCGCGACATCTCGCACCCCGACAGCGACGCCCAGCGCCAGGACGTCGAGCAGGTCCTCGCCGACATCGGTGCCGGCGGGGAAGGGGGCGCCCCGATGATCGAGGCCTGGAACAAGATCGACGCCCTTCCGGAAGAAGAAGCGGAAAGCGTCCGCACCGAGGCGCTTCGCCGCGAGGAAGTGGTGGTGATCTCCGCTCTGACCGGCGAGGGCGTCGACACGCTGATGGAATGCGCCGGCGAGCACCTCCGCAAGGGCGCCAAGGTGCGGCACATCACCCTGTCGGCGGGCGCGGGCGAGGCGATCGCCTGGCTCCACGCCAATGGCGAAGTCGTCGCCCAGCGCAACGAAGGCGCCGAGACCGAATATGAGGTCCGCCTGTCCGACGCCGACTGGGCCCGCTTCGAATCCCGCTGGCCGCAGCCGGCGTAGGGCTAACCCGTCATTGCGAGGAGCGAAGCGACGCGGCAATCCAGTGCGGCGTCCGAGTCAGCACTGGATTGCTTCGCTACGCTCGCAATGACGATCTAGACCAGCTTCTTCGCCCGCTGCCAGAGCGCTTCCAGCGCGTCTATATCCATATCTTTCAGAGGCTTGTCTACAATCTCTTCCACCTTGCGGAAACGCGATTCGAACCGTTCCGTGGAGCCGGCGAGAGCGGCTTCCGGGTCGATCCCGAGGTGGCGGGCGTAGTTGACGACGGCGAAGAGCAGGTCGCCGATCTCGCCGGCCCGGTCTTCGTCGGTGGTGGCAGTTTCGACCTCTTCGAGCTCCTCGTCGATCTTGGCGCGCGGGCCGCTGGCATCAGGCCAGTCGAAGCCGACCCGGGCGGCGCGGCGCTGGATCTTCTCGGCGCGTTTCAGGGCGGGGAGGGCGAGCGCCACTCCTGCGAGAGCGCTGGGATCGGTGCGGCCGCTGCGCTCGGCGGCCTTCAGCGCCTCCCAGCCGGGGCTTGCAGCCGCATCGCCGAAGATGTGCGGGTGCCTGCGGATCATCTTGGCGCAGATCGACGCCATGACGTCGTCGATCGTGAAGGCGCCGCGCTCCTCGGCGATGCGGCTGTGATAGACCACCTGGAGCTGCAGGTCGCCGAGCTCGTCCTTCAGATCGTCCATGTCGCCGCGGCGGATCGCATCGGCGACCTCATAGGCTTCCTCGATCGTGTAGGGCGCGATCGTCTCGAAGGTCTGCACCTGGTCCCACGCACAACCGCGATCGGGATCGCGCAATCGGCGCATGATTTCGATGAGATTTTGGAAAGACGGGGTAGCGCTAGACACGGCTTCGATCTCCACCCCTTAAAGTGCGATAATATACATTATGTAAAATGCTTCTATGGCTTCAGGACCAGCCAATTGCCTTCGACCCCCCAACCGCTCAGCGACGAAAGGAAGTTCATGCCGAGCACATTGGTGTCCCCGAACCCAGCCGAGACGTGCACCGGCAGATCGCTGCGGACGATAGAGCCGACCTCGAGCCGCGCCGCATTTCCCCGCTGCGCTTCGCCGAGGCCGTTCGCGGTGTCGATCTTCGTCGCCAGCCCGCCATAGGGAACGCCCGCATCGCGCGCCGTCGCCACCGACAGGCTGGTCATCGTCGCACCGCTGTCGACCAGGAATTTCACGTCCTTGCCGTTGAGCTTGGCGTCGACCCAGAAATGCCCGTCCTCCGACATCTTCACCCGAACCGTGCCGCCGGCCTCGACCGGCGTGCTGTCGCCGCCCACCTCCGCCAGCAACCGCCGCCCGAGCGCCTTGAAGTCGTCGCCAAGCGCAAACACCGTAAACGCCGCCCCGAACAACAGCACCCAAACCGCTGCGATCTTGAGGCCCTGCGACAGCGGCATCCGCCGCGCGGCAAGCGCACTCCCCACCAGCACCAGCACACCCACGAGATAAAGCGCGTTCAGCGCCTGATCCCCCTGGTTCACAGCGCGACGATCTGATTGTCGTAAGCCGGTTCCACCCCGTCCGGCAGCTCGGCGACGAGCGTGTCATAGTCCATGCTGTTGTCGAGATGGGTGAGCAGGGTCCGCGCCGGGCTCAGTTCCTTCACCCAGGCGAGCACCTGCTGAAGATGCGGATGGGTCGGGTGCGGGCGGCGGCGGAGCGAGTCGACGATCCACAGGTCGACGCCCTCGATCATCGCGCGCATCCGGTCGGTCATTTCATTGAAATCAGTGGAATAGACGATGGACTTGCCACCTGCATCGAAGCGAAGGCCGGCCGAGATGATCGCGCCATGGGGCTGGTCTACCGTCCGAATCGAGAGGCCGCCGAGGTTCATATGGTCCGGAAGGACATTGCCGTCGACCACCGCCGGATAGCCGCCCTTGCCGTCAAACGCGTAAGCGAAACGCTGCTGGATGACCTCGAGGCTGTCGGGCCGGGCGTAGCCGGTCACGGGGCGTTGGCGGGCGTGATAGAGTTGTCTCAGGTCGTCAATTCCGTGGCAGTGATCGGCGTGGTCGTGGGTCCAGATTACCGCTTCGACTTCGCGGACGTCGGCGTCGAGGAGTTGCTCCCGGAGGTCGGGCCCGGTGTCGACGAGAATGCGGGTTTTGCCCCAGGTTACGAGGATCGCCACTCTGCGGCGGCGGTTCCTGGGGTTCGAAGGATCGCACTCTCCCCAGTCGTTGCCGACCCTGGGAACGCCCGACGAGGTGCCGCTGCCGAGGATCCGGACCTCCATCACTCGCCCACCTTGGCGAACAGAGACCGGAAGTTCGAAGCAGTGCTCTGCGCTACCTCGGCGGTCGAGATTCCGCGAAGGACTCCCAAAAAACGCGCGGTGTCGGCGACATAAGCGGGCTCGCACGGCTTGCCGCGGTGCGGGACGGGGGCGAGGAAGGGAGAGTCGGTCTCGATCAGCAGCCGCTCCGCCGGAATCGTCGCAGCAGTCGCCTGCAAGTCCTTGGCATTCTTGAAGGTCACGATGCCGGAGATGGAGATATAGAGACCCAGCTCCAGCGCCCGCTCGGCGAAGTCGCCGCTGGCGGTGAAGCAGTGGATGACGCCGGTGAAGGCCCCCTTCCCCATCTCCTCGGTGAGGATCTGCGCGGTGTCCTCCTCCGCCTCGCGGGTGTGGACGATCAGCGGCAGGCCCGTCTCGCGCGCGGCGGCGATATGGGCGCGGAAGGAGGCGCGCTGCCGCTCCCGGTCGCTATGGTCGTAATAATAATCGAGCCCGGTCTCGCCGATCCCGACCACCCGCTTATGCGCCGCCCGCTCGACGAGAAGCGCCGCATCGACGTCCGGATGCTGGTCCGCCTCATGGGGATGGATGCCGACCGAGGCCCAGACGTCCGCCTCCCGCTCCGCGACGCCGATCACGTCGTCCCACTCGGAGCGGCGGGTCGAGATGTTGAGCATCGAGATGACGCCGGCCGCGCGGGCGCGGTCGAGCACCGCCTGCTGCTCCTCTACCAGGCCTTTGTAATTGAGGTGGCAATGGCTGTCGGCGAACATCGAACTGCTCTTGGCGGATCGTCCCCCGCCTCGCAAGCGCGAGCCTGCGCTGTCGCCCTTCTCGCACTTGCCGTACAAGCGGCCGCGTCGCCCCCTCCCCCTCCCGGCCCCACCGCGATGCGCCAGGCCGCGCAGTGCCTGCTTCGCCATCGGATGGCGGCCGGAGCCAAGCTTGCCGCCGCGCGCCCCGGCTCACCGGCCGAAGCTGCCGCTTTCGCCAAATTGAGGTCGGCGATGGGCCCGTGCCTCAAGGATGCACGGATCGAGGCCGCCCCCGAGAATGAGGCGCTGCTCGCCGGCGCCGTCGCTGAGACCATCTACCGCGGACGAGTCGCCGAGCTCCGCCGCTCCTGGAAGCCGTTGGTCCCCGGCTTGCCCGACCTCGGCCGCGAGCAGGCGGTGAGCCGCACGACAGAAGGCTGGCCGGTGGCCGCGGCCGTCGCCGAATGCGCGGTCGAAGTCGATTCGGGCGCCGCGGACGCGTTCCTCCACTCGGACGCCGGATCGCCGGACGAGCGGGCGGCGATGGCACAGGTGGTCGCGACCCTCCCCAATTGCGTGCCGGCGGGCCTCAGGGTCGATCTCAGCCCCGAGCGGCTCCGTGCGGAAGTGGCGCGCGCAATGTACCGGCTGGTAGCCTCTCTGCCCCGAAGCCCGCTGCCGAGCTAGGCGCTCGGGGCGTCCAGGCGGGGGAAGATGGGGCTTGGCGGCTGGAGGGTGAACCCTGAGGCAGCGAGGCGGGCGTAGCGGGCGGTGTCGGCGAGGGCGGTGAAGCTGCGCTCGTTGGCGGGGACGCCCATCTGGTCGAGGAGCTTCGCCGCCGAGCCCGGCACGACCGGCGAGATGGCGATTCCGAGGTCGACGATCGCCTCGCACAAAGTGGCGAGGACCGCGGTCATCCGCTCGGGGTCGGTCTTGCGCAGCGCCCAGGGCGCCTGGGTGTCGATATATTGGTTGCAGGCGAAGACGGCGCGGAGCCAGGCCTCGATGCCCTGGCTGAGCGCGAGGTCGGTGAAGTGCGCCGGCACTTCCTCCGCGGTCGCGCGGCGGACGAGGGCGAGGAGGTCGGCATCTGCCGCCTCTCCCCTTCCCCCGCTCGGCAGCACGCCGCCGCAATTCTTGGCGATGAAGGAGAGCGTGCGCTGGGCGAGGTTGCCGAAGCTGTTGGCGAGGTCGGCGTTCACCCGGGTGACGATCGCCTCCGGGCTGTAGCTTCCGTCCTGGCCGAAGGTCACGTCCCGCAGCAGGAAATAGCGGAGTGCATCGACCCCATAGGCGTCGGCGAGCTCGTCCGGGCCGATCACATTGCCCGCCGACTTCGACATCTTCTCGCCGCGGAGAAGGACATGGCCGTGGCCGAACACCTGGCGCGGCAAGGGCAGGCCGGCCGACATCAGGAAAGCGGGCCAGTAGATGGCGTGGAAGCGGACCACATCCTTGCCGATGACGTGGATATCGGCCGGCCAATACGCCTTGTAAGCCTCTGATTCGGTGTCGGGATAACCGACTCCGGTCAGATAGTTGGTAAGTGCGTCGAGCCAGACGTACATGACATGGGCGTCGCTCCCCGGCACCTTCACGCCCCATTCGAAGCTGGTCCGGGAGATGGAGAGATCCGAGAGGCCGCCTTCGACGAAGCGCATCACCTCGTTGCGCCGGGCGTCCGGACGGATGAAGCGCGGGTTGGCTTCGTAATGCTCGAGCAGCCGGTCCTGATAGGCCGAGAGGCGGAAGAACCAGCTCTCCTCGACCGTCCACTCGGCGAGCGTGCCCTGGGGCGAGAGCTTCTCGCCGGTCTCGGCGGTGTGAAGCTCCTTCTCGTCATAATAGGCTTCGTCGCGGACCGAGTACCAGCCTTCGTAGCGGCCGAGATAGATGTCGCCCTTGTCCGCCATCGCTTGCCAGATCGCCTGGCTGGCGCGGTGATGGTCGGGCTCGGTCGTCCGGATGAAGCGATCGAACGAGATCTGAAGACGTTCGTCCATCCCGCGGAAAAGCGACGACATTTCGTCCGCAAGCGCAGCCGGCTCGATGCCGCGCTCGCGCGCCGCCTGAGCCATTTTCAGGCCATGCTCGTCGGTGCCGGTGAGGAAGTAGACGTCGCGGCCCATCGACCGCTGGAAGCGGGCGATGGCGGCGGTCGCGATCGCTTCATAGGCATGGCCGATATGGGGCGGACGGTTGGGATAGCTGATCGCGGTGGTGATGTAGAAAGGGTCAGCCATTCTTCGGTGCCAGCCTGGCGAGCAATCCCGCGATTTCGAAAACGACGCTCTGCGGATCGAGCGAGAGGTGGGTCGCGCTGCCCGCAAGGGCCTGCGCCCTCTCCCACAAGCGCAGCGCCTCGGCAAGCGCCGCGCCGCGCCGCTCCCGCGCCCGTGCTGCGATCAGCGAAGGCGCGCGGGCGAGGAAGGCCTCGTAGCGCGGCTGTGCGGACTTGAGCGCAAGCGACTGGGCGAGCTTGGCGCGGCGCGCATTGGTCGGATCGCCATGATCGGCGATCTCCCCCATCGCGCCGTCCAAAGCGGCGATGTCGAGGCCCCGCCAGGAGAGCGCACGTCCCGGCGACCCCTGCCCCGCCTGGGCCAAAGCGGCGATCTCGCGCGCATCGGCGCCGGGGAGCGCCGCCTCCAGCGCCGACGTCATGGCGTCATCCTCCAGAGGGGAAAGGCGCAGGATCCGACAGCGCGAGCGGATGGTGGGGAGCAATCGCTCGGGCGCGTGGCTGACGAGGAGGAACAGGCTGTTGGGCGGCGGCTCCTCCAGATTCTTGAGGAGCGCGTTGGCGGCGCTGCGCTCGAGATCGTCGATCGAATCGATGATCACCGCCCGCCAGGGGGAGAGGGAGGTGGTGCTGGAGAAGAGCCGCTGGAGGCTTCGCACCTGATCGACGCTGATGCTTCGGGCGAGGTCGACGCCATTGTCCTTGGTCAGCCGCTCGAGCCGCATCAGGTCGGGATGGCTGCCAGCCTCGACCAGCTTGGCGATGGGGTGGTCGTCGGGGACGTCGAGACCGGGGGTGTCGGCCTTGGGGCCGGCGGCGTCGGCGAGGAGGCGGAGCGCCGCCTTCTCGGCGAACAGGGCCTTGCCCACCCCTTCGGGCCCAGCGATCAGCCAGGCGTGGTGGAGGCGGCCGGCATCGACCCCGTCGCGGAAGGCGGCGATCGCCTCGTCATGGCCGAAGAGGGGCTTCACTGGAGGTCCTCGAGGGCGTCCAGCAGGCGGGCGGTCACCTCCTCAGCGCTGCCGCCGGCGTCGACGATGCGGAAGCGCTCCGGCTCGACCGCGGCAAGCGCCCTGAAGGCCGCGGCGACTCCGGCGTGGAAGGCCTCGTCGCGGCCACCGATGCGGTCGGCGCCGCCCGTGTCGCGGCTCCGCGCCCGCTCCGCCGCCGCTTCGACGGAGAGTTCGAGAAGGAGGGTGCGGTCAGGGTAGAGCCCGTGGCTGCCGACCTGGTGCAGGGCGCGAACCGCTTCCTCGCCGAGCCCGCCGGCATGGCCCTGATAAGCGATCGAGCTGTCGACGAAGCGGTCGCACAGCACCCAGGCGCCGCGCTTCACCGCAGGCCGGATGGTGCGGGCGACATGGTCGGCGCGGGCGGCGGCGAACAGGAGCGCTTCGGCTTCGGCGGTCCAGCGGTCGGCCTCGCCCTGAAGGAGGAGCGCTCGGATCGCTTCGGCGCCGCGGCTTCCGCCGGGCTCGCGGGTCTCGACCACTTCGAGGCCGCGCGCCCTCAGCGCCTCGGCGAGGCGCTTAAGCTGGGTCGACTTGCCCGCCCCTTCCCCGCCTTCGAGGCTGATGAAGCGGCCCGGCATCTCAGCCGAAGAGCGAGGTCAGACCCGACCACATGCGGCCGAAGAAGCCGGCTTCGCTCACCGCTTCGCCGGCGATAAGCGGCATCACCTGCGGCTGGGTGTCGCCCGTGGAGACGACGAGGTCGGCGACATGCTGGCCCTTGGCGATCGGTGCCTTGATGGGGCCGTTATAGACCACCTTCACCCGCATGTTGCTGGTCGCGAGGATGCCACCCGGAAGAGTCACCGCCATCTTCTGCGGCGCGACCAGCGGCACGGTCGAATCGCTGCCGAGCTGCACCTGCGCGTCGGCCACCTTCTCTCCTGCATCGAACAGAGGCTGGGATTTCCAGGCATTGAAGCCCCAGCTCATGAACTTTACGGATTCCTCGATCCGCTGGTTGAAGCTGCCGAGGCCGGAGATCACCATGATCAGCCGCCGCCCGTTCTGCTCGGCCGAGCCGGTGAAGCCGTAGCCGGCCTCGTCGGTATGGCCGGTCTTGAGGCCGTCGGCGCCGGGGACGCGGCCGAGGATCGGGTTGCGATTGTCCTGCTTGATCGGCTGGTTGGCACCGAGCGTCTTGCCCCAGACGAACGAGGTCTGTGAGTAGAATTCCTTGTAGAGCTCGGGCGTCGTCTCGATCGTCGCCTTGGCGAGGGTGGCGAGATCGTGGGCGGTGGTGAAGGTCACGCCCTCGTCCGGCCAGCCATTGGAATTGCCGAAATTCGAGTTGTTCATGCCGAGGCGCTTCGCCTCCGCGGTCATCTGGGCGGCGAAGGCGGCTTCGGTGCCGGCGACGCATTCGGCGAGGACGACGCTGGCGTCGTTGCCGGAGAGGGTGACGATGCCGTGGAGCAGGTTCCTGACGCTGACCTGCTCGCCGGGCGAGAGGAACATGGTCGAGCCCGCCGCCGGCCCGTGCCACTTCTGCCAGGTCTCGGGACGGACGGTGCAGAGCTGGTCGGGCTTGAGCTGGCCCTTCTTGATGAGGTTGAAGGCGATGTGGGCGGTCATCATCTTCGCCATCGAGGCGGGCGGGATCCGCCGGTCGGCATCCTTCGAATAGAGCACCGCGCCCGACGACAGGTCGATCATGTAGGCGACCGGCGCCGGAGTCTCGAACGGCGGCGCGGATGCCGCGACGGGGATTGCGGCAGCGCCGGCGAGGATCACGAATAACAA
>VBAE01000058.1 GCA_005882415.1 Alphaproteobacteria bacterium | reverse complement strand
CTCAATGGTGCGGGCGCTGGATGTCGCCGCCTACAATCATCGCGTCGCAACGGGGGGCCGCGATGACGAAGCCGGGCTCCGGTTGCGCGGAGCTGCAACTGCGCTGCGCCCCCTGCTCGAAGCCGTCCGGGGCATGCCCGGTCCAATCCCCTGGTTCCCGAGCAATCCGAAATTGTCTCCGGCTTTCGACAACCACCTGCTTCATTGCGGGCGTTTCGCGGTGGCCATCCGCCTGGCCGCAATGGAACGCTATGGTATGGCCACCACCCAGGTCGTGGATGAAGACAATATTTTGATCGAGGTGATCTCGGACGCCGAGGAGCGGGCCGAGGTCGAGGCGGGGCATGCTGCCAACGATAGAGTGCGCATGGCACTGCTGGCTGAACGGCCCGATTTGGCCGCGGATACTAAAGAGGTGCGGCGGCGACTTACCCGCTACGGAAGCGCTGACCAAGGCTGGTTCATCGGCTATGACAATGACCAGTTCCTCGTGGATCACTACCGGGCGCGCGCGCGGATTCGCGCCGCCGGCGTGGTCGAAGCCGAGGCGCTGCCTGCGGCTGGACTGATTGGCGGGCGCCCATTCAGCGATTGGAGCGAGGCCTCGACTGCCGCCTACGGGGCGGTGCTGCATCATATCGACGCGGCCGGCCGGCTTCGCCAGCGCTTGCCTAAGCTGAGCATGCGCGACATCCTGACGATCTACGCTCGGCGTGACGATATCGCCGACGTGTTGATGGAGCGCGGCGATGACCGGCTCCGTGCGCTGCAACTGATGTCGGGGCTGACGCTGGATGCCGAGGGCGCGGCTTCGGCCGAGGAGCGCCATGAGATTCCGCTCCCGTATTATATCGACGCTGGGGAGCATTTTGTCCTCTTGCCAATATTCGGCGGCCTACTGAATTCGCATGCTGGCTTGCTCGACCATCTTCGCCGCACTTATCGCAGCGACTGGGACAAAATCGTCGGGGGTCGCGAAGACGTCTTCCGGGAGGATCTTCGGCGCCTCTTGCCGGAGCCGCGGTACAAGGTCCTCAAAAAAGGACTCCAGCTTCGACGGAAGGACAAGTCGGTCCTGACCGACGCCGACGCCGTGGTCTTGGATCGCCAGACCGGCGACATCGTGTTCGTGCAGATGAAATGGTACGACGTCTACAGCTTCAGCCTAGCAGAGCGCGACAGCCGCAGAGAAAACCTGCTGATCAAGGGCAACGAGTGGCCGCCTCCCGGCCACAGCTCCTGATCATGGCGCGGCACTCCAGCCAATTCGCTGGTGAGACGCGATACGACACCCGCGCCTCGTGGACGAGTTGGCATGCGTTGACCGAAGAGATGCACAGCCGGGCCGGTGATGGTTTCATAGCGGCCATTGCCCGCACCCGGCGGCGGAAACCAAGACGGCGCGATTCGCGTCATCCGACCATCATTAAGATCGGGCGCGTCACCGTCGAGGTTCGCACCAGGCGAAGCTGACTTTATGAGTCGCAATCGGCTGTCGACTATGTTTTCCGCCGCTTGCCGGCTTTGCGCTCTCTTCGCGCTGCTTCGGCGGCTGCACGGCAGCCGGCGGCGCTGCGCTCGGGCGCTACAGCTTCACATAGCTCACCGGCGCGTCCTCGATCGCCTTGAGCTTGCCCCCGCCTCACACCAGCTGGAGCTGCACCTTCCTCCCGACGACCTGCGCCGCCCGCTGCAGCGTCTCGATGGTGACGTTGCCGTCGTTTGGATCGAGGACTCGGCTCACCTGGGTGCGGCTCGTGCCCATCAGGATCGCGAGCTTGTTCTTGCTGAGGTTGCGCTCGACCATGGCCTCGGCGAGTTGCCAGGCGATCACCTCCTTGATCGCCCGCGCCTGAAATTCCTCGAGCACGCCTTCCTCCGCGAGGAAGCTGTCGAGCGTGGACCCGCGATGCTTGTTCTCAGCCATTCTCGACCTCCTTCTTTCGGTCCCGCGCCAGTTTCAGGTCCGTCACCGGCGTCGTCTTCGCCTTCTTGATGAACCCGTGAAGCGCATAAAGCTCGCCCGCGTGGAAGGAGAAAAGGACGCGCGCGATCGTCCCGCCTGCCAGGTCCGTCCGGACCTCGAACAAGCCCTTTCCCATCGGCCGGACCAGCGGCATGCCGACCGGCCAGCGATACTGGACGCGCTGCATATCCTGTCCGACCGCGCGACGGTTGCCGGGCGGCAGGCCCGCGAGCCAGTCGCGCACCGGCTCGTTGCCCATCCCGCTTCGGTAGAAGACGAGTTCGATCTTGTGCGGCGACGGCCTCATATGCACCTTCTACAGTAC
Organism: Alphaproteobacteria bacterium; assembly: GCA_005882415.1. Taxonomy (GTDB): domain Bacteria; phylum Pseudomonadota; class Alphaproteobacteria; order Sphingomonadales; family Sphingomonadaceae; genus Allosphingosinicella. Next base: position 5,823 of record VBAE01000058.1, on the reverse strand, counting down.
ATGTACTTTATATGGTGCGAAGTGTCAAGCGCCGAGCGAGCGCCGCGTGTCGGGACAGACCTTGCCGGCGCTCGGGCGCTTCAGCGTGCCCTCACATAACTCCCGGGCGCATCCTCCAACGCCTTGAGCTTCCCCCCGCCCGGCACGCGCGGGCCCGTTGCTTGGACCTTCTTCCCCGCTTGGGCGCCGATCCACTGAATCCAATCCGGCCACCAGCTGCCCTTGGTTTCCTTCGCGCCCGCCACGAACTCCTCGAGCGTTCCGACCTTCTCGTCGTTGGTCCAGTACTGGTATTTCTGCGCTTCGGGCGGGTTGACCACTCCCGCGATGTGGCCGCTGCCCGCCAGCACGAAGCGCAACGGGCCCTGGAAGTGGTCGGTGATCTTCCAGACGCTGTGGGCGGGGGCGATGTGGTCTTCGCGGCCGGACTGGACGTAGGTGGGGGTCTTCACGCGGCGCAGGTCTATCGGGGTGCCGTCGACGACGATTCCGCCGGGCTGGACCAGCTTGTTGTCGCGGTAGAAGTCGCGGAGGTACGCCTGGTGCCACTTGGCGGGGAGGTTGGTGGTGTCGCCGTTCCAGTGGAGGAGGTCGAAGGGGACGTAGTCTTCGCCCAAGAGGTAATTGTTGGCGACATAGTTCCAGATGAGGTCGCGGCCGCGCAGCATGTTGAAGGTCGCGGCCATGTAGCGGCCGTCCATATAGCCCTTCTCGGCCGACATCTGCTCGATCGCCTGAAGGGTCTCGTCGGCGACGAACAGGCCCAAGTCGCCGGCGGCGGAGAAATCGACCTGGGCGGTGAAGAAGGTCGCGCTCGCCACCTTGTCCGCCTCGCCCCGCGCCTCCAGCAGAGCCAGGGTCGCGGCGAGGGTGGTGCCGGCCACGCAATAGCCGATGGCGTGGACGGAAGGGACGCCGAGGAGCTCGCGCACGGTGTCGATCGCGTCGACCTGGCCGCGCAGGACATAGTCGTCGAGAATCGTGTAAGCTCTTCTTCGGATTGAGATCGAGGATGTAGAAGCGGTTGATCCAGGGCGGGAAGATGATCAGCGGCGTCTCGTACACGCTGTCCGTGGTCGGCGTGTACTGGATGAGCTCGTAGAGCGGGGTGCGCTTCACCACCTTGCCGGGCGTGATCGCGATGTTGCGGCCGACCTCGAACGCCTCCGGATCGGTATGGGTGAGCTGGCCCTTCGAAATGTCGCGGAGCATGTGCTCCAGGCCTTTCAGCAGGTTCTCGCCCTTGGTCTCCAGCGTCCGCTCGATCACCTTGGGGTTGGTGAGGGCGAAGTTGGACGGCGCCATCGCGTCGACGAAGCTTCGGGTCATGAAGCGGAGCTTCTCGCGCTGTTTGTCGTCCACCCCCTCGATCGCGTCGACCGAGCCCAGGAGCCGGTCGGAGATCAGGATGTAGCTCTGGCGGATCATGTCGAAGAGCGGATTGTCGCGCCATTCGGGGGCGTTGAAGCGGCGGTCCTTGTCCGCCTTGTCGGCGGCCTCGGTGCGCGGCGCCTCCATGCCCAGCGCGCGCTGCCAGATGGAGAGGCCCTCGGTCCAGAGATCGACCTGCTGTTGGGCGAGCTTGGCCGGATCGGGGAACATCGCCTGCCATTGCCTGGCGAGCGCGGCAGGGTCGGCAGGCGGCGCCTGGCCCATCGTCGTGGCGACATGCTCCAGCATCAGCTGCTGGGCGCGGCCCATCACCCCGGTCCAGTGCTGCATTTCCTCCAGCGTCGGGTGCGTCGCCATCATGTCCTCCTGTCGCTCCGTATCTAGGGAACGCGCCGCGGGTGCGAAAGGCTCGGGCGCAAATGCTGTGGATCGATCGGATTAAGCGGATTCACATGGGACCGGTGGGCGCGTAGGGTGGGGCGATGCTTACCACCGCTCATGTCTGCGGCGTTTCGCGCTCGATCCTCGGCCAGGCCTGGCGGTGGCGCGGGTCGGCGGCCGATCCGGCGGACGCGGATTTCCGGCCGGACGATCTGGTCGACCAGCTGCTGATGGCACGCGGGGTCGCCCGCGCCGATCTGGAGCGGCACCGCCAGCCGACGATCCGCGGGTTCATGCCTGACCCGGCGCTTTTCCGCGACATGGACCGGGCCGCCGCGCGGCTTGCCGACGCGCTGGAGCGGGGGGAAGCGGTCACGATCTTCGGCGATTACGACGTCGACGGGGCGACCTCCGCGGCGCTGCTCATCCGCCTGCTGCGCGATCTCGGCGGAGACCCGAAGGCCTATATCCCCGACCGGCTGATGGAGGGCTACGGCCCGTCGGGCGAGGCTTTGGTGCGGCTGGCCAAGGAGGGCGCTGAGCTCATCGTCACCGTCGATTGCGGGGCGCAGGCGTTCGAGGCGCTGGAGATGGCGCGCGGCGCGGGCGTCGATGTGATCGTCGTCGATCATCACAAATGCGCGTCCGAGCTCCCCAAGGCGCATTCGCTGGTCAACCCGAACCGGCTCGACGAGGAGGCGGAAGCCGCGGCGCACGGCCATCTCGCCGCCGTCGGCGTCTGCTTCCTGCTCGGCGCCGCCCTCCTCCGCCACCTTCGCGAGAGGCGCTGGTTCGCGAGCCGGCCCGAGCCGAAGCTGATCGACCTGCTCGATCTGGTCGCCCTTGGCACCGTCGCCGACGTCGCGCAATTGAAGGGCCTCAACCGCGCCTTCGTCACCCAGGGGCTGAAGGTGATGGCCCAGCGCCGCAACACCGGCCTCGCCGCCCTGATCGACGCCTCGCGCCTCACCCGGGCGCCGACCTGCACCGATTTGGGCTTTGCGCTCGGCCCACGGATCAACGCCGGCGGCCGGGTCGGCAAATCGGATCTCGGAGTCCGCCTGCTCACCACCGAGGATCCGGACGAAGCCGCCGCAATCGCCGCCGAGCTCGACCGCCTCAACGAGGAACGCCGCGCCATCGAGGCCCTGGTCTGCGAAGCGGCCGAGGCGCTCGCCGTCACCCAGGGCAACCGCGCCGTCGCCCTCGTCGCCGCGCCGGGCTGGCACCCGGGCGTGATCGGGATCGTCGCCGGCCGCCTCAAGGAGAAACTCGGCCGCCCCGCCATCGTCGTCGCGATCGGCGAGGACGGGCTCGGCAAGGGCTCCGGCCGCTCCATCTCCGGAGTCGATCTCGGCGCCGCAATCCTCGCCGCAAAGGACAGCGGGCTTCTCATCGCCGGCGGCGGCCACGCAATGGCGGCCGGCCTCACAGTCGCGGCCGACCAAATCGACGCCCTCGCCGACTTCCTCGACGAACGCCTCTCCGCCGACGTCGCCCGAAGCACCGGCGATCGCGCCATGCTGCTCGACGCTGTGCTCGCTCCGGGCGGGGTCTGCCCGACTTTCTGCGACGCATTGGACGGCGGCGGCCCGTATGGCGCCGGCTGGCCCGCCCCCCGCGTCGCCGCCGGGCCGGTGCGGATCGTCAAGGCGGACGTGGTCGGCAACGGCCATCTCCGTCTGATCGTCGCCGGCGACGACGGCCGGCGGATCAAGGCGATCGCCTTCCGAATGGCCGACAGCCCCTTGGGCGCGGCGATGCTGTCCGCCCCGCCCCACCGCAAGCTGTGGATCGCCGGCCGGCTGAAGCGCGACGATTGGGGCGACCGCCCGTCGGCCGAAATCCATCTGGAAGACGCCGCCTGGGCCGACTGAGCCCGCTTGACCGCTCTTGCGCCCTTGCCTAAGTGCCGGCCTTCCGCGCGCTGGCCCCATCGTCTAGCGGTCTAGGACGTCGCCCTTTCACGGCGAAAACACGGGTTCGAGTCCCGTTGGGGTCACCATCCACGCCATTGCGCCGCCCGCGGCAATTCCCGCTTAAGCAAATGCGTGCCAAAACGCATTTTTTGAGGTGTCGAAGCCGGCGCCTCTGCTATGCTGCGATCCGAGCGGCCGGGGGGCCGATGCAACTTCTAGGGGGGGAGGACGCGACTGAAGGAGAGTTGAGTGAACGCCCAGACCCCGCGCGAATTCCTTGATCGCCGCCAGCTCGTCTCCGCCCTGAGGAGCCTCAGGCGCGGCGATTTCAGCGTTCGCCTGCCGGAAGACAGCGACGGCCTCGATTCCGAGGTCGCGACCCTATTCAACGAGGTCGTCACCCTGAACCAGGAGATGACGCGCGAGTTCGAGCGGCTCTCCCAAGTCGTCGGCAAGGAAGGCAAGATCACCCAGCGCGGGCGCGTCAAGAGCGCGACCGGCGGGTGGGAGACCGCGATCCGCTCGGTCAACGAGCTGATCGAAGACATGGTCCAGCCGACCGCCGAAGTGGCGCGCGTGATCGGCGCGGTCGCCAAGGGCGACCTGTCGCAATCGATGACGGTCGAGATCGACGGGCGCCCGCTCAGGGGCGAGTTCCTCCGCATCGGCAAGATCGTCAACACCATGGTGGAGCAGCTCGCCTCCTTCGCCTCGGAAGTGACCCGCGTGGCGCGCGAAGTCGGCACCGAGGGCAAATTGGGCGGCCAGGCCAACGTGAAGGGCGTCGCCGGCACGTGGAAGGACCTGACCGACAACGTCAACGCGATGGCGACCAACCTTACGGGGCAAGTCCGCAACATCGCCGAGGTGACCACCGCCGTCGCCTCGGGCGATCTTTCCAAGAAGATTACCGTCGAGGTGAAGGGCGAGATCCTCGAGCTGAAGAACACGATCAACACCATGGTCGATCAGCTCAACGCCTTCGCCTCCGAGGTGACGCGCGTGGCCCGCGAGGTCGGCACCGAAGGAAAGCTCGGCGGCCAGGCGCAGGTGCCGGGAGTCGGCGGAACCTGGAAGGATCTGACCGACAACGTGAACCTGATGGCCGAGAATCTGACCGGCCAGGTCCGCAACATCGCCGAGGTGACCACCGCGGTGGCGTCGGGCGATCTTTCGAAGAAGATCACCGTCGACGTGAAGGGCGAGATTCTCGAGCTCAAGAACACGATCAACACCATGGTCGACCAGCTGAACGGCTTCGCCTCCGAGGTGACCCGCGTGGCGAGGGAGGTCGGCACGGAGGGCAAGCTCGGCGGCCAGGCGCAGGTGCCGGGCGTCGCCGGGACCTGGGCCGACTTGACCGACAATGTGAACCTGATGGCGGCGAACCTCACCGGCCAGGTCCGCAACATCGCCGAGGTTACCACCGCCGTGGCGAGGGGCGATCTGTCGAAGAAGATCACCGTCGACGTGAAGGGCGAAATCCTCGAGCTCAAGAACACGATCAACGTCATGGTCGACCAGCTGAACGGCTTCGCGTCGGAAGTGACCCGCGTGGCACGCGAAGTGGGCTCGGAAGGAAAGCTCGGCGGCCAGGCGCAGGTCGAAGGCGTCGCCGGTACGTGGAAGGATCTGACCGACAACGTCAACCTGATGGCCGGCAATCTGACCGGCCAGGTCCGCAACATCGCCGAAGTGACGACCGCCGTGGCGAGGGGCGATCTGTCGAAGAAGATCACCGTCGACGTGAAGGGCGAGATCCTGGAGCTCAAGGACACGATCAACGTCATGGTCGATCAGCTCAACTCCTTCGCCTCCGAGGTGACGCGCGTGGCGAGGGAGGTCGGCACCGAGGGTAAGCTTGGCGGCCAGGCGCAGGTGCGCGGAGTCGCCGGCACCTGGAAGGATCTGACCGACAACGTCAACCTGATGGCCGCGAACCTCACCGGCCAGGTCCGCAACATCGCCGACGTGACCACCGCCGTGGCGAGGGGCGACCTTTCCAAGAAGATCACCGTGGACGTGAAGGGCGAGATCCTCGCCCTCAAAGACACGATCAACGTCATGGTCGATCAGCTGAACGGCTTCGCGTCGGAAGTGACCCGCGTCGCCCGCGAGGTCGGTACGGAAG
>VBAE01000057.1 GCA_005882415.1 Alphaproteobacteria bacterium | reverse complement strand
CGCGACCTCACCGACAACGTGAACCAGCTCGCCGCCAACCTGACCAACCAGGTCCGCTCGATCGCCGACGTGGCGACCGCGGTCACCAAGGGCGATCTTACCCGGTCGATCGCGGTGGAAGCCTCGGGCGAGATGGCGGCGCTCAAGGACACGATCAACGAGATGATCCGCAACCTCAAGGATCAGACGCTCAAGAATGCCGAGCAGGATTGGCTCAAGACCAACCTCGCCCGCTTCTCGCGCATGCTCCAGGGCGAACGCGATCTCGCGACCGTGTCGAACCTGATCATGTCCGAGCTCGCGCCGCTGGTGAACGCCCAATATGGCGTCTTCTACGTCACCAAGCGCGAGGAAGAGGAATCGAAGCTCGAGCTGGTCGCAAGCTACGGCGCGGAGAGCGTCGACGAGCTGAAGCGCGAGTTCAGGCTCCGCGAAGGCCTGGTCGGCCAGGCGGCGGCCGACCGCCGGCCGATCCTCCTCAAGCAGGTGCCGGGCGACTTCATCCGCATCGGCTCGGGCCTCGGCCATTCCGCCCCCGCCAATATCAACATCCTCCCCGCTTTGTTCGAGGACGACGTGAAGGCGGTGATCGAATTGGCCTCGTTCAGCGAGTTCAACGAGACCCACCAGACCTTCCTCGACCAGCTGATGGAATCGATCGGCATCGTGTTGAACACGATCGCCGCGACCATGCGGACCGAGGGCCTTCTGAAGCAGTCCCAGCTCCTCACCCAGGAGCTCCAGGCCCGCCAGACCGAGCTCACCACCAAGCAGGAGGAGCTGCACGCGACCAACGAGGAGCTTCAGGAAAAGGCCCAGCTCCTCGAGAACGAGAAGAAGCAGGTCGAAGCCAAGAACATCGAGATCGAGATGGCGCGCCGGGCGGTGGAGGAGAAGGCCGAGCAGCTCGCCCTCACCTCCAAGTACAAGTCCGAATTCCTCGCCAACATGTCGCACGAGCTTCGCACGCCGCTGAATTCGCTGCTCATCCTGTCGAAGCTGCTGTCGGACAACCCGCAGGGCAATCTGAACGACAAGCAGGTCGAGTTCGCCCGCACCATCCACTCGGCGGGCTCGGACCTGTTGAGCCTGATCAACGACATCCTCGACCTCTCCAAGATCGAATCGGGCACCGTCTCGATCGAGGTCGGCGAGATGCCGATGCGGACCCTGAAGCAGCATATGGAGCGGACCTTCCGCCAGCTCGCGGCCGACAAGAATCTCGATTTCAACGTCGAGTTCGACTCGAGCCTGCCGGCGACGATCCGCACCGACGAGAAGAGGCTTCAGCAGGTCGTGCTCAACCTCCTCTCGAACGCGTTCAAGTTCACCGCCCATGGCAGCGTCACCCTCGCGGTGCAGACGGCGACCGGCGGCTGGAGCCCGAGCCACCCGGTGCTTCGCGGCGCCGAGCGGGCGATCGGGATTTCGGTCACCGACACCGGCATCGGCATTCCCGAGGACAAGCAGAAGCTGATCTTCGAGGCGTTCCAGCAGGCGGACGGCACCACCAGCCGCAAATATGGCGGCACCGGCCTCGGCCTCTCGATCAGCCGCGAGATCGCACGCCTGCTGGGCGGCGAGCTCCAGGTGCGCTCGAAGCCGGGCGAAGGCTCGACCTTCACCCTGTTCGTGCCGCTCCAGGCGGTCGCGCCCACCGCCGCGCTCGGCGGCACCAGCGCCCGCTACGAGAATACCGGGGCGACCATCGCCTCGGCCCTCCCGACCGGCTTCGAAGTCACCGACGACCGCGACGTGCTCGGCGACGATCCGTTCGTGCTGATCGTCGAGGACGACGCGGCCTTCGCGTCCATCCTGCTCGATCTCGCCCGCGAGGCGGGGCTGAAGGGCGTCGTCTCGACCGCCGGGGCGGGCACGCTGGCGATGGCGCGCAAGCTCCAGCCCAATGCGATCACCCTCGATCTCGGCCTCTCGGACATCGACGGCTTCGTGCTTCTCGATCTCCTGAAGCACGACCCGCAGACCCGGCACGTGCCGATCCACGTCATCTCCGGCGCCGACAAATTGTCCTCCGCCCTCGGCATGGGCGCGTTCGGCGTGACCGAGAAGCCGGCCGACCAGGAGGCGCTCTCCGACGTGTTCGGCAAGCTCGCCGAGCATGTCCGCTCGGCCCCGCCCCTCGTGCACCTCGTCCCCGAGCCGGGCGAGGCGCCGGCGCCGATCGTCCGGCCGGTGCCCGAGCTCGCAGGCGCCAAGATCCTGATCGTCGACGACGACATCCGGAACATCTATTCCCTGACCAGCGTGCTCGAGAGCTACGGAGTCGAGGTCCTTCACGCCGAGCGCGGCAAGGACGGAATCGTCATCCTCGAACAGACTCCGGGGATCGACATCGGCCTCATCGACATCATGATGCCGGAGATGGACGGCTATGAGACGATGCAGCAGATCCGGAAGCGCCCGGCGCTCGCCGAGGTGCCGCTGATCGCGGTCACCGCCAAGGCGATGAAGGGCGACCGGCAGAAATGCCTCGACGCCGGCGCGTCCGACTATATCGCGAAGCCCGTGGATATCGACCTTCTGCTCGCCCTCCTCCGGGTGTGGATCGGCCGGGCCCGCGAGGCGACCCGGCCGCTTGCCGGAACAGCGGCGGAGGCGGCGGAGTAAGTGACTGCAACCACCCCTGTCCCCGTTCCTGAACTGCCGTCCGAGCGGCCGCGCGTGCTCGTCGTCGACGACGACGGCAACAATCTCCTCGCCATCAAGACGGTGCTCGAGGATATCGGCGAGGTCGTCGAGGCGCGCTCCGGCGAGGAGGCGCTTCGGCACCTGCTGAAGGGCGAGTTCGCGGTCATCCTGCTCGACGTCTACATGCCCGGCATGGACGGCTACGAGACCGCCCAGATCATCCGCAACCGCGAGCAGACCAAGCGGATTCCGATCGTCTTCCTCTCCGCGGTCAACAAGGAAACCGAGCACCTCATCCGCGGCTATTCGATGGGCGCGGTCGATTACGTGTTCAAACCGGTCGATCCGGTGGTCCTGCGCTCCAAGGTCGCCGTGTTCGTCGACCTGTTCGCGATGACCAAGGAGATCCAGCGCAAGGCCGCCGCCGAGCAGGCGCTGCTCGACGCGAATTTGCGGGCCAATGACGAGCGGCTTCGGGCCGAGCGGGAGCTTCGGCTCGCCGAGCAGCGGCAGGGTGCGATCATCCAGTCGCTTCCGATCGTCCTTTACCTCGAAGCGCTCGACGCCTCGCCGCGCGCGCCCAAGCTGGTCAGCGGCAATCTCTGCGCCTTGACCGGCTACCGGTTCGAGGAGATCCAGGCCTCGCCCGCTCTGTGGATCGACCGCCTCCACCCGGACGACCGCGACCGGGTCGTCTCCGCCCTCGCCGGGCGCCGCGACGGCCGCTCGCTCGCGGTCGAATATCGCTGGCAATGCGCCGACGGCCAGTATCGCCACTTCCTCGACCAGGCCGTTTTGCTTCGCGACGCGCAGGGCCAGCCGATCGAATATGCCGGCACCCTGCTCGACATCACCGACCGCAAGGATCTGGAAAGCCAGCTCGTCCAGGCGCGCAAGATGGACGCGATCGGCAAGCTCACCGGCGGCATCGCCCACGATTTCAACAACCTCCTCGCAGCTGTCCTCGGCGGCCTCGGCCTGATCGAGCGGCGGATCGCGCTCGACGAGGACCAGCTCAAGATCCTCAGCATGACCCGCCGCGCCGCCGAGCAGGGCTCGGACCTGGTCCGCCGCCTGCTCGCCTTCGCCCGCCGCCAGCAGCTCCAGCCCGCCTGCGTCGAGATCGAGGCGCTCGCCACCGCGGTCACCGAGCTCCTCGCTCATACGCTCGGCGGCCTGGTCGAGCTCGACTGGGACATCGGCGAGGGCCTGTGGTGCGCCTATGCCGACCAGGCGCAGCTCGAGCTCGCCTTGATGAACCTCATCATCAACGCCCGCGACGCGATGCCCGACGGCGGCACCATCTCGGTTCGGGCGGAGAACCGCCTCGCCGGCCCCGACGACCACCCCGGCCTCGGCGGCGGCGAATATGTCGTCTTGGCCGTCTCCGACACCGGCTCCGGCATCGCCCCTGAAGTGCTCGAGCAGGTGATGGAGCCCTTCTTCACCACCAAGGACGTCGGCAAAGGGACCGGCCTTGGCCTGTCGATGGTCTACGGCTTCGCCAAGCAATCGGGCGGCGCCTTCCAGATCGCGAGCACGGTCGGCAAGGGCACACGCGCCGAAATCTGGCTTCCGCGCGGGCTGCGCGAGGCCGCGCCGGCCGGCGAGCGTCCGCAGGAGCGGGCCGAGCATGGCCCCCCGGCGCGGTCGCTCAGGATCCTCTTGGTCGACGACCATGAAGGGGTGCGCCAGACGACGGCGGCGCTCCTCCACGATCTCGGCCATGAGGTGGTCGAAGCCGGCCGACGTCCTGATCAGCGACTATGCGATACCGCACATCGCCGGCACCGAGGTCATCCGCCAGGCGCGCAACGCGATCGCGGGCCTGCCTGCGATCCTCATCACCGGCTATGCCGAAGCCGGCTCGATCGCCCGGCGCCCCGACGACGTCCAGGTCCTCTTGAAACCCTTCACCCCCGCCCAGCTCGGCGACGCCATCGCCTCGGCCGTCGCCGACAGCCCCGCCCCCCACGCCTCCGCCGCCGGAGTAGCCGAAGCCGCGGAGTAGCTAAATTCCCACCTGAAAGCGGCGGGGACAGTTACTATTTGCCCCCACCCACGGAGTGACTGTCACTATCCCCGCGCGGCGAGCACCCCCGCCACCAAGGCCAGGACGAACGCCAGCACGACGGCGGCGAACAGCACCACCCGCGCCTCCTGCTTCTGGGCCTCCGCGCCATCATCGGCAGCGCCGGCCGCATAGCTCTCCAGAAACCCGCACCTTCCGCACCTCCAGGTGGCAATCTGCGACCGCGCCCGCCCGCCAAGGCTGATTCCCGTCCAAAAGCTCTTCACCGGAGCCCCCTCCACCCACAACGAAACCCCCGCCCCGCCATAAGTCTTGTCGAGCACAAACCCCTCGCCCATCGACGACGCACATTTCGGACATTGCTTGGACTGCGGCACAGCCTTCTCCTCGATCGATCCCGGGCTCCACGGCCCGCGGCTCTCAGGCGCAGTGAAGAGGAGGATTCTCCGCGGATCAAGCGCGCCGTTCGCCCCACCCATTGGATGACGGTCACTGCTGATTCCCACTTGCGACTTCCCGCACCGACTAACGTCGGCATTCGGCCGCCCGGGGCTGGCCTGTCGCTTAGCTGCGGCGCCGGGCAGATGCGGCCATTCTGGAGCAATCGGCGGTTACAAGCGGGGGCACAGCGTCCTAGCTAGCCGGAGAGAAGGCCGCGCCGGGGACCATCGATGAAGAACAGTATCTTACAGATTTTCGGCAACTGGGATGCGGGTTATGCCCTCGACAAGCACAAGATATCGAGCACCTACATCGGCGAAAATGAATACGGCCATCCGCAATTCGATACGCTCAGAACCGAAGTCGGGGAGGCGCTGTTCCGGCTGAAGTATCGAGACGACTTTTCGAAAGCCGAGCCGCTCGCGGCCGAGATCGAGCAGCACCTTGTGCCGAAATTCGGTAAGATCGGCTTCATCGTTCCCATGCCTGCGAGCAAGCAGAGGCCAAGGCAGCCAGTAACGGAGATTGCGAAAGCCCTCGCGCAGCGCCTCGAGGTGCCAATCTTCGAGAACATCGTCGTGAAGCTTCCCGCGCCGGACGGAGCTCCCGCGCTGAAGGACCTCGTGGGTAAGCAGGCGAAGGTCGACGCGCTTTCCGACCGGTTCGCCATCAACGACGGGATCACGAACGATGGCAAATGGAACGTCCTCGTCGTGGATGACCTTTACGATACCGGCGCCTCGATGGAGGCCGCTTGTGCCAAGCTCCGGACCTACCATAAGGTGGACAAGATCTTCGTAGCTGCGCTGACTTGGAAGTAAGCGAATGACCACAGTTTTCATCGCCGGCTCGCTCTCCATCAAGCGCCTTCACGCGCGCTTCCTCGAAAGCCTGGACAGGGTCGCGCTTTCGAATTTCGACGTCGTGGTCGGGGATGCCGACGGCGCGGACGCCTCGATCCAGCAGGCGCTGCTCGATCGGAACGCCGGCTCCGTCACCGTCTATTGCACCGGCTCCAGGCCTCGCAACAATCTGGGGGACTGGCCTGTCCAACGGGTCCAAAGCGCGGCCGAGCCCGGTTCGCGCGCCTTCTTCACGGCGAAGGATGTCGAGATGGCGAAGGCAGCAGACTACGGTCTGATGATCTGGGACGCGAAGAGCACGGGAACGCTGAGCAACGTCATCGAACTGCTCAAACGCGGCCGGACCAGCCGTGTCTTCGTCAACAAGGAAAAGCAGTTCCTCACCGTCTCCGACAGCGACAAGCTTTCTGCGCTTGTGCAGCTAATGTCCGAAGGGGCACGCGACAAGGCGGAGCAGAAAATCGGCTTATCGCGCAAGATCGCTTCGCTCGCCGAGGAGCAGCTCGCGCTGCCGGTCTAGCGGGGGGCTCAACGCGGCTGCCCTTATCTGCTACGCCCACCTCTTAGCGGGCCACAGGTGACAGTCACTAGTGACCTACTAGTGACCACTTGCGCCTGTCAGCCTGGGCGGCCGGTCCCGACAGATGACTAGGTTCCGGCGGCCCTCCCGGCAGATCCCACTTTGTGCATAGTCTTAACCTGAACAGCTTCGGGCCACCCTCGGCCGGAGGTGAGGATCCGCCCCTCAATCCGGTATGCCGCACCGTCCACAAGATCGACGGCCCCCGACACATGCAGTGGCAGGAGCACCCCGCCCAAGCCCTCGAGGCGGGCGTACCATGCGCCGCCAGCGGATAGTGCCGTTCCGTATAGTTCCCCCCGTTCAGCGGCGAGGAGGGCGGTCATAACCCGGTGCTTCTGCGAACGTGGCATCGGCGGATCAACGGCTGCTTCGCCGAACCCCTCACGCACGGGGCGCGCAGCTCGTTGAATGACACCATAATGTTCCGCTCGCACGGTGACTTTCACTGCCGCCACTACAGCCACGGCGTCCGCTTTCAGGCGCCTTCCCGTGTCGGCCAATGTCTTCGCAAGGTCACGAAGGTGTGCTGCAGTTTCCGTTGGGCTCTGTTCCCGGAGGACACGCACTACGTAATCAAGATCTTTTGCGAGAGCCGCCGTCGCGTCTGGAGCGGATTGTGCTGCTTGATATATTGTGGAGAGGTCATCCAAGACCATCCACCACGTGCCTACTCCTGCGTCGACGAGGCGCAAGCCGCGCGACCCTCCAGGAAAATCCGCCGTGTGAATCCGGAACGCTGAGTCGAAAGCTCGCCCCAAACGCGCCGCTTCAGTCACGGGCACGGCTTCCACGCCATCGAGAATGACGATAATTTGGTTTGGCTTACGTGAGGGCTCAGTGCTCATGTAGTGGGTTTCCGTGATATCCTTCAGGTGACACTATAGCGGTTCTCCCGCAGAATTCTGCTCGTTTATGTGTTGCAGCTGGGACTATCCGGCTTTAGCCTCACCCAATACCCGTGAAACGGGTATGAGAGTGACAGTCACTCGTGACTGTCACTGCATTTCGCAACCAGGGCAACGATTGCCACGACGACCTGCGCCCAAGAAGCATAATCAAAATTTCCCGAACTCACCGCCCGAGGCTAGGGCACTCAGGCGAGCTGCCGCAAGCCTGAGCCTTGATCGCGAGCGTGCCTTCCGTACGCGACTGGTGCCAAACGGTGTCGGTTGACCGTCACCGATAGCGCCACTGTCACCGTGACTGTCACCGCCCCCTCCGTTGAGTGACTGTCACCGTGACTGTCACTGGCGGTCGGGCATTAAGCTATGAGCCTCTCGCGCGGCTTTAGCAGTAAGCCAGCTTCAGCAGCCTCAGCCCAGAATTGATAGATGTCGTAGGTATGGTCGCCGTACACGTCCACCGTTCCATCTGGATGGAGGACAGGCGGTGTGTCTCGTTCGCTTCCGTTCACCCCTTCTGTGGATATGGGGTAGAGGATTCGGTCGGCAGAGATGCACCACGCGAGCACCTTAGACCTCGAAACCGCAAAAACGCCTTTTTCCACAGCGGCGTGCAAGAGATACGTGCCAGACTCCGCCGGAAAAACCTGCTGTGGCGTATCGCGCAACGCCTGATCCCAACTGGCCAGCGTGGCCCGAGTTTCCTCGTCGTCACCATACACGAGAGTCACGGCGTCACGACGACGGACTGCGGTCCTGATACTGCTCAGCGGGATTTCACCGTCATCGGTCGAGACGAACATCTGACCCTCCTTCGTGTTTTCACTATGTTCCCTAGCAGGAATTTGAGGGCGGAGGCAGCGTGCAAGCTGAGCTTATCCACAGAAAAACGAGTCACAGGGGAAACGAGTGACAGTCACTTGTCACTGTCACCGCCGCACCGGGGATCCCACCCCGCATCGGCCTTCCCTAGAGGTTACGCCTTGCCACCTTCTAGTCGCAGCACCGGGACGCAAATTCTCTCGATGGTCCTCACCTGCGCCGCGATAGTCTGGTCTACTTCATTTTCCTCGGGGGAAGGGTACCCTTCCCAAATCGTACTCTCAATTTTACGCCGAAAAACGGGATCTGATCCCTCTTTATGCCTATGGTTTGCATCGACATAGACCTGCACAGTCCAAAACTGGTGATTCAGCTTCTCAATGGCCTTTTCGAGTTCTTCTCCAAATAGCGCCCGTGCCATCGGCTGGCATTCCTCGAGCGCGCTCTGATCGTCTCGGGTCGAAGCGAGCCGGTTGTAGTAGGCTTGAGATGTGGCATACCTCCTGTGTTCCTCCTCACCACCGACAATCTTATCCCAAGTTCCGCTCTCCTTGAGACTGGTTTCCGCTGCATCAAATTCGTGAGGTAGCATCATAGGACTGCGGACACGGGAAAGGGAGCGCCGGGCCTTATACGTTGCGGTCAGTATCCGCTCGGCCTGCTCGATCCTGCGCTCCGAAAGCTTTTGTTGCCGCCAGCGCCTAAGAGTCGTCCCACCAGTCAGTCATCGTCGTGTATCTCGCATTCGCAATGGGTCGGGCCGTTTAGTATCCTACCAATGCCAATTTCCTAGCGCGTGCAGCTACCCGAGACTAGATCTCGCTCAGCGTCGGATGCGGGAAGATCGTGCATCAGGTCTTCCTCGGTGGTTTCGGCTACCGCGCCACCGCATGGCTCTGGATTAACCGCCGCAACCTCTCACGCAAAGACGCAAAGACGCGAAGGGTTCGTGCCCGTCCGTGCCTTCGGGTTTACCGGCAAATAGTCGTGCAACCCGCGGCCTCTTTGCGCCTTAGCGTCTTTGCGTGAACCAATCGGCACCGCCGCCACGCTCAAACGTCAGTAGTGAATGGCTCTGCCGTAGGCATCCAGCACCGACTCATGCATCATCTCCGACAACGTCGGATGCGGGAAGACGGTGTGCATCAGGTCCTCCTCGGTCGTCTCGAGCTGGCGCGCCACGGCATAGCCCTGGATGAGCTCGGTGACTTCCGCGCCTACCATATGCGCGCCCAATAGCTCGCCGGTCTTGGCATCGAACACCGTCTTTACGAAGCCTTCGGCCTCGCCCAGTGCAATGGCTTTGCCGTTGCCGATGAAGGGGAATTTGCCCACCCGGACCTCGCGGCCCTCTTCCTTCGCCTTGGCTTCGGTGAGGCCGACGCTCGCCACCTGCGGCCGCGAGTAGGTGCAGCCGGGGATGTTCCAGGTCTCGAACGGGTGCGGGTTTTTGCCGGCGATCGCCTCGACGCAGACGACGCCTTCGTGGCTTGCCTTGTGGGCGAGCCAGGGCGGGCCGGTGACGTCGCCGATCGCGTAGACGCCGTCGACGTTGGTGCTGCCGAAGCCATCGACGACGATGTGGCCGCGCTCCTGCTTCACGCCCAGGGCTTCGAGGCCGATATTCTCGGTGTTGGGGACGATGCCGATGGCGACGATGGCGTGGGAGAATTCCTCGACCGCGCCGCCCTTGAGCGTCGCCTTCACCCCATTGGGTCCCGTCTCCAGCTTCTCTACGCCAGAGGACGTATGGATGGTCATCCCCTGCTTGGTGAGCGCCTTGTGGACGAAGGCGGAGACGTCGGCATCCTCGACGGGGAGGATCCGGTCGAGCATCTCGACGATGGTCACTTCCGCGCCCAT
>VBAE01000222.1 GCA_005882415.1 Alphaproteobacteria bacterium | reverse complement strand
AAGTCTCCTGCAGGTTGAAGCGGCGGCCGGCGGCGAGGTCCCGGATTCCGGAGCGCAGGAAATCGTAATCCCAGGCGTGGGTGGCGTCGTCCGAGGAGGGGAAGGAGGCGGCGTCGAGCCACACCTCGACCGTGACCGACAGGCGCTGGGGGTTGCCGACCTCGAAATCGTGGAAGCCGATGTCGACGTCCAGCTCATAGCCGTCGAGCACGATCTTGCGCGTCTTCGGCGCGAGCGCCTCGGGCACCAGGCCGTCGAGGCGGGGGGCGTCATTCATTCTTGGGCTCCAGGAACTGGACGTCGCGCGGCAGCGACAGGAAGCGCTGGCCGGCGTCGAGGGTGATGATCTGGCCCGTAATGATGGGCGTCGCGATGAGGAAGCGCAGAGCAGCGACGATCTCCTCGACCCTCACTCCGCGGCGGAGCGGGTTCAGGGCGTGGACCTCGTCGAAATTGCCCTGGGCGCCGGAGACCAGCGTCACCGCGGGGGCGATGCCGCACACCCTGATCCCGCGACCGGCAAGAGCGCGCGCAGCCAGCTCGGTCAGACCGGCGAGGCCGAACTTGGAGACGGTGTAGCTGAAGAAGTCGGGGTTGGGCTGGGACAGCTTGGCGTCGAGCATGTTGACGATCAGCCCCCCGCCCTCGGCCCGCTCGGCAAAGGCCTGGGTGAGCAGGGCCGGCGCCCGCAAATTGGTGTCGAGATGGTTCGCCCAGCCGGCCGGGGCGAAGTCGTCGAGGCCATCGTAGGCGAAGAGGGAGGCGTTGTTGACGAGCAGGCGCGCCGGCGGGAGCCCGTCCAGCGCGGCCATCACCCGCTCGGCGCAATCGGTCTGAGCAAGGTCGGCGCGGACGACTTTGGCGTTGCCCAACTCCGCCGCAAGCGCCTGCGCCTCGGCCTCGCTCTTGTGGCAGTGGATGAGGAGGTGCCAGCCGTCCTCAGAGAGGGCGCGCGCCATCGCGGCGCCGATCCGCCTGGCGCCGCCGGTGACGATCGCGGTGCGGGGGCCTTCGAACTCGCTCGCCATGGAGAGGCGATAGGCGGGCGGCGGCGGGGCGGCAAGGCTTGCGGGAGGCGCGCCCCCTGCCTAACCGGGAGGAGGTATGCCGAGCCCCGCGCCCCCTTCCGACCTCTCCGGCCTGTCGCTGGCGGAGATCGCCCGCTTGGCCGAGGAGCGCAAGCTGCCGCCGGTGGAGAGCTGGAACCCGACCCATTGCGGCGACAGCGCGATGCGGATCGCCCGTGACGGCACATGGTTTCACGAGGGCAGCCCGATCGGCCGGGCGGCGATGGTGCGACTCTTCTCCTCGATCCTGCGGCGCGAGGCGGACGGAAGCTTCGTCCTCGTCACCCCGGTCGAGAAGCTCGACATCGCGGTCGAGGACGCGCCCTTCGTCGCGGTCGAGCTGAAGAGCGAGGGCGAAGGCGAGGGCCGGAGCCTGGCCTTCCGGCTCAACACCGGCGACCTCGTCGTTGCCGGGCCGGACCACCCGCTCCGCTTCGAGGAAGGCGAGGACGGGCCGCACCCTTATGTCGAGGTCCGCAGCGGCCTCGACGCCTTGGTCGCCCGCCCGGTCTATTACGAGCTCGCCGAGCTGGCGCTGGCCGAAGCGGCAGAGCCGGCCGGCCTGTGGAGCGGCGGACGTTTCTTCGCGCTGGAGCCGGAGCGATGAGCCTGGCGGAACGGCTGAGGGAGGCGCTTGAGCGCGGCCGGGGGCTGAGCCCTGTCCTGCTCGCCGGCGACGCGCTCGACGAGGCGGATGGAGAGGTCACTCCGGCGGCGGTGTTGGTCGCCGTGGTCGAGCGGCGCGAGCCGACGGTGATCCTCACCGAGCGCCCCAGGACGATGCGCAAGCACCCGGGCCAGATCAGCTTCCCCGGCGGCAGGATCGAGCCGGAGGACGACGGCCCCGTCGGCGCGGCGCTGCGCGAGGCGGAGGAGGAGATCGGCCTTCCCCCCGCGAGCGTCGAGGTGATCGGGATCGCCGACACCTATCGGACGATCACCGGCTTTGAGGTGACGCCTGTGGTGGGGGTGGTGCCGCCGGATCTGCCGCTGTCGCCCCATCCGGGCGAGGTCGCTTCGATGTTCGAGGCGCCGCTCGACTGGCTGCTCGATCCCGAGCGGCAGACCATCCGCACCGTCGAGTGGAAAGGCCGGGAGCGTTCTTATTACGAAATCGAGTGGGAGGGGCGGCGCATCTGGGGTGCGACGGCGGCGATGATCGTCAACCTGTCGCGCCGGCTGGAGCTGGTGCGGTGAAGCTCCCGCCCGCCCCCTGGCAGAAGCGGCCCGGAATGGCCGAATTGCTGACCGCTTTGTCCGCGGATGCCGGCGAGACCCGCTATGTCGGCGGCTGCGTGCGCGACACTTTGCTGAAGGTGGAGGCGAGCGACGTCGACCTCGCCACCCGCCTCGCGCCCGAGGAGGTGATCCGGCGCCTCAAGGCCGCGAAGATCAAGGCGATCCCCACCGGTCTCGCCCACGGCACCGTCACCGCGGTCATCGCCGGCAAGCCGGTCGAGGTGACGACGCTTCGCCGCGACGTCTCGACCGACGGCCGCCGCGCCACGATCGAATATACCGACGACTGGAAGGAGGATGCCGGGCGCCGCGACTTCACCATCAACGCCCTCTCCGCCCGCGTGCGCTTCATCGGCGAGGCGCTCCGCCGGATCGCGGAGGACCATCTCCGGATCCTGCGCTTCTTCCGCTTTCACGGGCGCTTCGGGCGGGGCGAGGCGGACGGGGAGGCGCTGGCGGCCTGCTCCGCGCGGGCGAACGATTTGATGGCGCTCTCCCGTGAGCGCATTGCCGACGAGCTGCTCAAGATCCTCGCTTTGCCCGACCCGGCGCCGACGGTGGCCTTGATGGCGGCGCAGGGCATATTCGCGCCGGTGCTGCCGGAGATCGCTGCGGAAGGGGTCGAGCGGCTTCACTTCCTGATCAGGCGGGAGCGGGCGGCCGGCGTGGCGCCGGACGGGGTGCGAAGGCTCGGGGCGCTGCTTCCGCGGGACGCTTTGGTGGCGGTGGGGGTCGGCACCCGGCTGAGGATGTCGAACGCGATCCGCCTCCGTTTGGGCTGCATCGCCGAGCGGGGCGAGACGGGACGGCCGGATGCCCTTGCCTATCGCGTCGGCGCCGAATGCGCGGTCGACCGGATGCTGCTCGACGAAGGCCTGAGCGACCCCGCGCCCTCCATCGCCTCACTCGCCGAGTGGGAAAAGCCCCGGCTCCCCGTCCGCGGCGGCGCGCTCATCGCCCGCGGCCTACCGGCAGGACGGATCGTGGCGGCGACGATGCAGGCGATCGAGCGGGACTGGATCGAGCAGGGCTTCCCCGATGCCGAGACGCTGGAGCCGGCGATCGCGGCCCGGGTCGCTCAGGCGCTGCGCGACACCCAGTAGGTCAAAGCGTCGTCCGCGTGGAGCGGCGGCGAGAGATGATAGCCCTGGCCGTAGCAGCAGCCCATCCGGGCCGCGGCGTCGGCCAGCTCCTGGCTCTCGATCCCCTCCGCCGTAGTCTCCATGCCAAGCGCATCGGCGAGCGAAAGCACCGCCCGGACGATCGCGGTCGAATCCTTGTCGCCGAGCATTCCGGTGACGAAGCTCCGGTCGATCTTCAGATTGTCGATCGGGAGCCGCTGGAGGTAAGCGAGCGAGGTGTAGCCGGTGCCGAAATCGTCCATCGCCACCTTGGAATCGAGCGCCTTGAGCGCCTCCAGCACCTTGAGGGCACCTGCCGGGTCCTGGATGATCGCGCTTTCGGTCAGCTCCAGCGTCAGCCGGTTTCCGGCAAGCCCAGTTCGCCGGAGCGCCGCGGCGACCACGCCCGCGACATCGTCCCGGGCGATCTGGATGGCGGAGAGGTTGACGCTGACCGACAGCGGCAGCGGCTCGCCGATCTTGCGGTCCCAGGAGGCGAGCGTCGCCGCCGCGCTGTCGATGGCCCAGCGGCCGAGGGCGAGGATCAGCCCCGATTCCTCGGCCACCGGAATGAACTCGGCAGGCGCGATGGCGCCGCGCTCCCGGTGGTTCCAGCGGGCGAGCGCCTCGAAGCCGGCGATGCGCCCGGTCGGAAGGTGGACCAGCGGCTGGTAGGCGAGGGTCAGCTCGTCCGCCTCGATCGCCCGGCGAAGCTCGGTCTCGATGCTGAAGCGGCGGCGGGCGGCGCGTGCCTCGAGCGGCTCGTAGACCTGGATGCCCGCACTCGCCTTGGCCCGCTTCATCGCGAACTGGGCGTTGCGAAGGGCCTCCTCGGCGAGCTGCTCGGAGCCGGTGAGCAAAGCGCAACCGATCGCGCAGTCGACCCTGATCTCGAGCTCGGAGAGGCGGAAGGGGGTGGAGAGCACCGCCTTGATCCGCCGCGCCACCTCCAGCGCATCCTCGATCCCCTTGTCGAGCCGGAGAAGCACCCCGAACTCGTCGCCGCCGGTGCGGGCGAGCACGTCGTCGGCCCTTAGCGCTGAGAACAGGCGCCGCGCGAAAGTGATCAGAAGCTCGTCGCCGGCGATGGCGCCGACGCATTCGTTGACCCGGCTGAAGCGGGTCATGTCGAGGACGAGGATGGCGTAGCTTCCGGGCAGGAAATCCGGCTGCTCAAGCGCTTCCTCGACCCGTTCGTTGAAGCCGTGGCGGTTGACGAGCCCGGTCAGGCTGTCGCGGAGCATCTCGCTCCTCAAATTCTTCTCGGTCTCGACCTGCGAAGTGGTGTCGATCAGGGTCAGCAGGCAGCGCCGCTCGGCCGCGCTGTTGGGCTTGAGGCGCGACAGGCGGACGGTGAAGAAGCGCCCTCCGACGACATTGCCGTCGTCTCCGGCGAATTCGGTCGAGCCCTCGATGCCGCCGAGGAATTCGGCCAGCGCCCGCCCGATCCGGCCTACGAGCAGCGGGATCGCCCGTGCTCCGGTGCCGGAGGGCACGTCCGGGAGCCCGGCGAGCGATTTGAAATTGGCGTTGCTGACGTCGATCGCCGGGCGCCCGTCCTCGCCGACATAAGCGACGGCAGCGGCGATCGGCAGGGCGTCGAGATAATCCTGGCGGGCGGCTTCGACCCGTTGCTCGAGCTGATTGAGGGCGAACGGCGACGGCGGCGGCAGCGGCTCCCGCCCGGCCTCCTCAAGCGATTCCCTTCGCCCCCGCGCGGGTCCAGCCAACATCCCCGGACGCTAGGCCGGGAGCGGTTAAGGGGGGGTTACGCCCCCTCCCCTCGCCCGCACGTCTGCCCCTTAGAATTTGTTGTCGCGGGGGAAGCCGTTGGGCGGCATGCGGCCGGCGGCGCCTCGGGCGGTGCGCCAGGCGGAGAGGTCGCCCTCGGTCCGGGTGCGGCCGCTCTCGCCGCCCATCGACCAGCTGATCCCCTCCGCCATCGCGAAGGTGCGCGCATCGGACAGGCCGCCGTCGCGATAACGCTGGAGCTGGACGCCCTGGCCGCGGCCCATCTCCGGTAGCTCGCCCACCGGGAATACGATCATCTTCCGGTTGTCCCCGATCACTGCGACGTAATCATGGTCCGCGGCGATCCGCCGGACGATGGCGAGCTTGGCGCCCGGCCGCAGGTTCACCACCTGCTTGCCCTTGCGCGTCTCTGCGATCGCCCCGCCTTCGGACGTGATGAAGCCGCGCCCGTCCGAGGAAGCGAGGAGGAGCTTGGAGTCCGCCACCGCCGGGAACAGCGCGACGACATTCCCCTCGCCTTCCAGGTCGACCATCAGCCGCACCGGCTCGCCGAAACCGCGCCCGCCGGGGAGCTTGTCGGCCGCCAGCGTGTAGAAGCGGCCGTTCTCGGCGGCGAGGAGCAACTTGTCGGTGGTCTGGGCGTGGAAGAAGTAAGCCGGGCCGTCGCCTTCCTTGAACTTCAGAGCCTCCGGGTTCGAGAGCTCGACATGGCCCTTCATCGCCCGGATCCAGCCGCGCTGGGACATGATGACGGTGATCGGCTCGCGCTCGATCATCGCCTCCAGCGGAATCTCGCGCGGCGGGGCCGATTCCTCGACCAGCGTGCGGCGGCGCCCGAGCGGGGTCTCCTCCGAATAGCGCTTGCGAAGCGCGCGCAGGTCCTTGCGCAGCCGGGCCCGCTGGAGCTTGCGGGCGTCCTCGCCTGCCACGAGGGCGTCGAGCTCCGCCCGCTCGGTGCCGAGCGTGTCCCGCTCGGTCCGAAGCTGCATCTCCTCGAGCTTGCGCAAGGAGCGCAGGCGCATGTTGAGGATCGCCTCGGCCTGGCGGTCGGTCAGCCGGAACTCGGCGATCATCACCGCCTTGGGATCGTCCTCCTCGCGGATGATCTGGATCACCCGGTCGAGATTCAGATAGGCAATCAGATAGCCTTCGAGCAGCTCGACCCGGTCGTCGATCTTGGCGATCCGGTGCCGCGCGCGGCGCACCATCACGTCGAACTGGTGGCCGAGCCAGGCGGACAGCGCCTCCTTGAGGCTCATCACCCGCGGGGTGCGCCGCTCGTCCAGCACGTTCAGGTTGAGCGGGATTTTCACTTCGAGGTCGGTCAGCCGGAACAGGCTCTCGGCGAGCAGGTCGGGATCGATGTTGCGGCTTCGCGGCTCGATCACGATCCGGATTTCGGCGTCCGATTCGTCGCGCACGTCCGCGAGAATCGGAAGCTTCTTGTCGGTGACCAAGGCCGCGATCTGCTCGATCAGCTTCGATTTCGGCACCTGGAACGGAATTTCGCTGATCACGAGCTGCCACTGGCCGCCCGCCAGTTTTTCCGGCTTCATGACCCAGCGGCCGTCCTCACCGGCCTCGCCGGCGAAGCGGGCGCGGACTCGGAAGGAGCCGCGGCCGGTCTCGTAGGCGGTGGCGATCGCGCTCGCGCTGTCGACGAGGATGCCGCCGGTCGGGAAGTCCGGCCCCTGGACGAACTGCATCAGGTCCGCGGTCGTCGCCCGCTCATGGTCGATCAGGTAGATCGCCGCATCGACGATCTCGGCGACGTTATGCGGCGGGATCGACGTCGCCATGCCGACCGCGATCCCGCTGGCGCCGTTGGCGAGGAGGTTGGGGAACAGGCCCGGGAAGACCTCCGGCTCCTCTTCCTCGCCATTGTAAGTGGGGCGGAAGTCGACCGTCCCCTCGTCGAGGCCGGCCATCAGCTCGCCGGCGGCGGCGGTCAGCCGGGCCTCGGTGTAGCGCATGGCGGCGGCGTTATCGCCGTCGACATTGCCGAAATTGCCTTGTCCGTCGACCAAAGGGTAGCGGAGCGAGAAGGTCTGGGCGAGGCGGACCATCGCGTCGTAGACAGACTGGTCGCCATGCGGGTGATATTTGCCGATCACGTCGCCGACCACGCGGGCGCACTTCTTGTACCCCGCCGCCGGATCGAGCCGGAGCAGGCGCATCGCCCATAAAACCCGGCGGTGCACCGGCTTCAGGCCGTCGCGCACGTCGGGCAGCGAGCGGGCGGTGATCGTGGAGAGTGCGTAGACGAGATAACGCTGCGAGAGCGCGTCGCCGAACTCGGCTCTCTGGATAGGATCAATGTCGTTTGTTGCCATGGCGGCGCGATAGCAGCCCGACTCTTGGGACGTAAGGCTTGCGATTGTCTACCGATGCGGTAATGTTACACGACCGGCGCAAGACCGGCTCATAATAGAGGAGGCCCGAACGATGCGTTCCAAATTGCCTTTCCTTCTTCTCGCTCCCCTCGCCGCGTGCGGCAGCGGCAGCGACTCCGGCGGCAGCCGCGAGACCAGCCAGCAGACCCAGGAAGTGTCCGAATCGGCCAGCGCCGACGGCGCCGCACGCGCGCCCAATGTCGGAGTGACCGCAGCGCCGGGCGTTGCCTTCAACTATCGCTACGGCTTCCGCCTGCCGGCCCAGCGCATCGCCCGGGTCCAGGAGCAGCACGCCCAGGCCTGCGAGAAGCTCGGCATCGACCGCTGCCGGATCACCGGCATGAAATACCGTCTGGTCAACGACAGCAGCATCGAGGCGATGCTGGAGTTCAAACTCGATCCCGCCATCGCCCGCCAGTTCGGCAAGAACGGAGCGGACCTCGTCCAGCAGGCCGAGGGCATGCTGGTCGAGAGCGAGATCACCGGCGAGGACGTCGGCAGCGAGATCGCCGCCGCCACCCGAAGCCAGGGGACGCTCGACGACGATCTGAAGCGGATCGAGGCGCAGCTCGCCGGCAAGGGCCTCGGCTCCTCCGAACGCGCCGAGCTGCAGGTCCAGGCGCAGCAGATCCGCGAACAGATCCGCGCGCTTCAGGCGGGTAAGCAGGAGAAGCGCGAGTCGCTCGCCAAAACGCCGGTCGTGTTCAACTACGGCTCCGGCGATCTCGCTCCCGGCTTCGACGAGCGGCCGAGCATCGGCAAGGCGCTCGCCCGCGCCGGTGACAATGTCGTTGCAGGTTTCGCCGCGATCCTGCTGATCGCGATCACCCTCATCCCCTGGGTGCTGCTGCTGGCGCTTCTGTTCGTCCTGGGGCGGCTCATCGCCCCTCGGGTGAGCCGCTTCATCAACGGCCCGGCGCCCGCGAAAACCGAATAACCGAGGTCAGGCGACCTCGTCGGGCCCGACGCGCGAGGAGCTCTTCCAGATGTCGATGCCGCCTTCTTCGGCATGTTCATCGATCGCGGAGAGCTCCTCGTCGCTGAAGTCGAGCCGGTCCAAGGCGGCGAGGCTGTCGTCGAGTTGCTCCACCGTCCGAGCGCCGATCAAAGCCGAGGTGATGCGCGGATCCCGCAGCACCCAGGCGATCGCCATTTGCGCAAGCGTCTGCCCCCGCCCTTCCGCGATCGCGTTCAGCGCCCGCACCCGGGCGATATTCTCCTCCGTGAGGAGCGAGGTGGAGAGCGAGCCGCCCTTCGCCGCCCGCGCGTCGGCCGGAACGCCGCCGAGATATTTGCGGCTGAGCATGCCTTGCGCGAGCGGCGAGAAGGCGATGATCCCGGCGCCGAGCTCGGCGCAGGTGCTCATCAGCCCGCCTTCCACCCAGCGGTTGAGCATCGAATAGCTCGGCTGGTGGATGAGGAGGGGAACCCCCTCGCCTTCAAGGATCGCCGCCGCCTCGCGGGTGAGCTCGGGCGAGTAAGACGAGATGCCGACATAGAGCGCCTTGCCCTGGCGGTAGGCGGTGACGAGCGCGCCCATCGTCTCTTCGAGCGGAGTCGAGGGATCGACCCGGTGCGAATAGAAGATGTCGACATAATCGAGGCCCATGCGGCGGAGGCTCTGGTCGAGGCTGGCGAGGAGATATTTGCGGCTTCCGCCATTGCCGTACGGCCCCGGCCACATGTCGTAGCCCGCCTTGGTCGAGACGATCAGCTCGTCGCGATACGGCCGGAGATCGGCGGCCATCACCCGTCCGAAATTCTCCTCGGCCGAGCCGTAAGGCGGGCCGTAATTGTTGGCGAGATCGAAATGGGTCACCCCGCGGTCGAAGGCGCGGCGGAGGATCGCGCGGCCGGTTTCGAACACGTCCGCGCCGCCGAAATTCTGCCAGAGGCCGAGCGAGATCGCCGGCAAATCGAGCCCGCTCCGCCCGCAGCGGCGATATTGCATCCGCTCATAGCGAGAAGGGTCGGCGGCGTAGACGGGGGGGATCATTTGCGGGCTCCGGCTGAGAAACGGAAGACGGTGGTCGAGCGATAGGTTTCCCCGGGCGCGAGGCGGGTCGAGGGGAAATTCGGATGGTTCGGGCTGTCGGGGAAATGCTGGGTCTCGAACACGATCGCGTCGTGGGATTTGTAGGCGACGCCCTGGGCGCCGACGTCCCGCCCGCTCATCCAGTTGCCGGCGTAGATCTGAAGCGCCGGCTCGGTGGTGAGAACGTCGAGGCGGCGCCCCGAGCCGGGGTCGGTGAGCGTCGCCGCCAGCGCGAGCTTGCCGCTCCTTTTGGCCAGCAGCCAGCTATGATTGTAGCCGCGCCGGCCCTCCATCTGCGGATGCTCGCGATCGATGAGGTCGCCGATCCGGGTGGGCTTGCGGAAGTCGAACGGGGTGCCGGCCACTGGAAGGAAGCGGCCGGTGGGGATCCCGCGCGGGTCGGTCTCGGCAAGCTGATCGCCGGCGATGCGCAGGAGATGGTCGCGCGCCGTTCCCGAGCCTGCGCCCTTGAGGTTGAAATAGCTGTGGTTGGTGAGGTTGACGACGGTCGGCGCATCGGTCGTCGCCGCATAGTCGATCCGAAGCTCGTCCTTGTCGGTGAGCGTGTAGGTGATGGTGACGTCGACATTGCCCGGGAAGCCCTGCTCCCCGTCCGGGCTGCGATAGGTGAGGATCGCTCCGACCACCCCATTCCCCGAATAAGGCCGCATCTCGAACAGCTTCGACTGGAAGTTGCCGGGCCCGCCGTGAAGCGCGTTCGGGCCGTCATTGGGGGTGAGCAGCACCTCCTTGCCGTCTAGCGTGAAGCGCGCCCCGCCGATCCGGCCCACGAAGCGCCCGATGGCAGCACCGAAGGCATAATCCCCATTCTTCGCCTCATAATCGGCGAGGTTGGCGAAGCCCAAAGCGACGTTTGCAACCTTGCCCTTGGCGTCCGGCACGTCGACGTCGGTGATCGTCGCGCCATAGTTGATCAGGCGGACGCGCATGCCCCTGCCGTTGGTCAGCGTCACCTGATGGACCACCCGCCCGTCGGAGAGATGGCCGTAGGGCGCCCACGACACCTTTCCCACCGGCTGGGGCGCGGCGGCTGCGGCGAGCAGGGCAAGGGCGGCGAGGGCGCTCATTTGCCGGTGCGGTAGAGGCGATCGGCGGCGAGCGCGAGGAACATGTAGTTCGTCTCGCCGCCGCCCATCACATATTCCATCTGCTGCCAGAAGAAGGGCCATTCCTTCAATTCGGGGAGGTCCGGCCGGATCAGCGCCGTGCCCGAGACGACGCCGCCGGGGATGTAGCTCCAGTCGGCTCGGTTGAAGCCGTATGCGGTGGTCGCGGAGCGCGAGCCGACGCCGCTGGCGAAGGAGGAATTGTTCTCGCCCGGATGGACCCCGAGGACGAAGTTCAAGGCGTTCACATAGGAGTCGGTCGAGGTGACCTCGGGCCATCCCTTGTGGAAGAAATATTGGCGAACGCCGCGCTCCTGCACCGTCCAGCCCGCGCCCCAGATGTCGGGCTTGTAGGGAACGCCGTAGGGGGAGTCGGTGCGGGCGCGGTCGGTCACCCCCGCCTGATAGGTGGCGACCGCGGCGGCAAGGCGCGCCTTGAAGCCGGCGTCCGGGATTTGCCCGAGGATCGGCGCAATCATCCAGGCCGAGCGCTCGACATTGGCGAGGATCTTCGGCTCGAGCGCGATGAGGCGCGCGATCAGCTTCGGGTCGCCGGTGGCGGCGATCAGCTCCGACAAAGCGAAGACCCGCGACGGCGTATCGTCGCTGCGGTCGATCGCCTTGGCATAGAGGTCGCGTGCCGCCTCGAGGCTGGCGAAAGCGAGCTTGGGCCGATCCGCCTTCATCACCCGGTAGGCCGCGGCGAGGCCGGCGGCGACGTAGAGCTCGCGCGAGGGGTTGTCCTCGGTGAACACCCAGCGGTCGTCGGCGGCCAGGGCTTTGCCATTATTGTCGTCGCCGAGCCCATCGGCGGTACCGCGGGAGACATTGTCGGTCTGGTTCGCAGCGTCGCCGAGCATCGCATATTGGCGCAGAGACGGATCGATGATCCCCCGATAGACGCGGCCCATCGCGCGGTAGCCGCCGAGGACGGAGAGGAGCCCGTGCTCGATCTGCTGCAGCGCGTCGTTGCGGCCGTCGGGCGCGTGGATTTCGACCAGGTGGCGCTCCTGGTCGATCGTGGTGGAATCGAGGTTGAGGCCGAACTCCTCGATCATCTTGGCGAGCAGCCAGACGGTGCCGATCTGCGATTCCACCCGAAGGTCGAAATCGCCCGCATCGTGCCAGCCGCCGGCGTTGAGGCCGGGGACGACCTGCCCGGGCTTATACTTGGTCAGCGTCGAAGGCCCCTGCGCATAGCCGTCGAAATGATTGAGGGAGGTGGGGGCCATCAGGGCGTCGTCCATATGGTCGAGCCCGTGCCACACCCGGTATTTCTCGTTCACGCGCATGTGGCACATCTGGACGGGCAGGAAATATTCCAGCGTCGGCTGCCAGACCTCGCGGCTGTAGACGTCGCTGGCGATCCGGAAGGGCTGCGACTTGGTGTCGCCGTAGCTGAGGACGTACATCCCGGGCTCGGTCACCTTGGAAAAGTCGAAGCTCAGATAATTGTAACGGAGGAACCCGCCCCATTTCTCGGGCGCGCCGGCGAGCACCTCCTTGGGTCCGTCGGCACCCATTCTAAACAGGCGGACGCGCTTCACGTCGCGGTCGGAAGGGTCGAGCTCGATCACCGCTTTCTTGGGCTGGGCGGGGGCGTAGCCGACCTGGCTGACCTGGACGACCGGGCCGTATTTCCAGCCCTCGACGGTGTTGGGAGTCACCACCCACTCCACCGCATTGGCGCCGCCGGCCGGGACGGTGCCGCGGACGATGAACCAGCCGTTATTGTGGTTGGAGCGGCCGTCGATCAGTTCCAGCCCACCGCTCCGGCTCTCGATCCGCATCCGCTGCATCGGATCCTCGGGCGCGACGGTGAGGACTCGGCCCGCACCGAGCGGCGCGGTCAGCGGCTGCGCATTGGGCGAGGGCACCGGCCCGTTGGCCTGGACGTTGCGCGGCACCTCCACGGGCGCGCCGGTGCCGCTCGCCACCATCGGCCCGTTGGGCTGGCGCGGGAAGATGCCGCCCTGCCCGTCCATCACCCAGGACTTGCCGAACAACAGGCCGGGGAAGAGCTCGAGGTTGAACCCGACCCGGCCCACCCATTCCGGCGGAAGCGGCTTGTCGAGATCGACCGAGATGCGGAAGCTGTTACCGTCGAGCGGAGTGACTGTCACTCGGTAGGTCAGGGTCAAATTGGGGTAGAAGACCGGGTTGAAGCCCTTGCCGTTGGTCGCCGGGTTGGGGAAGGCCAGCGTCTGGCTGATCGTGCCGGTCTTCTCGTCCACCGTCCGCTTGATGGTGACGGGCATCGGCGACCATTGGCCGGGCGAGGGTTCGAGCCGGAGGTCGCCGTTCGCCGCCACCCGCGTTCCGTGCTGGACGATGGTCACCCCGGTCTGATGACCTTCCGAATAATAATCGTTGAACACCATCACGTTGAGGCCGGGCGCGGCGAAATAGCCTCTGTCGTTGAGCTTGAGATCGCCGGCCGCGGCTACGGAAGTCCAGGCGGCGGCCGAGCACAGCCCCGCGAGCAGCGTCCAGCGCTTCATTTCATCCCCCTTGGTGGTTGGTTAGCCCCGGCGGCTCTCGATCCGGGTGAACATGCCGAGCCGGCAGCGCGGCACCGCCTTGAGCCCGCCGCTGGACAGGTCAGCCGGGTCGTAGATCCGGACCATGTCGCCCCGGCACATGCGGGTCTCGATCGGATCGATGGCGAGCGTCCCGAAGCCGCTGGCCCGCGCGATCCCAGGACACGCTTCCTCAAGGTCGTTGCGGAAGGTCGCGCCGCCGCTGAGCTCGACGATGAGTGCCCGGTTGTTCTCGGCGCGCTTGCCGGCGATCCGGGTTGCGTCGATGCAGGCGACCTGGCCGCCGAGCGGAACGGACGCGGCCGCACCGGCGCCGGCTTCCGTTGCCGGGCCCTGCGCCGCGCAGCCGAAGAGGAGGGAAAGCGGGAATAAGAGGATGGGACGCATGCAAGCCTCCTTAGATGCGCCCCCTCCCTTCCGATTAGCATGGCCCCCGAGCGCGCCACAAGCGTCAGGCGTGGCGGCTTGAGGCGTTGGCGAAGGCTTCGGCGATCGCCGCCCGGAGCGGCTTGGGCCGGAACTCGACGTCGTAGGGCGTGCCGCGCTTCACCGACTTGTCGGGCCGCGGATCGAAGCCGGTCAGCCAGGAATAACGGTCGGCCATGCCCCAGGCGAGCACGTCGCCGAGCTGGGAATAGCTCAGCATCACGTCGAGATAGGCCCGGGCATAGTCCGCGACCATCGCGTCGCGCACCGCGATATCATCCGGCGCCCGCTGGTCGTTGACGTCGAATTCGGTGATGACGAGCTTGTAGCCCATCGCCGTCACCCGATCGAGGAAGCGCCGCCACGGCCCCTCCGATTCCCGGACGATCTCCGCCACCGGCTTCTTCTTCAGCAGCCTGATGTGCGACTGGACGCCCAAAGCATCGACCGGAGTCCCCCGCTTACGGAAGCCTTCGAGGAGCTTCAGCACCCCCTCGATATGGGTCTCGTCCTCGGTGCCGCGCTCCCAGCTCATATAATCGTTGTAGACGAGCTGGGCGTGCGGCGCCTCGGCCCGGGCGGTGTGGAAGAGGAGGTCGAGCGTCGCCTCCTTCCCCAGAGCGCGGGTGACGACGGTGTCGCGAATCTCCCCCGTCTCCGGCTGCACCGCCTCGTTGACCACATCGTAGGAGAAGATGCGGGTGCCGTAGCGGCGGCAGATTGTCCGGACATGGTCGGTCAGCATCGCCTCGGCAGCAGCTGCCGGACGGGACCCGAAATCGTAGTGGACCAGCCATTGCGGGTACCATTTCTCGGGCGTCCAGAAGAGCGTGTGGCCGCGCAGGGCAAAGCCGTGCGACGTCGCATAATCGACGATCGCGTCCATCTGGGCGAAGGCGAAACGGTCGGCGGCGGGGCGGCTCCACTGCCATTTGAGTTCGTTCTCGGGGACCAGCAGCCCGCATTCCCGCTCGAGCAAAGCCGCATAAGCCGGGTTGGCGAAGCTGCCGCGGTCGGCGCCCGGAGCACCCCAGGCGACGGCCGAGCCGAAGCGCCGGCCGCTGCGCTTGGCGAGCGCGTTCAGCGACTCGGGTTGCGTGCCCACCGCGGCGGGGCGAATGCCGGCGGGCGTGCAGGCGGTGGCGGCCAAGGCGGCCGCAAAAGTGAGGCTTTCGCGTCTGGTGAGGTCCATCCCGGTACTTCCTTCCCCGGCCGCCGCTTCTGCTGGAGGCGGGCCGCTGATAGCGCTAACAAGACCGAAGCCGCGCCGGCTTGTCAACGTGCCGCGCGGGAGAGAGGATGCGCGCCGATGCCGCTTTTCCGCACCCTGCTTCTCGCCGCGCTGCTGCTGCTCGTGCCTGCCATGGCGCAGGCCGAGGACGGCTACGCGCTGTGGCTGCGCTACCGGCCACTCGCTCCGGCGGAGCAGGCGAAGTACCGGGGGCTGGGAAGCGGGATCGTCGCCCCTGCCGGTTCCCCCACCGTCGATGCCACAGTCGGGGAGCTTCAGCGGGGCCTGGGCGCGATGCTGGGCCGTACGCCCGGCATCACCCTCGTCCGCTCGAACCGGATCGCCGATCCCGAAGGCTATGCGATCCGCAGCGATAAGCGCGGGATCAGGATCGAGGCGAGGAGCGACGTGGGCCTGCTCTACGGCGCTTTCCGGCTCCTCCGCATGGTCCAGACGCTCCAGCCGCTCGATCATGTGAACATCGCCGACGCGCCGAAGCTCAAGCTCCGGCTGCTCGACCATTGGGACAATCTCGATCGCCATGTCGAGCGCGGTTATTCGGGCGAGTCGATCTGGGACTGGCAGAAGCTGCCCGGCTGGAAGGACCCGCGTTACACCGATTACGCCCGCGCCAACGCCTCGGTCGGGATCAACGGCGCCGTCCTCAACAACGTCAATTCGAACGCCGACATATTGCGGCCGGAATGGCTGGCGAAGGTCGCCGCGGTGGCGGAAATGCTCCGGCCCTGGGGCATAAAGGTCTATCTCAGCGCCCGCTTCAGCGCGCCGATCGAACTCGGCAAGCTCCCGACCGCGGACCCGCTCGACCCAAGCGTCCGCGCCTGGTGGAAAGCGAAGGGGGACGAGATCTACCGGACGATCCCCGATTTCGGCGGCTTCCTGGTCAAGGCGAATAGCGAGGGGCAGCCGGGGCCGCAGGATTACAAGCGCAGCCACGCCGACGGCGCCAACATGCTCGCCGACGCCCTCGCGCCCCATGGCGGAATCGTGATGTGGCGCGCCTTCGTCTACGCCAGCGACGCGAAGGAGGACCGGGCGAAGCAGGCCTATGACGAGTTCAGGCCGCTCGACGGCGCCTTCCGCCCCAACGTCATCCTCCAGGTCAAGAACGGACCCGTAGACTTCCAGCCGCGCGAGCCTTTCCACCCCTTGTTCGGTGCGATGCCGAAGACGCGGCTGATGTTCGAGGGGCAGATCACCAAGGAATATCTCGGCTTCGCCACCCACATCGCCTGGCTCGGCGACCTGTGGGAGGAGGCGCTTTCCGCCGACACCGGGCGCGGGTCCACCGTCGCCGGGACGCTCAGCGGAATGGCGGGCGTGTCGAACGTCGGCAGCGACCGCAACTGGAGCGGCTCCCATTTCGACCAGGCGAACTGGTACGCCTTCGGCCGCCTCGCCTGGGACCCGCAGGCGCGTGCCGCCGACATCGCCGGAGACTGGGCGCGGATGACCTTCGGCAACGACCGCGAGGTCGCGGGGACCGTCACAGCAATGCTTGCAGCCTCGCGGCAGGCAGTGGTCGATTACATGACCCCGCTCGGCCTCCACCATGTGATGGGCACCGGCCACCATTACGGACCCGCCCTTTGGGTCGGCGACCTCGCCCGCCCGGAATGGAACCCGGCTTACTACCACCGCGCCGACGCACGCGGCATCGGCTTCGACCGCACCTCCACCGGCAGTAACGCTCTCGCCCAATACGCGCCGGAGGCTGCGCGGCGGCTGGCGGAGTCCGAGGACTACCTCCTCTGGTTCCACCACGCGCCGTGGCAGCGGCCGATGCGGTCGGGCCGCACCCTCTGGGACGAGCTCGTCTTCCGCTACGACCGCGGAGTCGCCGCCGTCGGCACAATGCGGCGGCAATGGGCGGGGCTGGCCGGCAAGGTCGACGCGGAGCGCTTCGAACAGGTCGCCGCCTTCCTCTCCATTCAGGAGGAGGAAGCGCGCTGGTGGCGGGACGCTTCCATCGCTTACTGGCAGAGCTTGAACCGCCTCCCCCTCCCCGCCGGCGCGGCGCCGCCCGCGCATCCGCTCGCCTGGTACCAGGCCCTCTCCTTCCCCTACGCCCCGGGCCAGGCGAAGTGACGCACCTCCGCGACATGTTGACGCAACCCCGGTCAGCCGCCATTCATCCTTATTCCGCTAGGGAAAAGGGGTGGCGAGCGCCCTCGGCGACCCACTCTTCGCATCAGTAGAACAGGGAAATCTCGATGGCCGCCATCTCGCGCACCGCTCTTGCAATCACCGCTCTCATTCTCGTTCCGGGCGGGGTCGCCTACGGGCAGGCCATGGGCGGCGGCGGCGGCGCGCCCGGCACCGGCGACGCGACCAAGATGAGCGCGGGCGCCCGCGAGTCGCGCGAGGAATATAACCGCGTGATCGCCAAGACGGACGGCGTGCCCGTCGCCCAGCGCGCCGTCGGCCGCGCCGTCCCCGCCACCGCGGCGGACCTGACGCCCGGCAGCGAAGTGCGCGATTCCAAGGGCGCCTTCCTCGGCACCATCCAGGCCGTCGAAGGCGAGAAGGGCCTGCTGCTCAGCATCACCAAAGCCCAGTTCGACGCCGCCGTCGCCAGCGTAAGCCAGCCCGCGGGTTAATCCTCCCCGCGCGAAGCGGGGGGAGGGGGACCACCTGAAAGGTGGTGGAGGGGTAGAAGGCGAGGCCTCTGCCGTCTCGCGCTAGAACCTCTGCGACTGAGCCACTTACCCCTCCACCACACTTCGTGTGGTCCCCCTCCCCACCGCTACGCGGCAGGGAGGACTGCTTCGCCGCCGATCCAGGTCTCTAAAATCTCGACATCGCGGGTCGCGAGGACCAGATCCGCGCGGTAGCCCACCGCGATACGGCCGAGCTCACCGCCTAGCCCCAGAAACCGCGCCGGATTGCGCCCGGCCATATTCGCCGCCTCCGCTAAACTCAGCCCGAGCATCGCCACCGCGTTCCTGACCGCGCTCGCCATATCCAAGTCGGAGCCCGCCAGCGTCCCCGCGGAATCCACACAAACCCCGTCCTCCACCCTTATCGTCCGCCCCTGAAGCTCGAAGCTCTTCTCCCTGAGCCCCACGCTCGGCATTGCATCGGTGACCAGCATGAAGCGCTCGGCACCCCCCGCCCGGATCGCGATCCTGAGCACCGCCGGGTGGACGTGGCGGCCGTCCACGATGATTCCGATATGGCCGCGGCCGTCGTCGAGCGCGGCGCCGACCATGCCGGGCGCGCGGCTCTGCAGCGGCGACATCGCGTTGAACAGGTGCGTGAAGCCGGCAAGGCCGTGATCGAGCGCGTCCACCACCGTCGCCCAATCCGCCTCGCTATGGCCGGCGGCGACGATCACCCCTGCATCGGCAAGCGCGCGGATTGCGGCGGGTCCCACCTTCTCCGGCGCCAAGGTGACCAGGGTTCGCCCCGCGCCGACCGGCTGCTTCAGCAGAGCGAGGTCCGCCTCGGCCATGGCCCGGATGTGCGCCGCCTCGTGGATGCCGCGCTTGGCGAGGTTGAGGAACGGACCTTCGAGGTGAATCCCGAGCAGGCCCGGCACGGAAGCGGTGCGGACCGCCTCCATCGCCGCCCTGACCTTGGCCATGTCGTCGCTGATCAGGGTGGGGAGGAAGCCGGTCGTTCCGAAGCGGCGATGGGCCGCGCCGATCGCGGCGATTGCGTCCGCGTCCGGCCGGTCGTTGAATAGCACTCCGCCGCCGCCATTCACCTGGGTGTCGATGAAGCCCGGCATCAGGAAATGGCCGCCGAGATCGAGCGAGCGGGTGCCGGCTGGCACGTCGCCATTGGGGACGATCGCGGCGATGCGGCCGCCCTCGATGACGACCGCGCGACCTTCCTCGAAGGCGCTTCCGATCAGCACCCGACCGTTGAGGAGTGCGAGCGCGCTCACAGCGTCTCCGTGACCTTGGCGAGGTGGGGCGGGCTGTCCGGATCGAGGCCGCGGGCGAAAGCGAGCGCTTCCGCGGCCCGGTAGAAGGATTGTACTTGGAGGATCGGCTCCACCTCGGGCGCCGCCTCGATCGCCGGAAGCTCAGCGCCGGCGGTGAGCACCGTCGCGCCCATCGCCTTCAAGTCGGCAGCAAGGGCGTCGATGCCCGCGGCGCTCTCATCGTTCTGGCGGAAGAGGAGCACCGGAAATCCGGGCCCAACCAAAGCCATCGGGCCGTGGCGGATTTCGGCCGCGCTCAGCGCCTCGGCGTGGAGCCCGCACACCTCCTTGAGCTTCAGCGCGGCCTCCTGCGCGACGCCGAGGCCGATGCCGCGGCCGACGACATAGAGGCTGGTGGCGGCGGTCAGCGCATCGACCAGCGGCGACCAGTCCAGCGCCCAGGCATGGTCGAGCAGGTCCGGCAGCGCCTCCGCGTCCGCCCAGTCGCCGCTCCACTCGACCACCAGCGACAGCAGGGCCGAGAGGGTGGCAATGTAGGATTTGGTGGCGGCGATGCTGGTTTCCGGCCCGGCCGAGAGGGGAACGACGTGATCGGCCAGCTCGGCGAGCGGCGAGCCGGGCTGGTTGACCAGAGCGACGACCAGCGCACCCCGGGCCTTGGCCGCTTCGGCGGAGGCGAGGAGGTCCGGGCTCGCGCCGGATTGCGAAATGGCGATGCAGGCGCTTCCCCGCATGTCCGGCGCGTCGCCGTAGAGGGAGGCGACCGAGGGCGCGGCCGAGGCGACGGAGACTCCCAGCCGAGTCTCGATCAGATATTTGGCGTATGTCGCGGCATGGTCGGAGCTTCCGCGGGCGCAGGTGACGATCGCGCGGGGGGCGAGGCGGCGGAGCGCCGCGCCGGCTTCGCGCAGCGCCGGTGCCGCTTCCGAGCGTTGGCGGCGGACGGCGTCGGCGGCTTCACGGGCTTCGAGGAACATGCGCGAGGTCACGCGAGCCACATAATACCAATTCAAGACCAATATCCAGCGCCTTTCCGCACCGTCTCCCCATTGACGCGCCCTCTCGAAAGCGGGAATGTCGCGCCCATGTCTTCTATTGGTCCCCTGATGCGGGCGGCGCTGCGTTGAGCGGCCGGGTCGTCCTCCACGCGCCGCTGTCCGGCTGGCTCTGCGGTTTGGAAGAAGTGCCGGACGAGGTCTTCGCCGGCGGCATGATGGGCGACGGCATCGCCATCGATCCGCTGGACGGCGAGCTCGTCGCGCCGTGCGATGGGGTCGTGGCGGTGATCGCCCCCACCGCCCACGCCGTCACCGTCCGAGCCCCGAACGGGGCGGAGATCTTGCTCCACATCGGCGTCGACACGGTGGGGCTCGAGGGCTTCACCGCACATGTGACGGCCGGGCAGAAGGTGAGGCTCGGCGACAGGCTGATCTCCTTCGATCTCGACGCAGTCGCGCTTGCGGCGAAGAGCGTGGTGACGCCTATCCTCGTCACCGGCGAAGGCTTTACCTGGACCGGTTCGGCGAGGGGCCGGGTCGCAGCGGGGGCGCCGATCGGGAGCGTCGAGGGCGCTTCGGTCGAGGCCGCCAAGGCAGAAGGCGACGCGGTACGCGAGGTGCGCGTGGCGCTTGCGAGCGGCATCCACGCCCGGCCCGCCGCCCGCATCGCGGCCAAGGCCAAGGAACTGGGCGGCGACGTTCGTCTCCGCTCGGCCCGCGGCGAGGCGAACGCCAGAAGCCCGGTCTCGGTGATGGCGCTCGACATCCGCAATGGCGACACGATCACTGTGACCGGCGATGCGGCCACGGTGGCCGCGGTCGCGCATTTGATCGAAGCCGAACTCCCCGCCCACGAGCCTGCGCCGGCGCACTCCGTTTCGCGGGCGGCCCCGGTGGACGAGGACGGCCTGGAGCTTCGCGGCGTCTGCGCGGTGCCGGGCCTCGCGGTCGGCCCCGCCTTCCAGCTTTCCTC
>VBAE01000056.1:13920-15310 GCA_005882415.1 Alphaproteobacteria bacterium | reverse complement strand
GCCCGCTGGCGCGCTGCCGAACGCCGGCCTTGCCCAACTCGCCGAGAGCGCGACGGCGGCAGAGGCGGCTATCTCGCTTGCGCCCGCGGCGCCGCGTCATAACTCTGAGCGATCCGAGTGGGTGCGCGGGAGGGCTCGGCAACGCACGCACCGTAGATGCGCCTGGCTTCAGCAAGGATCTCCTTCTCCTTAGGCAGCTCGAGCTTGATCCCGGACGCTTCGGCGTATTTGAGCAAGGCTTTTGAGCCGCCGCTCATGTGCTTGTTTTCGGACCTCAAGTTTCCGAGCACCCCGAACAACCGGTCTACCTGAGCCGGAGACAACTGCCCGCTTCCGCCCAACTTCGATCGAAGCCGCGGCAGGTCGGCTTGCTCCTCTGTCGTCCACTGAGTGAGAATCGGAATGCCCGAATAAGCAGCGGACCAGGCGATCATCCTGTCAGTGTGCGTGGATACCTCGCTCTCATGAGCCCCCATCGGGGGGTGCTCGAAGACGTAGCTGCGAGGCTGCTCCCAAGGGTTCGCGTGGGCTAGAGCAGTCTCTGCGATGGGTCGAGACCGACCCTCAACGAATGTCCGCTTGGGGTGGAAACCCGGATGTTGCCGGACCCTGAATCTTTGTCGATTATGTAGCTTTGAAACCCGGCGCGCTCCAAGGGCATCCGCCATAGCCGTCCGCGCAGTAGGCGAAGCCGAAAAGCAACTCCCACGCTAGCGGAACACCCATCAGAAGCGCGACGACAAAGAGGACAATGACGCCGAGGATGCCAAGCCCGATCCTCTTGGCCCACCGCCTCACTCCGGCTTCTCCACCGGCTTGTGCTTCACCAGCATGACCGTAGCTGCCGCGTACGGCGATTCCGCGAGCGGCCGCAATGGGTGGAAAGCGGACGCTCCCGCTGAACTTCTGGAAGGAGGAGAAACCGGACGTTACGCCGATAGCGGCATGTGGATGCCGATCAGTTGGCGCGCAATCGGCATCCACCAATCTGCGTGGTAGATGTAAGAGCAGATCAATTCGCTGAACAACATAGCAGGAACGACGATCAAATAGGTGCGGTGCACCCGCCTTCTTGTCCCGATGTCATAGCCGACCGCCGCGCCCAGCAGCAGGTTCGTCCCGGTGAAAGTGTTGAGGAGCATGCCCCAGAAACCGTCTCCAAACATGGTGGTGAGCTCATTCCCCCACCAACGAGCGTAGGCGGCGCCAACAATGACGGTAGTGGCCAGAAGAATTAGACGCTTGTGGGATACGGGATCTCTCTTTGCCACTAGGAGGGCCCAAGTTGCGAGAATCCCGAAAGCTGCTGAGTAGAACAAAGGCAGGATAAAGAAGTGAAGGTCATCGTCATGCCGTTGGATATAAAATCGCTGGCTGTGCAGTTCTGCGA
>VBAE01000056.1:6314-13888 GCA_005882415.1 Alphaproteobacteria bacterium | reverse complement strand
TTCGTCCGGACGAAAAGAATCTGCGCGGTGAGAAGCGCTAGCCACGCGCTAAACAGGATCGCATGACCGACGAGAATCGGCGGGGCTGGGTAGTCCGCATGCCCGGAAAATCGCGCGCTACTTGCCGCATAGAAACCGAACAAAACGCCCATCCAGCAAGCCGCTAGAAAGGCTGCGAAGAAGCTTCGGTCGCCAGCGTGCAAGGGTGAAAAGGGTCGTCTCGCTATCAGCGCGTCCATGGGCCTCCCTTACCGGAGCCTAACAGACTCCCTAATGTCCGCAATGGGTCGTAAGCGGACGCTCGCGCTGAACGTCCGCTACGGGTCGAAAGCAAACGTTGCTTAGATCCCTCACAAACAGCAGAATGGGGGGTGTGATTAGCGTCGCCGCACTTTTGCTGCTCCAGCCCTCACTGGCAGTTGATCAAAGCGCTGTGTCCATCACGGGCGGCACTACGTCCACCTTCGGCGGTGCCGAAGCGCCTCCGCCTCCACCAATCCCGGCGTGCCTCGCTGGTCCGTTCATGGTCTACTTTGACTGGGCGAACGAGGAGATCACAGCGCTGGCCCAAGCTCTCCTTGACCGCGTCGCCTCGGCCTATCAGGTTTGCCCTCACTCCAAGGTGATGATGGCCGGCCACGCGGATCGTTCCGGTTCAGCCGAGTACAACGTCGACCTCTCGGAGCGTCGCGCGGCGAGAGTCCGCGCCTACCTGGCCCGTCGCGGCATTCCGGACGGTGCGATGACCACCGTAGCGCTCGGCGAAAGCCGCCCCCAACTCGACACTGCCGACGGAGTTCGCGATCCTCTAAACCGGCGCGTGGAGATTACCTTCGGCCCCGCCGCCGGTCGGTGAGATGGCTCCCGCTGCCTCGGCAGCGCGCTGAGCCAGTGCCGTTCAGCCGCTCTGGTATGCCCGCAATGGGTGGAAAGACGACGTTAGTTCAGGAGCGCGGCTGTACCTGTCGTGACGGTCGCAATCTGTCCGGCTCGGTCAGTTGCCCAGCGCACGCTCCAAGCCAGGCCGCCGAACCGGTCTGGGCGGCGCTCTGTCGAGGCGCATTTAGGCCCTCGTCTTTCTCGGAAAGCCGCTATCGCTCAGGAGACTGCCGAGGGAATCCTATTCGGGGACCCTCGCGATCAGCCTCGAATATATCGGGCGCAGGCGCATGACGAAGCGCGATGCTACGTTCATGCTGCTCTTCTCCCCGGGAGAGAAAGGCGGCCTGGCGACCGGCGCGGAGCATGCGCTTTACCTCGACGGCCTGCCTTCCGAAGCGAAGATTGAAACAGTCAAATTCGGCAACATCGTTCGCAACGACAAGCGGATCGTCTTCGACGTGTTGAACGGGTTCGCCAGCCGGCCGTATGATGTCGTGAAGGGGTCCCGAGGAATCGAATGGGGCTTCTGACGGAGAGCAAGGCGCTCGCGAGCGCGTCCCCTGTCGGTCGTAGAGATCACCCCCGCGGACCGCGCTGACGGCGGACGAACCCTTTGTCGCCCTCGAGGAAGCTGGCGAGCATCGCCGGGATCAGCTCCTGAACCGGCTCCTGCTGCCCGTATGCCTCCCGGTACAGGTCCGCATATTCGGCGAGGGCCTGGTTGAGCTCCGGCGAGAGGTTGATCGTAATTCTCACCGGGGTCCGGTCCGGCAGCTTCTTCAGTCGCAGGTCGGCCATCACCCCCTCCAAGGCCGTAGCAGGAGATCCTTGTGGATCACGGCGCGAAGCGGCCAGCCCGGCCTGACCGTCAAGGTCGGCTGGATGTCGAGGTTTCGCGTGGTGATCTGGTCTCCGGCATGGGCGGCATTCTGCTGCGTCGATTCCCGAACCGCCCGCACGAGGTCGCTCTCGCCGCTGCCGAGGCTGAGCTCGGTGCCGACCCCGAGCAGGGTCGAGAGCGCAATTCCCTTGAGCAGCCGCCAGGTGTGGAAGTCTACCCCGTCTTCCACCCCGGCATAGCCGGCGAGGTCTGCCGCCGGCATATTGTCGAGCTGCACCGACGACCCATCCGGAAAGACGATCCGCTGCCACACCAGGAGCGCCCGCCGCTGACCGTAGGAGACGAGGCTGTCATAGCTCCCGACCAGCCGCGCCCCCTGCGGGATGAGGATTGTCCGTCCGGTGGCGCTATCCCGCACATTCTCGGTCACCTGGGCGAACACCGTTCCGGGCAGGTCCGAGTTGAGCCCGGTGATGAGGCTAGCCGGGATGATCGTGCCGGCGCTCAACGTCCATGGCGAGGGCGACGGAACGAGCGCATGCGGATTTACGTCGTCCCTCCCGGAGCGCCCGAATTCCACCCGCCGCGCCGGCCCGGCCTGTGCCCGGACACCCGCCGCCGCCGGCGCGGCCTGTTCCGTCGCCGCCGGCGAGTTGGACTCGACCGTCTTTGTCGCGACGGCCCCGCCGCGACCGGCGAGCTGCACGATGACCGAGGAGTCACGCGCGGCTTGCTCGGCCGCCCTCAGCCGCTCCCGCTGCGCCTCGGCGGCTGTCCGGGCTGCGTCCGCCTCGTTCGCTGGAGCCGGCGGAGGCGCTGCTTCGTCCAGGCTGCGCTGATGATCGAGGATCGGCCGGCCGAGGTCACCCGGCAGCGGAGGACCCAGCCGCGGCACCTCCCCATAGCTGGCCGGCGCACCGGCCAGAGCGTCGGGCGCGGCTTTCGTAGCCGGCTCGCGGTCCTCGCGATCGCCGGCCGCCATCTTGAAGCTCGGCGGCTCGAGCGCAACCCAGGCGAGGGTCGCAAGGGTCGCCGCGACCGCGCCTGTGATTCCGACGATCAGTCCCCGCCGGAACCGGACCACCGGCCGCGGCGTGCCGCGAAGCACCAGCGTTTCGGGATCCTCCTTGGGCGGCACGGCCGGCGCCTCTTGTCCGACGTCGCTCATGAGGGCCTCCCCTTCCGCCGCCGCTGACCGCGCGTGTCGCCGCGGAAGATCCGAACCACCTGCTGGCGCTGCTCTCCGAGCCTCAGCTCGGCGCCTCCCCTTGGGCAAGGCTCGGCGGGAACTCGATGAACACCTGGCTCCCGTCGTCGAACGCGCGAACCGGCCGCCACGGAGGATCGTCTCCCTCGATCCGATAGCCGAAATTGAGCGCTTCCACCGCCACGCCCGCCGCCACCGGCTGCTCCGCGGCAGCGGCGCCCGGCTCACGCCGAAGCGCAAGCAGTTCGCCCTCTGGATAGGTCCAGGAGATGCTCGCCATCGCGGTGCGAGCGGTGCTTTCGAGCTGCACATGATAGACGCGCCGGTCGGTGGTGATGACCAGGTTCGTCCTGAGACCAACTGCCGACGGCTTCACCAGGATGTGCGTCCGGCGCGAGGCGCCGGTACCGCTGGTCGTGTCGCCGATCACCCAGCGCGCTGTGTCGCCGGCCGCCACCGACACCAGCCCCTCCCCCGCCTGAAGCGCGATCTCGCTCACCCGCTCGGGCGCCGTGTACAGCCGGTACAGTGCGCCTTGCGTCCAGGCATAGACCTGCACCGCGTTCACATAGGAGTCGCGGCTCGGCTCGCGCATGGCGGCGCGATTTGCTGCTTCGACCCGCGCCATCGGCGGCCCCGCGGTGCGCCTTCGCGCTGGCAGCGGCAGCGGCAGCTGCTCGACCACCGTCGAGGCGGTCGGAGCGACGGCAGCAGGCTCAGGCGCCGGCTCGGAAACCAAGTTGGCCGGCGCGAAGACGAAGCCGGCCGGTGCGGGAAGCGCGGTCGCGGCCTCCACCGACTTGCTTCCGGCACAGGCGCAAAGGCTGAGCCCGGAGCACATCGAAAGAAGGAGTCTTCTGGTCATTGGCTGTTCCTCTCGGAAGGCAGGGGTTCGGAAGCAGGCGGCGCCACGAGGTTCGGATCGAGTGGCGAGCCGAGCGGCACCGACTGCTCGGGCGGGGCTTCCGTCAGCGGTGGCGAAGGCGCAGCCGGCGGCGGCACCTCGAGCTCTCGCGACCAGTCGATCGCCTCCACGTAGAGCCCGAGCGGGTTCTTGCGCAGGGTCTCGGCCGATGTTGGCGGCCGAACATCGATGGTCAGGATCGCGGTCCAGCGCGAGCTGCCGGCGAGGCTTCCCCGCTCATATTCCGTCTCGGTCCACTTCACCTGGAACGAGCGGTCGGAGGCGCGGACGACGCTGGTCACCTGCACCGAGACGGTGCGCTCGCC
Source organism: Alphaproteobacteria bacterium (assembly GCA_005882415.1). Taxonomy (GTDB): domain Bacteria; phylum Pseudomonadota; class Alphaproteobacteria; order Sphingomonadales; family Sphingomonadaceae; genus Allosphingosinicella. Next base: position 9,728 of record VBAE01000056.1, on the reverse strand, counting down.
GATATGGCCGAACGGGTCGGCGCGGCGCGCATAGTCGCCGATGAACTGCGCCCCCCGCTCCGTCACGAAATCATAAGCGGAGAGCCAGTTCTGGCGCATCAGCACCGGGTCCAGCGAGACCGAGCGCACATTCGAGATAAACCTGCCGAGATGCCAGGCGATCTGCGGGTCGGTCGGGCGATATTCGGCAGCCGCCGGAGCAACCGCCTGGGCAGCGCCGAGCTGGTCGACCTCGACCACATAAGGGACGACCCGGCTCTGCATCGATTGCCAGAGCAGCCCTCCCGCAAGGCCGCTCGACAGGAGGAGGCCGCCGAAGGCCATCAGCCGCCAGTTGCGGGCCTGGACGCGGGCGGAGCCGATCCTCTCGTCCCAGACCTGCCCCGCCCGCTGGTAGGGCGTCTCCGGCTCGGGAGTCCGGCCGTAGCGCTGAACCGCGCGCCTGAATTTCATCGTCAGTCCTCTCTCTCTTTGATGTCGGGGTTGGCGGCTGCGCCGCCGCGGTCGCCCTCGCGCACCGTCTGGAGCGCGGCATGCCGGTGATGACGCGCCGACTGCTCAGAGCGCAGTCGGCGAGCCCAGATGGGGGCCTCGTCGGCGGCGGAGCCGCCGCCGCCAGAGCTCCCCCCGGATCGGGGTGCGCCGGCGGACAAGGCAGCGGTGCGTCCGCGTTCGGCCGCCTCGCTGAGGCCGGCGGCGCGGCTTACCCGCTCGCCCGCGGCGCCCATACCGGCGCGCGCGACACCTCCGAGCCCGGCGCCGACGCTACTGGAGCCTGACGTCTCCTGGCCAAGCCGGTAGGAAGTCTGGGCTGCAGCGCCCATCGAGGTGCCGGCGCGAAGCGCGCCCATCGCGCCTCCGGCAATGCCTCGCGCTCCGGCCGCGGCGGTGCCGCCAGCCATTGCGACGGTCCCGGCAGCCGCGGCGGCGGTCCCGACCGCCGCTCCCGCGCCCAGTTGCGGCGCGCCGGACACCAGTCCTGAAGCGATGGCAGGGCCGAAAATGCCGAGCCCGAACAGTGCGAGGCTACCGAGCACCAGGCTCATTGCCTGGATAAGGTCCGTCTCGCCGCCCGCGGCGGCGCTCGTGAACTCGTCGAAGAAGCCTGAGCCAATGCCGACGATGACGGCGAGCACCATCACCTTGATGCCCGAGGAGACGACATTGCCGAGCACCCGCTCGGCGAGGAAGCTGGTGCGGTTCCAGAGCGCGAACGGTACCAGCACGAACCCGGCCAGGGTGGTGAGCTTGAACTCGATGATGGTGATGAAGAGCTGGATCGACAGCACGAAGAAGGCGACGATCACGAACAGCCAGGCGATCATCAGCACGGCGATCGTCAGGAAGTTCTCGAAGAAGGCGACTGGGCCGAGCAGCTCGCTCACCTGGTCGAGCAGGGGCCGCGCCGCCTCGAACCCGGTACTCGCGACATAGCCCGGCCGAAGCAGGTCGTCTGCGGTCATCCCGCCGCCGCCGGCCGTGATGCCGAGCCCGGCGAACGAGCGGAAGATGATGTCGGCAAGGGTGGAGAACCGCCCGAGGATCAGCGCGAACGCGCCGACATAGAGGATCTTCTTCAGGAACCGGCCGAGGACGTCCTCGCCGCCCATCGCCCAGAACAGGCCGGCCAGCGTCACGTCGATCCCGACCAGAACCGTCGACAGAAATCCGACATCGCCGCCCAGAAGGCCGAAGCCGCTGTCGATATACTGGATGAACGCCGCCATGAAACGGTCGATCACGTTCAGGTCGTTCATCGGGGCTTGTTCCGGTCAGGTAGGAAAAAAGGTGCCGCGGGGCAGTCCCAAGGGGGCATGGACGCCCCGCGGCGGGCTCGGGCTGCGGGAACCGCCCTCACCCATCTCGAGCTCAGTCGCGGCGGCGTGTGTAGGCGCCGCCGCTGCCGAGGAACCGCCGGGTGGCGGCGCGTCCGTCCTCCTCGGCCTGCGCCCTGCGCGCCCGCTCCACCTCGCTTCCGCGGAATTCGGCCGCCATCAGGTTCTGGAGCTGCATCTGCTGCTTGATCGAGAGTGCGAGGAGCTGGTTGGCGGCCTGGCTCGCGGCCAGGCTTCCGGCGGCCTCCTGGCTTCGCCCGACGAGCTCGGCGAGGGTGCCGGCATCCTCGCGGACATTCTCGACCACCTGCGCCTGGACGCCCATGGCGTGCCGATAGGCCTCGGTTGCGGCCTCGAGCCGCGCCCGGGCCTGCGCCACCCGCTGGTCGCTCTTCAGCACCTTCGACGCGGTGCCAGGAAACATCGAGCGGATGCGCTCGTCGAGCCGGTCGACCTTGAAGTCGATCCCCTTCGCCTGGCCCATCAGATCCTCGATGCGCTTCATCGCGGAGGTCACCCGCTGGAGCTGCGGGAAGTCGATCCGTTCGAGGTTGCGCCCCATGTCCTGAAGCATCTGCGCCTCGTTCTGGAGCGAGCGGACCTGGTTGTTGATCTGCTCCAGCGCCCGCGCCGCCTGGAGCAGATTCTGGGCATAGTTGGTCGGGTCGAACACCGGGATCGCCGCCGCGGGGCTCGCCGGAAGCACGAACGTGCCGCCGATCGCCAGGGAGGTGCCCGCAAGCACGATCGCAATCTTCAGTCGCTTCATTTCTTGTCTCCTTCGGAAGCTTGGGAGGCGGGGAATTGGTCGAGCGCCGCGGCCGCCCAGTCGAGGCCGCAGGAGTCGAGGAAGCGGCGCGCGAAGTCCGCTCCGCCATGCTCGGCGAGGACCCGGTCGATTCGGCGCTGGCTTTCGGGATCGGACGCGCCGCAGAAGGCGAGCGCGATGGGGCCGAGGCCGAGGTCGAACAGCCGGTTGCCGCGGCGCGACTGGAGGTAATAGTCGCGCTTGGGGGTGGCCCGGGCGATCAGCTCGACCTGCCGGGCGTTGAGGCCGAACCGCTCATAGGCGGCGCGCGCCTGCGGCTCGACCGCGCGGTCGTTGGGCAGGAAGATCCGCTGCGGACAGCTCTCGACGATAGCCGGAGCGATGCTGCTGTCGGCGATGTCCGCAAGCGACTGGGTCGCGAACACCACCGCGACATTCTTCTTGCGAAGCACCTTCAGCCACTCACGGATCCGCGCGGCGAACAAGGGGTTGTCGAGGAACAGCCAGGCCTCGTCGAGAACGAGCAGGGTCGGGCTGCCGTCGAACCGCTCCTCCAGCCGGTGGAACAGATAGGTGAGCACCGGGACCACCGCCCCCGCCTGGCCCATCAGCGTCTCGGTCTCGAAACACTGGACGTCAGCCAGCGCCAGCCGGTCCTCGGCTGCGTCGAGCAGGGCGCCGAACGGCCCCTCGAGCGTGTAGGGCTGAAGCGCGGACTTCAATGCATTGGACTGAAGCAGCAGCGAGAGGCCGGTCAGTGTGCGCTCCTCCGGCGGCGCCGACGCGAGGCTCCCGAGCGCCGACCAGATC
>VBAE01000056.1:0-6294 GCA_005882415.1 Alphaproteobacteria bacterium | reverse complement strand
CCGAAGCGGCTGGAGAGCGAGCGCCGGCCCCTCCCCGCCCGCGCCAAGCTCATGGTGGATGCCGCCCATGCCGAGCACCGCCGCGCGCGCCGACCAGCCCTTGTCGAACATGACGACCCGCGCGCCGGGGTAGCGGCGGAACTGCATCGCCAGCAGCGCGAGCAGCACCGACTTGCCGGCCCCTGTCGGCCCGACGATCAGCATGTGCCCGACATCGCCGACATGGGTGGAGAGGCGGAACGGGGTCGAGCCGCTGGTCTGAGCGAACAGCAAGGGCGGCCCGTCGACGTGCGTGTTTTGCACGGGCCCGGCCCAGACCGAGGACAAAGGCATCAGATGCGCCAGGTTCAGCGTATGGACCAACGGCTGGCGCACATTGGCATAGACATGCCCCGGCAAGCTGGACAGCCACGCCTCGACCGCGTTCAGGCGCTCCCGCATCGCAGTGAACCCAAGCCCGTTCACCACCCGCTCCACCGCCCTCACCTTCTCCTCCGCGGCCCTCGGATCGCGGTCCGAAACGGTGATGGTGGCGGTCAGATAACCGAACGAGACATAGTCCTGGCCGAGCGCCTGGAGAGCGAGGTCGGCGTCGGCCACCTTGTTGTCGGCGTCGCTGTCGAGCAGCTGGGCCTGCTGGTTGTACATGACCTCGCGAAGCAGCGCGGTCACCGACTTCCTCTTGTTGAACCATTGCCTGCGAAGCCTGGTGAGCGCTTTCGTAGCGTCCGCCTTGTCGAGCGGGATGAAGCGGGTGACCCAGCGGTACCCGAAATCCTGATGGTTGAGCGCGTCGAGGATCCCCGGCCGGCTCAGCGCCGGAAAGCCGAGGACGGTCAAAGTGCGCAGATGAAGGTCGCCGAGCATCGGCTCGAGCCCGCCGGTGAGAGGCGTGTCGGCGAGCACGGCATCGAGATAAACCGGCGTCTCCGGCACCGCGACGCGGTGGCGGCGCGACGACACCGCCGAATGGAGAAACGTCAGCGTCTCCTCGTCGTCCAGCGCCCGCACCTCCGGCATGAACCCGGAGAGCAGGTCGAGCGCCCGGTTCGTCTCGGCGACGAAGGCGCCGAGCGCCTCCCGCCAGTCGCGGCCTTTCCGATCGTCGCTCCGCTCGATCAGCGAGCGCTCGGCCGCGGCCTGCCCGTCGGCAGGCGGCAGCCAGACAAGAGTCAGATGGTAGCGGCTCTCAAAATGGTCGCGGCCGCCCTCGAACCCCGCCTGCCGCTCCTTGTCGACCAGCCATGAGGCGGGATCGGGGAAACGGCTTTCAGGATAGCCGAGCGCCTCGACCCGCTCCGCCTCGAAGAACAGAGCCCAGCCCGAGCCGAAGAAAGCGCAGGGTGCGCTGAAAACTGCCGTCCTTGTTGAGCACCACGCCCGGCGCGACCAGCGCCGCCCAGGGCAGATGATCGGCGAGCCGGTCCGCGTGCCGACGATATTCTGCGATCCTCAGCACGACAGATGCCCCCGCTGCCGAAGATGGCGTGCAAGGACAGGTCCGAACTCAGGGTCGCGCTTCGCCGCAACGACCGCGATCGAGTGGCCCAGCGCCCACACGACGAGGCCGGCGATCCACTGCTGCAGTCCGAGCCCCAGAGCGGCGGCGACCGTCCCGTTGACGATGGCCACGGTGCGCGGCGCTCCACCGAGCAGGATCGGCTCGACCAGCGCCCGGTGGATAGGCGCCTCGAACCCCTCGATATGAGCAGCCGATCCGCTCACGAGATCAAAGCCCCGCCGCCGAAGCTGAAGAAGGAGAGGAAGAAGGAAGAGGCGGCGAACGCGATCGACAGGCCGAACACGATCTGGATCAGGCGCCGGAACCCGCCGGCCGTCTCGCCGAACGCCAGGGTGAGCCCGGTGGTGATGATGATGATCACCGCCACGATCTTGGCGACCGGCCCCTGCACAGACTCCAGCACCTGCTGGAGCGGCTGCTCCCAGGGCATTCCTGAGCCGGAGGCCCGGGCTTCGACGGAGACGAGGGCCAACGCAGCAAAAGCGGCGAAGCGGTGCAAGCCGGATGGACGACCATCGTTCATTCTAAATCTCCTCAGGAGCTGACTGTGTCGGGTGGAGGGGGCGAAGGGCGTAATCGCCAGCGGCATCGAGCCCCGCGACCGAGAGGATCGAGTCGATCCGCCGGCCCGAGCCTCGGCCGGCGATGAACACGACCACGTCGATCGCATCGGCGATCAGCCGCCGCGGGACCGTGACGACCGCCTCCTGGATGAGCTGCTCGAGGCGATACAAAGCCGCCGCAGCGCTGTTGGCATGGACGGTCGCGATTCCGCCGGGATGGCCGGTGTTCCAAGCCTTGAGCATGTCGAGCGCCTCGGCGCCGCGCACCTCACCGACGACGATCCGATCCGGCCGGAGGCGAAGCGTGGAGCGCACTAGGTCAGCCATGCTGACCATGCCGGGACGGGTGCGGAGCGCCACCGTGTCGGGCGCCGCGCACTGGAGCTCGCGCGTGTCTTCAATGAGGATCACCCGCTCGTCGAAGGCGGCGATCTCGGCCAGAAGGGCGTTTGCCAAAGTCGTCTTGCCGGAGCTGGTGCCGCCCGCGACAAGGATGTTGCGCCGCTCGACCGCCGCCATCGCAAGCGTCCGCGCGTCCTCGGCGCTGATCATGCCGTCGCGCACATAATCGAGCAGGCCGTAGATTCGCGAAGCGGGCTTGCGGATCGAGAAGCAGGGCCCGGTTGCGACCGGCGGAAGAATGCCCTCGAACCGTTCCCCGGCAAGCCCATCGCCATGGGGAAGAAGCTCCGCGCTCACCACCGGCGAGCCCGAGTGAACCTCGCTTCGGGCGTTGCTCGCGATCAGCCGGATGATCCGCTCGACCTGGTCCGCCCCCAACCGCTCACCGGTGTCGACGCGGCCCTCGCCGAGCCGGTCCAGCCGGAGGGCGCCGTCGGGATTGACCATCACCTCGACCACCAGCGGGTCGGCGAGCGCCGCCGCGATGGCAGGGCCCATCGCCGTCCGAAGCATCGCACGGCGCCGGTCCGAGGCTTCGCCCGCGCTCACAGGCGCGGGCCCTCATTGCGCCAGCCAATTTGTCCGTTCACCGCCACCGGTCCCTCCCGCCGGTGCATCCGGCTCGGGACGAGCAATGGTCGCCGGGTCCGAGTCGGCTCTAGGCACGGCCCGCCGCACGAACGTCCTCCTGGACGCAGCGGGCGTCACAGGTCCGGGAGACAGGCAGTAGCCGGGTGGGTGTCAGGCTCCGCGCGCACCAAGCTTTGCGCGTACAGTCTCAAGCGCGATACCGGAGGTCACACCGGCTGCGCCAGGCGAGCCGCCAACTCCTTCCATCTGCGCTTTTCGATGCTGCGGACGTTGGGGATGTCCTTTATCTGCTCCAGATAGACCGCCAGCAGCTTCAATTCATCGTCGGCCTCGTCCCCTTCATAAGGTCGCGGATAGATGGCGTTTCCGTAGTTCCTGATGCACTTCTCCGGCGTGTCGTCGACGATCAGCACACGCTCCAGCGGCCAGCCAGCTCGCCGAACCTTTGAGAGGGGTGTAAGGTAATGCGTATGGTCCCAGGGATCGAACATATGACCGTCCTCACCCTGGCTCATGCGTCTCAGCGTGGCTCTGCTGCGTCCCCAGACGAAATGCAGGCGCGAAGGATCCGGAAAGATATGGGCGACCACCGCCTTCACATAAAGATCGGATGCTGAGGACCAGACTGCGAGGTCGAACTGCCTGTCGCATCCGGCCAGGAACTCGTCCAGCCATGGCCGCCGATAGACGTGGTAATCGTAGACCGTGAAATCCGGGTCACGCTCCAGACGGGTTTCCGTCGCGTAGATCAGGGTCTCGTCCAGGTCGAGAATGAGCAGGATTCTGTCGGCAGATCGCCGCTCCCGCTTCATCGGGGCCACCAAAGTCATCCGGCATGATACCTCCGGATCGACCCTTCGCAAGGGAGCGTCATAAGCCTCTTGCCTCGGGCTCGGCTGTCCTGCGGGCATTCCGTTTATCGGCGGCGGAAGCCGACGGAACCTGAAAGAAGCTCCAGCTGCCGCACAGGATCGGAACCTCGAAACCTGCCCGTGTACCACCCTTCCCAAGCCCTCGACGCTCTCATAGACTGCTCGTCTGCGGTCGATGGAGATGCTGATGTTCGGTTGGTTGACGGAACGGATCGGCCGCAGGGGTGACGATGAGTCCCGGCGCGGAGCTTCGACCGAGGGTCACAGCGAGCGCGAAGCCGTCCAAGGGGCTTATCGGCGTCACCGCCCAGAGGACGTGGCAAGTTTCACGGAGCTGGCGATCGAAGCGTTCCCCGACCTCGCTGGCCGGATCAGTTGCTTCGGAGCGGACTGGCTCGGGCGGCAGTTTGCCACGGACAAGGCGCGCCTGGTCGGCGGCGAACCTCAAATCCTGTTGCTGGACGCTGGAGCAGGTGAGGCGTTGCAGGTGCCCGCGAGCATAACGGAGTTCCACGAGAGGGAGCTGCTCGAGGCTCCCGACGAGGCCATCGCCCTTTCATTCTACAAGGAATGGATAAGGCGCGGTGGCGACGCGCCCGCATACGACCAGTGCGTCGGTTATAAACAGCCCCTCTTTCTCGGCGGAACCGACGATGTCAGCAATCTCGAGGTGAGCGACTTCGAGGTGTACTGGAGCATCTGCGCCCAGCTACTCGATCAGACCCGCCATCTGCCGCCCGGGACGAGGATTGGCAGAGTCAGCATCAGCAAATAAAAGCGCGAACGGGCGTGGAGGGATCCTCCGGGAGCAGGTGCTCATGCGCCTCGCGCAGACCTCCTCTCCAGTGTCCGCTATGGGTGGAAAGCGGACGCTCGCCCCTAGGCAGCAGGCCCCGGAGTTATGAAGTCTTCAACGGCCTTCCACGTGCCATCCGGCTGCTTCTTCCAGACTGTCAGATAGCTGCCGGTTGAAATCGTTGGCTTCGTGGTCTTAGGGTCTGTCATTGTCAGACTGTAGTGGCCGCGCGTGTAGGCCAAGTCGCCCGATGCCGCGACTTGGATCCGATCGCTCGCGAACTGAACGCGCAGGTTCGGATCCGCGGCGTAGCCGGCGGTTTCCTTACGGATGGCCTCTTTCCCGCTGACGAGCGCGGCTCCGGGATTGGCGAGCGCAGCATCATCTGCATAGGCACCCGCAAGGGCGGCCGCGTCCCGCTTACGGTAGGCTTCATTCCACCTCGCCTCGCCCTCTTTGAGCTGCTTCTCGATCGCAGCAGTATCCACCTTTGCGGGTGCCTGCTGACACGCCGAGAGAGCGAGCATCACGCCGGCCACGATGAAAACCTTGATCGTCATCTTGATTGCCCCTTTTTGTCGTCGCGGCGCTGTGCGTCGAACCATCGCACCCAAGGGCCTGCACTCGTTACGGAGGCGCGTCAAATGCTACTCCGAGCAATGTATTCGTGAACGCCTAGTCGCGGCTCGGCGGGCCAGGTCCGGCCTGAATGTCCTCAACGGGTCGAGAACGGACGCTCCGCTGGTCCTGCTTACGAAGCACCCTAGGACAGCACTACGCAGAGCCTGGTATTGCTCGGTGGACGTGTCGCTAAAGGCTTCATCGCGGGTTGCCGGAAGATCCTCATAAGCCACCGGGCGTTGGAACTGCGTCGCCGTCAGGTCTAGACGCTGCCCATCGATCCAGTTGTAGAAGTGCCAGCCAGCTCCGAGCCTCGTTTTCAGAATGCAGCCGCCGAGCAAATCGTGGACCACGAGGGCCGTCACACTGCATTGGCCGAGGGCGGGGTTATCCGCCTTCCAGGTCGTTGCCGATTTTGGCGACCAAGCACTTTCTAATCGTGCTGCAAGCTCGTCGAGGGCGAGGGTCATAGACGGATGATCTCACCACCCGCGAATGTCTGCAATGGGTGGGAAGCAGACGTGCTTCCAGCCGTCATTTAGTTCCTAGCGGAGGGAGTACCCACCTCACCGCCAAGCGATGGTGTTTCATCTTCCAGCGCTGCAAGCACGCCGTGCGTGAAGGCACTACCTCGGATGCGAGTACCCAAAGCTGGGCTCCGGGTGTGTCATCGTCCCAAACCCAAGATTCCGAGAAGCCACACTTCTTGGCCGCTTTCTCAATCTTTCCCAGATTCCGAGCGAAACCCTCAGCCACTGTCGCGGTCGGACGATCATCCCAGTTTCCCACTAGGGCGACCGCCGGGGGCTCAACAGCGAGGGCAATAAGCAGCGGGATCAGCATTCTGCCTTGCTCGCACGCGAACCGAATGTCTGCAACGGGTCGAAAGCGGACGCTCCCGCTGAACGTCCACAATGAGTGGATAGA
>VBAE01000221.1:9507-24450 GCA_005882415.1 Alphaproteobacteria bacterium | reverse complement strand
GGGCTGAAGGGTGGCGTCGAGCTGGGTGAGGAAGCGGTCGATGCTCCCGATCGACAGCGGCTTGCCCTTCTCCAGCTCGGCATGGCTCTTGAGCAGGGCGCCGAGCGCGGCGATTCCGGCCTGGTAGCGCTCCTGGGTGGCAAGCACCTCCTGCTGGGCAAGCGCGCGCATCGACGCCTGGAGCGCCATCTGGTCGGCCGGCGAGGAGGAGACGATGCCGCCGAAGCCGTCGACCAGCTTGACGTTCATCTGGTCCGCGACCTGCTGCATCACCTCGTCCCGGGAGACGAGGCCCGCCTTCATCAGCGTCATCCGGACTTCGGTGCGCTTGCCGACGAGGTAGCGGGTGAGCCGGCCGAAGGCGGCGGACTCGTCGATCATGCCGTTGCGGACCTGGAGGGTCGCGCGGGCGATGTCGCGGCTTGCGGCGAGGATGCGCTTTCGCTGCAATTGGTCGCCGAGCAGGCTGAAGCCGAAATCGGCGAGGCTCGCCGCCTGGGCGGGGATCGCGGGCACATTGCCGCCTTTGCGCAGCCCGGCGGCGGCGGCGGCGAAGCTGTCGGCGGCCTTGATCGCGTCCCCGGCGGCGCCGGAGAGGTCGGCCGACTGATTATAGGCGGCCTCGGTCTGGAGCGCTCCATAAGCGGCGCCGAGCGCGTCCAGAGCCTTGGCCCGAAGCGCGACGACCCGGGCCAGCGCCCGCCTGTCCGAGGCGAGCTCGGCCGGCTCGACGATCTCCTTGCAGGTCAAAGCGCTGTTCGAACATTGCTCCCAGGTGGCGGTGAACGCCTCGCCGACCTCGACGCTGCCGAGCTGGGAGGCGACCCCGGTCACCTCCTGGCTGAACGAGCCGGTCGCCTTGATGCCGGCTTCGGCGAGGCTCGCCGCGGGTCCGAGCGGCGCCGCTGCACAGCCGCCGAGCAGAGCCGCCGCGGCCAGGGTCGCGATGGTCAGACGTTGAAGCACGAAATCATTCCCCCCTGATTCGCCCGCCGCGAGTATCAGCGGGCGAATTCCCGAGGTCGAGCGAAATAAAGCGGCCTAAATTCTCGCCTGGGTGAGCACTATCCGGAAGAGTGCGCCCGCACCTGCCGGGCAGCTCTGCAAGGTGCCGCCGCAGGAGGCGAGGAGCGAGCGGGCGATCGACAGGCCGAGGCCGGAGCCGCCCTGGCTCCGGCGGCTGGTGTGGAAGGGCTCGAAGATGCGCTCGTGATCGCCGGGTGGGACGCCCGGCCCGTCGTCGGCGAGCTCCAGAGCGACGCCGCCCGGCGCGGGGGCGGCGCGAATAATGAGGCTTCGGGCGCCGGCCTGGCGGCTGTTCTCGATGAGGGTTTCGAGCACCGCTTCGATGAGCTCGGCCGGGGCCGCGACGGGCGGGAGCTGGGGCAGGTCGGCGAGGATTGCGAAATCGGGCGAGCGGTGGGCGTCTGCGACGTTCAGCACCGCCCTGCCGAGGTCCGCGGAGGCGTCCTCTGGCATGCTCGCCATGTCGGCGCGGGCGAGCTCGAGGAGGCGGCGGACGAGGTGGGAGAGTCGGTCGGCGTCGGCGCCGGCATTGGCGAGGAAGCGGAGGCGTTCCTCCTCGGTCATCGTCGGATGCTCTTCGAGCAGCTCGAGTGCGCCCTTGATGCCCGCAATGGGCGTCTTGAGCTCGTGGCTGAGCGCGGCGGCGAAATCGCGCAAGTAACGCGAGCGGCGCTCGATCCGTTCGGCCATGGCGGCGAAATTGAGGTAGAGAGCGCGGATCTCGACTGCGGCGGTGGCGGGCGGCTCGGGGATGGAGACTGCGCCTCGGGCGACATTCTCGCTCGCCTCGCCAAGCGCCTCGATCGGCCGGGCGATGCCGCGGGAGAGCAGGCCGGCGAGGACGAGCAAGGTGAGGAAAATGAGGCCGACGCCGAGCGCGATCTTGCCGCGGTCCTGATAGATGCCGAGGAACAGGCCGCGCGGCGAGCGCGACAGCATCAGCACCGCGACGACGCGGCCGTTGACGGTGACCGGGCGGGCGTAATGGACCCGGATTCCGGAGGCGCGGCTCAGCACTTCGAGCAGGTAGCGCCGCGTGAAGTCGGCGCGCTGGCGGAGCACGGTGCGCGGCTTGCCGGCAAGGGCGCTTTGGACCTCCGGGAGGGCGGCATAGCTTCCGCCGAGGTCGTTGCGGCCCAAGACGACGGTGCCGCGGGAATCGAGCAGGCGGATCGAGGCAAGCATCGCCCGGGCGGTGTCGACGACCACCGGGCGGAGCGCCGTCGCCGCGACCAGCGCCTTGGGGTCGGGAGGGGGTGCGGGCGCGGCCTTCGGCTGGTCGCCGAGGACGCGCATGTTGCGCAAATCGATGGTGGGGCGCTGCGGATCGAGCGGCCCGTGCTCGGGCGCCGCGGGCTCGGGCCAGGCGGCGCGGCAGGCGCCGGCGAGGGCGGCGGCTTGGGCGATCAGCTCCGCCTCGGTCTGCTGGACGAGAGTGTTCTCATAGACGCGGAGCGACACCGCGCCGACCCCGGGAAGCGCCGCGACGAACAGGAAGGTCAGGAAGAGGATGGTCCTCAGCCGGAGCGCCGGCCAGTGGCGCTTGGCGAACTCCTTCAGCCGCCGGATCAAGCGGCCCCGCCGAGGCAGGGCCCGATCCTGTAGCCGACGCCGGGCCGGGTTTCGATCAGGTCGCTGCCGCCCGCCTCGGCGAATTTGTGGCGCAGGTTGCGGATATGGCTGTCGATGGTCCGGTCGGTGATCGCGAAGCCGGGGCCGTGGAGGCGGTCGATGATCTGATCGCGGGTGAAGACTTTGGAGGGCAGGCTGGCGAGCAGCAGGAGGAGCTGGAATTCGGTGACGGTCACCGCGACGTCCGCGCCCGCCCAATGCGCCTCCCACGCCTCCGGATCGAGCCGGAGCTTATTGTGGACCACCGGACCCTTGGCGCCCGCATCGGCAAGCGCGCTTCGGCCCCGCTTCAGGATGGCTCCCACCCGGGCGACCACCTCTCTAGGCGAGAAGGGCTTCACTACGTAATCGTCGCCGCCGAGCTCCAGGCCGAGGACGCGGTCGATCTCGTCGTCCCGCGAGGAGAGGAAGAGGATGGGGAGATCGCCGGACGCACGGAGGCGGCGGCAGACTTCGAGGCCGTCGAGGCGGGGCATGTTGATGTCGAGGACGACGAGGTCCGGCTTCTCGCGCTCGACCGCGACCAACGCGGCCTCCCCGTCCCCGGCCTCGGCGGTGGTCATGCCGGCCTTGACGAGGGCGAAGCTCAGCACTTCGCGGATATGGGCGTCGTCGTCGACGATCAGGATGCGGTGGCTCATCGCGGCCATCTTGTTCACGTTCGCTCTCCCGCTGTCAAAGCGCCGCAATGCCGGACGCGCGTGCGCGGGTGGTCCGCCCGGTGAGGAGCTTCGGGAGACTAAACGTGCAGATTCGGTGCAGAGGCTACTTCGCGCCCAACACCGTATCGATGCTGTGGACGATGCCGTTGGACTGGGTGATGTCGGCGTGGGTGATGGTGCCCTGGCCGCCCTTGGTGTCGGCCACGACGATGTTGTCGCCCGAGCGGGTGAAGGTGAGGGTGCCGCCGCCGATGGTGGCGAGCTGGGCCTTGCCCTTGCCCCGGTCGATCGCGTGTCCGAGATCGCCGGCGGTGACGAAGCCCTGGACCATATGGCCGGTGATCAGCGACACCAGCCGCCCCTTGGCGTCCGCCGCCATCAGGCTGTCGACGGTGCCGGCAGTCAGCTTCTGGAAGGCGGCGTCGGTGGGCGCGAAGACGGTGTAGGGCTGAGCGCCGGAGAAGGTCTGGGTGAGCCCGGCCGCCTTCACCGCATTGGCGAAGGTGCCGTGCTCACCCGAATTCTGGAGGCCGGTGAGGATCGGCGTGTCGGTCTTGCCCGAGCCGGCCGAGGCGTTGACCGGCGGCTCGGCGGCGGAGGCGTTGTTCGCCGTCGTGTCGCCCGAAGGCTTTCCGCAGCCCGCAAGCGCCAGTGCCGCAACCGCAGCCAGCCCGATTCCAGATTTCACCATGACGCAACCTCCCTCACATGTGCAGACACTACGCACCAGCTCCGTTCCGGTTGCGGCACGATCAGGTCAGCATCTGCACGATCGCCTCGATGAGGCCGCTCTGCGCGTCGACCTGATAGATATTGCCGTCGGCGTAGCGATAGAGATTCTCGTCATTGTCCGAATATCGGTCGCGATAGGCGGGGGGCAGATTGTAGGCGTCGTAGCCCGAGGGGAGCTGCTGGCCCACGTTCAGCCCACCGCCGAGCAAGGCGACGATGCCGTCGATCAGGCTGGTCTTGTTGTCGACCTGGTAGATGGCGTTGTCGCCATAGCGGTACGAATAGTCGTCGTTATCCTGGAACGCATTCCGGTACTGATAGGGGAGGTTGTAGACGTCGTAGCCCGCCGGCATGAGCTGGCCGACATTGAAGCCGCCGCCGAGCAGCGGGATCAGGCCGCTGATCAAATTGGTGCCGGAATCGACGCGGTAGATGTCGCCATAGCCGTCGTAGCGGTAATAATAGTCGGGATTGTCGTAATAGAGCGGCGTGTAGGCGGCCGGGATCGAGTAGCCGCGGAATGCGTCGCGCTGGATGCGCTGGCCGACGGCATAAGCCTTCTTCGCCTGGCCCGGGGGGAGGCAGCCATTGTGCTTCTTGGCGAGGCCCGGGGGGCAGCCCTCGGTGACGGCGTAGCGCTGGTCGCGCTGCTGGTAGCGGGGGCCGTCATAGACGCGCTGCTGCTGGGCCTGGCGGCGATCCTCGAAGCGCTCCTGCCGGGGCGCGGCGAACTTCTCCGCCTTCGCCTTGCCCCCGCCATGGCCGCGGGGCTCGGAGCGGAAGGCCTGGCGCTGCTCGTGCTTCGCCTGGGGCGCAGCGGCGAAACCGCCGCCGCCATGGCCCTTATCGGCGTGCGGATTGCCGCCGCCGCCGTGCTTATTGCCTCCGCCATGGCCGCCGCCACCGCCGCCGCCCTGGGCAGCATGGGGGTTGCCGCCGCCATGACCGCCGCCGCCGCCCGGCTTGGCGAGGGCGGGGGCTGCGACCGCCATGGTGGCGGCTCCGGCGAGGAGGATGAGCTTACGCATGACTTTGACTCCTGTGTCTCACAGCAACCAACAGTCTCAGCGGCCTGGTCGTTCCGGACCCGAACCCTCCGACTGGCGCGCCACGGGTTCCATCGGCCCCTCCAGGATGAACCTCGGCTGTCGGCGCGTGAACGCCGGGTGAAGCTCCGCAACTCTCGCGGGCCCGGCCCGTTACCCGGGCGGACGATGAGGAGACGGACGTGCCGAAGGCGATCGCGATCAACTGCAGCTTGAAGCGTTCCGACGGAAAGGACAGCTCGACCGACCTGATGATCGGCGTGGTCGCCGCGGGTTTGGCGCAGCACGGTGTGGAGTTCACCGAGACGATCCGGATCGCCGATTTCGACGTGAAGCCGGGCGTCACCTCCGACGAGGGCGACGGCGACGCCTGGCCCGACATTCGCCGCCGGATCCTGGAGGCGGACATATTGATCTTCGGTGCGCCGATCTGGCTCGGCCAGCTCTCCAGCATCGGCAAGAAGGTGCTGGAGCGGATGGACGCCTTCCTCGGCGAGACGGATGAGAAGGGCCGGATGCCGAGCACGGGAAAGGTCGCGGTGGTCGCGATCGTCGGGAATGAGGACGGCGCCCATGCGGTGACCGCGCAGCTCCTCCAGGGCCTGAACGACGTCGGCTGGACGATCCCCGCGGCCGCGTCCTGCTACTGGGTGGGGGAGGCGATGGGCTCGACCGACTTCAACGAGCTGGAGCGGGTGCCGGACAAGGTGCGGGAGACGGCGGCGACGGTCGGCTCAAACGCCGCGCACCTCGCCCGCCTGCTGCAGGCGCAGCCCTATCCGGGCGCCGATCCTCAATAGCCACCATCCCGCAGGCTGATCAGTTCCTCGGGGGTGCGCTTGCCGCCGGAGGCGTTGGCTCGGCGGATGAAGTCGGCGCTTACGCCGTGATCGGCCAGGCGGACGATCTGGGCGGCGGGGAGGGTGGAATAGCCCATGTCCTTGAGCGCCCGGACGAAGTTGGCGTTCACGCCATGGTCGCGCAGATCGATGACCTCGTCGGTGGAAAGGCCGGTGAAGCCCGCCTGTCGGACGGCTCCGACGAATTCCTGGGTCACGCCATGGTCGCGGAGGCGGATAAGCTCGGTGAGCGGCAGCGAGCGGATGCCCTGGGCGGCGAGCGCCTCGACATAGGCCGCATCGATGCCGTGATCGCGCAGGGCGATCAGCTCGGGGATAGGCACGTTCTGGTAGCCGAGGCGCCTCAGCTCGCCGATATAGGCGGGCTGGACGCCATGGTCGCGCATGTCGACCAGGGTCTCGGCCGGGATGTCCCTCAGGCCGGCGCCGACCAGCTCGCGGACGTAATCCGCATCGACGCCGTGGTCGCGCATCCGGACCAGAGCCTGGACGGTGCCGACGCGGTAGCCGAGGCTGCCCATGGCTTTCAGATAATCGGTGCCGGCGCCATGCCAGCCGGCGTCGACCAGATCGTCGACGCTGGGCCTTGTGTAGCCCTGCCGCTCGAGCTCGGCGACATAGTCGCGGCCGGTGCGGGCGAGGGCGAGGGCGAAGAGCTGATATTCGGTGGGGGTGCCGTAGCCGCGGCGCTGGAGCTCGGCGGCGAAGGCGGGATCGCCGGCGAAGCGGCACTCGCCGGTGCCGCGGCCGTGCCAGGCGGTGCCCTCGCAATCGAAGGTGCCGGCGTCGCGCGCCATTCGGAAGCGGACCGGGCCGGACCCGCCGGCAAGCTGCTCGCGGGTCAGGCCCTGGAGCTCAGACAGCGGCACGCCGTTGGAATGGACGCTCTCGCTGTGCGCGGTCTTGTAGCTGATCTGGAACTGGACCTGCCCATCCTCGCGATTGGCTTCGGTGATCGACCAGTTCACCTTGGCGGGGACGGTAGCCTGGTTCGTTTCGCGGGCGACGGCGGCGGGGCTGCAGCCGGTGGCGAGAGCGAGCGCGGCGGCGAGCGCGAGCGGCGGGAAGCGCATCGTTAAAAATCTCCTGAAATGCTTGTCCCTCATTGCCTTGCAAGGATGAGGCCAGCGCTTGCGGGGCGGATTTGCGCGGGTTCGGGTGCGCCGGCTATGTCCGGAAGCGGACGCCTGTCCGGCTGCGGACAGCCCCAAGTCTCCCGCGCAGGTTGACTTTCGCGCCCTTTTCACCCACATGGCCCTCAGCGAAGCATCATGCAGCGTGAACGGGCGCATCGCCGCCCCGGCTCTGCTTCGTAATTTTGAAGGCTTTCCCTTTTCACGCGGGCCGGTCCAAACCCGCCGCGTATCCGCGCGCCTTCAAGGCAGCGCGGGGGCGCCGCACGTATAGTGAGCACTACCCACATGTCTTTCGATAATCTCGGGCTGTCGCAGCCCGTCCTCCAGGCGCTCGCGCTCAAGGAATATACCGTCTCGACCCCGATCCAGGAGCAGGCGATCCCGATCCTGCTGAAGGGCCGCGACCTTTTGGGCATCGCCCAGACCGGGACCGGCAAGACCGCCGCCTTCATGCTTCCCTCGATCGACCGCCTGTCGGCGTCGAAGAAGCGGCCCGGGCCCAAGGCCTGCCGGATGCTCGTTCTCGCCCCGACCCGCGAGCTCGCCTCGCAGATCGCGGAGAGCGCGCGCGCCTATAGCCGCTTCAGCCATATGAGCGTCGCCACCGTCTTCGGCGGCACCTCGCTCCACAAGAACCGCCAGGAGCTGGCGCGCGGGGTCGACATCCTCGTCGCGACGCCGGGCCGCCTCCTCGACCTGATCGAGCAGGCTGCACTGACCCTGCGCGAGGTCGAGATCCTCGTTCTCGACGAGGCGGACCAGATGCTGGACCTCGGCTTCATCCATGCTCTGAAGGCGATCGTCCGGGTTCTCCCGACGAAGCGCCAGAGCCTGTTCTTCTCGGCGACCATGCCGAAGACGATCAAGGAGCTGGCCGACCGCTTCCTGACCGATCCGCTTCAGGTGGCGGTGTCGCCGGTCGCCTCGACCGTCGAGCGCGTCGAGCAGTACGTCACCTACGTCAACCAGGCCGAGAAGCCCGCGCTCCTGACGATGATGCTTCGCGTCGGCTTCAGCGACAAGGGCTCCATGGACCGGGTGCTGATCTTCTCGCGGACCAAGCACGGCTCGGACCGGATCGTGAAGCAGCTCGGCTATGCCGGCATTCCGGCCAACGCGATCCACGGCAATAAGAGCCAGCCGCAGCGCGAGCGGGCGCTGGCCGAGTTCAAATCGGGCAAGGTCAAGATCCTGGTCGCGACCGACATCGCCGCGCGCGGGATCGACGTGTCGGGCGTCAGCCATGTCATCAACTTCGACCTGCCCAACGTCTCCGAGCAGTACGTCCACCGCATCGGCCGCACCGCACGCGCCGGCGCCGCGGGCGTCGCCATCGCTTATTGCGCAGAGGACGAGCGGGCCTATTTGAAAGGCATCGAGCGCCTGACCAAGCAGACGCTTGTGCCGGTGCCGCTGCCTGAGAATTTCGTCAACGAGGCGGCGCGCATCAAGGCCGCGCGTCCGGCGGTTCCGCCGCAGGAGCAGCGCCGCGACGAGCAGCGCGAGGACCGGAGCCGCGTCCGCCGCCCGAAGAGCCGCCGCCCGAACTTCGGCGCGGCCGGCGCTCCGAAAACGCAGCGCGCGAAAAGGCGGGCGAGCGGGCGGTAATCCCACTCCCTTACCGGGAACGACACTGCTAGGGGCTGCCGATGCGTTCGGCGGCCCCTTTTCTTTTGCTCGCCTTGGCGGCGGGACCTGCGTGCGCGCAGTCGGACGAGATCGTCGTCACGGGGCGGGGCTTGGGAGAGGCGCCGGGCGAGGCGGTGTTCGACGTCGTGACGGTGGACCGGGCGCGGCTTCAGGAGTCGGCGTCGAACCGGCTCGAGGACGTGCTCCGCGACGTGCCGGGCTTCCAGCTCTTCCGCCGCTCCGACGCGCGCAGTGCCAACCCGACCAGCCAGGGCGCGACCTTGCGCGCGCTGGGGGGGAATGCGTCGAGCCGGGCGCTGCTTGTGTTGGACGGGGTGCCCCAGACCGACCCGTTCGGCGGCTGGGTGAGTTGGCCCGCCTACGATCCCCGGCGCCTCGGTCTGGTCCGGGTGGTGCGCGGCGGGGGGAGCGGGGCGAACGGGCCGGGAGCGCTGGCGGGGACGATCGAGCTTGAGAGCGCGGGCCCTCGGGAGCTGCGGGGGGTGTCGGGGGAAGTGGCCTATGGGAGCCGGGATTCCGTCGACGGATTTGCCGCGGCGGGGGTGCCGCTGGGTGCTGGGTTCGTCACCGCGACGGCAAGCTATGCGCGGGGCGACGGGTTCATTCCGGTGGTCGAGGAGGATCGGGGGGCGGCGGACCGGCCTTCTCCTTATGAGCAGGCGAGCGGCTCGCTTCGGGCGGTGGCGCCGCTGGGCGGGGGCGTGGAGCTTCAGGCGAACGGGTTGGTGTTCGCCGACCGGCGGGAGCGGGGCACGGCTTTTTCCGCGATCAGGAGCGACGGAGCGGATGCGTCGGTTCGGCTGGTGGGGCCGCGCTGGTCGGCGCTGGCTTACGTCCAGACGCGCGACTTCTATACCAGCTTTGCCAGCGTCGATGCCGCCCGAACCGTGGCGAGCCGGGTGTCGGAGCAATATAATGTCCCTTCCACCGGCACCGGCGCCCGGGCCGAGTGGCGGCCTTCGCTCGGGCCCTCCGTCTCGCTGCGCCTCGGCGGCGACTGGCGAGGGACGGAAGGCGAGACGCGCGAATTCTACTCCTTCGTCGCCGGACAGGGCACCCGCATCCGCGCTGCGGGGGGGCGGACGGACACGCTCGGCGGCTTTGCGGAGGCGAGCTGGGAGGGAGGGCCGTTCACCCTCACGGCGGGCGGGCGGATCGACTCGTGGCGGATTTCGGACGGCCATCTGAACGAGCATGTGCGGGCGAGCGGCGCGGTCCTCACCGACGCCGACTTTGCCGACCGGAGCGGATGGGAGCCGACCGGGCGGGCCGGGATCGCGTTTCGGCCAGCGTCGGCGCTGACTTTGCGCGGTGCCGCCTACTTGGGCTGGCGGCTGCCGACGCTGAACGAGCTCTACCGTCCGTTCCGGGCGGGGGCCGACGCGACGGCGGCCAATGCGGCGCTCGCTCCGGAGCGGCTGAAGGGGGTGGAAGCGGGCGCGGAATGGCGGCCCCTCCCCGGCGCCCGCCTCTCCGCAACCGTCTTTGCCAACCGCCTCGACAGCGCGATCGCCAACGTCACCCTCGGCCACGGCCCGGGCACTTTCCCGGGCGTCGGCTTCGTCGCCGCGGGCGGGGAATATCGCCAGCGGCAGAATCTGGACGCGATCGAGGCGCGGGGGATCGAGTTGGACGGGCGAGTGACACGCGGCGCCTTCACCTTTGCCGCCGGCTGGTCATGGGTCCACGCGCGGGTCGAGGCAAGCGGGGCGGCGGCGCCTTTGGATGGGCTCCGCCCGGCGCAGACGCCCAAGGTGACCGGCTCGGCCAGCCTCTCCTGGCGGCGCGCGGAGGGCGGTGGGGCCTCGGTCGCGGCGCGCTATGTCGGGTCGCAATATGAGGACGATTTGAACGAGCAGCTCCTTGCCGACGCGGTCACCTTCGATGCTTCCGTCTCGTGGCCCGTTGCCAAGGGCGTGAGCGTCGAGGCGCGGGCGGAGAATATCGCCGACGCGCGGGTCGAGGCTGGGATCAGCGGCGACGGCGTCGTCGAGCGCGCCACGCCGCGCACCTTCTGGCTCGGCCTGAGGCTCGGCGCATGAACCCGGAGCTCGTCGCCTTCGCCCACCGCCTCGCCGACGCCGCCCGCGCCGAAACCCTGCCGCGCTGGCGCACCGGCCTCGACGCCGACGACAAAGGCGGTCGCGACTTCGACCCTGTAACCGACGCCGACCGGGAGGCGGAGCGGGCCATGCGCGCGCTCATCGAAGCGGAATATCCGGAGCACGGCATCGCGGGGGAGGAATTCCCCGACCGCGCGGCCTCAGGCCCCTTCTGCTGGAGCCTCGACCCCGTCGACGGCACCCGCTCCTTCATCTGCGGCCTGCCGAACTGGGTGACCCTGATCGCATTGCTGGAGGACGGAGCGCCGGTGCTCGGCCTGATCGATGCGCCCTGCCTTGGGGAGCGTTATGTCGGCTTCGAGGGCGCGGAGGGGCTGCGCACCAGCGGCTGCACGGCGCTTGCGGAGGCGCGGCTGTCGACGACGGACCCGTATTTGTTCGAGGATCCGGGGCAGTGGGAGCGGCTGCGCGGGGCCGCGCGGACGGTGCGCTATGGCCATGACGGCTACGCTTATGCGCGCCTTGCTGCGGGGTCGCTCGACCTGGTGGTCGAATGCGGGTTGAAGCCGCACGACTATAACGCGCTGATCCCCGTCGTGCGGGCGGCCGGAGGGATGATCGGGGACTGGCACGGGGGAGAGGATTTCGGCGCGGGGAACGTGATCGCGGCGGCAACGCGGGCGCTTTACGAAGAGGCTGTGGCTCTGCTCGCCTAAGCCTTGTGCCGCTCCTTGAGCACCTCGACCACCTCCGCCCAGGCGAAGCCCTTCGCCTGCATCAGGACGGTGAGGTGGTAGAGGAGGTCGGCGACTTCCTCGGCGCAGCCGGCGGCGTCGCGGGTGACTGCGGCGAGGGCGACTTCTACGCCTTCCTCGCCCACTTTCTGGGCGATCCGGGCCGGGCCGTCAGCAAGGAGGCGGGCCGTGTAGCTTTCGTCCGGCGCGGCGGATGCCCGCTCCGCAACCACCCGCGACAGTTCGGCGAGCCAGCCGGGTCCGGTGTCGCTGCCGCCGAAGCAGCTTTCGGTGCCCAAGTGGCACGTCGGCCCCTCCGGCACCGCACGGACCAGCAAAGCGTCGCCGTCGCAATCCTCGTGGACCGAGACGACCCGGAGCCGGTTGCCGCTCGTCTCGCCCTTCTGCCAAAGCCTGCCCTTGGAGCGGCTGAAGAAGGTCGCGAAGCCGCTCTCCAACGTCGCGGCGAGCGCGCCCTGGTCCATGTAGCCGAGCATCAGCACGGCACCGCTCCCGGAGTCCTGGACGATGGCGGGGATCATGCCGCCCATCTTGTCCCAGGCCAGCCCCTCGCCGCCGGTCAGCGGCGCATTTCGATCCCGCATGACGCAAGATACTCCTTCAGTTCGGGAATGGGGATGATCCGGTCGTGGAAGACGGTCGCGGCGAGCGCGCCGCTCGCCCCCGCTTCGAACGCCTCGCGGAAATGCTCGGGCGCGCCGGCCCCGCCCGAGGCGATCACCGGTACGTCGACCGCCTCGACCACCGCTTTTGTATGGGCGAGGTCGTAGCCGGTGCGAACGCCGTCGCGGCGCATGCAGTTCAAGACGATCTCCCCCGCCCCCCGCTCCGCCGCTTCTCGAACCCAATCCAGAGTGAGCCTCCCCGCGTCGCGCGTCGCCTCAGGCGACCCGGTATATTGCTTCACCCGATACGCCCCGTCCGCCTCGAAGCTGTCGACTCCGAGCACCACGCACTGGCTCCCGAAATCTCGCGCGAGCTCCGCGATCAGCCCCGGCCGCTCCAGCGCCGGGGAGTTGATCGACACCTTGTCCGCGCCGGAATCGAGGCAGGCCGCCGCCTGGTCGCGGGTGCGCACTCCGCCGGCCACCGCGAAGGGGATGTCGATCACACGGGCGATCCGGCGCACCCAGTCCGTGTCGAGACTGCGGCCTTCGGCGCTTGCCGCGATGTCGTAGAAGACCAGCTCGTCGGCGCCCTCGTCGCGGTAGCGAAGGGCGTGCTCGACGATGTCGCCGACGTCCCTATGGTCGCGGAACTGGATGCCCTTCACCACCCGGCCGTCCTTGACGTCGAGGCAGGGGATGATCCTACGCGCAGGCATGGAGCGCCTCCCGGAGGCCGATCCGCCCCTCCCAAAGCGCCTTGCCGACGATCGCTCCAGCGGTGTGCAGGCGGCGGAGGTCGTCCAGGGAGGAAACGCCGCCTGAGGCCTGGATTGCGAGGTGGGGGAGAAGCCGCCCGGCTTCCTCGAGGAGATCGAAATTGGGCCCGGCGAGCATGCCGTCGCGGCCGATGTCGGTGAGGAGGAGGTGGCGCACCTCGGGATAGAGGGCCGCGACGTCCCAGAGGCTGCGGCCGCTATCCTCGGTCCAGCCGGAGGTGGCGACTTCCGGGACGCCGTCGATCACCCGCACGTCGAGGGACAGCGTGATGCGGCCGCCGAACTCGGCGAGGAAGGCGGAGACGAGCTCGGGCTGCTTCACCGTCAGGCTGCCGATCACGACTCGGGCGACTCCGGCATCGAACATGCGGGCGATGTGGTCACGGGTGCGGAAGCCCCCGGCTACCTGAAGCTTCAGCGGCGCGGACGCGAGGGAGGCGATCAGTTCGTGCTGGCGTGGCTCCCCTGCCCTCGCGCCGTCGAGGTCGACGACATGCGCCCACTCCGCGCCGGCTTCGGCGAAGGCCGCCAGCGCTTCGGCGGGTTCGGCGGGGTACGCCGTGGAATCGTCGAACCGCCCCTGTGCGAGGCGGACGACCCGTCCGCCCATCAGGTCCATGGCGGGGTAGAGGATCATGACTCGAGGAACGCCTTCAGGAAGCGCGCGCCCGCTTCGCCCGAGCGCTCCGGGTGGAATTGCGCGCCGAACCAATTGTCCTTGCGGATGACCGCGGGGATCGGGCGCCCATAGTCGGCGCTCGCCACCGTCTCCGGCACGGGATCGCAGGCGAAGCTGTGCGCGAAATAGACATAGTCGCCGCTGTTCAGCCCCAGGCCCTCCTCCTCTACCGAGAGGCTGCTCCAGCCCATGTGCGGCACCGGGCGCCCGGGCGTCGCTTCCAGCCTGCGCACCTCGCCGCGGACGATGCCGAGGCACTCCGTTCCCTCCTCCTCGCTCCGCTCGAACAGGAGCTGCATGCCGAGGCAGATGCCGAGCACCGGCTGGGTGAGGGTCCGGATTGTGTCCACAAGCCCCCGCACCCGGATCTGCTCCATCGCATAGCCCGCCGCGCCGACCCCGGGGAGGATGACCTTGTCGGCCGACGCGATGGTCTCGGCGTCGCCGCTGACGACGGGGGAGAGCCCGAACCGCTCGAACGCGATCCCGACGGAGCCGATATTGCCGCAGCCGACGTCGACGATGACGAGCTTCACAAAACCCCCTTGGTGCTCGGCACGCCGCCGCCGTCGCGGGCGACTGCCTGGCGGAGAGCTCGGCCGAACGCCTTGAAGCAGGCTTCGGTCTTGTGATGGTCGTTCTCGCCGGTGACGCGGACGTGGATGGCGGCGCCGAGGCTGTCGGCGAGGCTTCGGAAGATGTGGCGGGTCATCTCGGTCGGGTAGGCGCCGATGTGGCTCGCCTCGAAACTGCCTTCGAAGACGCTGTAGGGGCGGCCCGAGAGGTCGATCAGGACATGCGCTTCGGTCTCGTCCATCGGCAGCGAGAAGCCGAAGCGGCCGATGCCGCGCCGCTCTCCCAGCGCCCGCGACAGGGCCGTGCCGAAGGCGATGGCGACGTCCTCCAGGCTGTGGTGGGCGTCGATTTCGAGGTCGCCCTCGCAGGCGAGGATCAGGCTGAATCCGCCATGGGCGGCGACCTGGTCGAGCATGTGATCGTAGAAGGGGATGCCGGTGTCGATCCGGCGGGGGGCGGGGCTGTCGAGGTCGATTGCAGCGGCGATCCTTGTCTCCTTGGTCTCGCGGATCGCCTCGGCGCGACGGGCGGGCTCGGCCTTTTCGGCCACTCCGAAGGCGGCGAGGGCGGCTTCGTTCTCGGAGTCGGTGCCGATGGTGAGTCGGAGGCCGCCCGGCGCCGCATTGGGGCGGAAGCGGGCGCGGATGCCGAGGGCCTTGAGCTTCTTCGCCAGCGATTCCGGGTCGTCCACTTCCAAGAAGAGGAAGTTGCCGCCGCCGGTGCGGACGGTGCGGACCAGCGG
>VBAE01000221.1:0-9498 GCA_005882415.1 Alphaproteobacteria bacterium | reverse complement strand
AGGGCGGCTAGGGCGGCTTCGATGGAGAGGCTGGGGAGCGGGTAAGGGGGAAGCGCGCGGGCCGCGATCTCGATCAGCTCTTCATTGCCGATCAGCGCTCCGACGCGGGCACCGGCGAGGCCGTAGGCCTTGGACAGGGTCTTGAGGACGGCGAGGTTGGGCCGGGTGGAGACCTCCGGGGCTACGCTCTCCGCGTCCGAGAATTCGAGATAGGCTTCGTCGACTACGACAATCGAGTCGGAGAGCGCGTCGGCGACCTTGAGCAGGTCGGCTCGCGGGATGACGGTGCCGGTGGGATTGTTGGGCGAGCAGAGGAAGGCGAGCTTCACGTCGCGGGTCGCCTCGATGAAGGAGTCCGCATCGAAGGCAAAGTCGGGGCCGAGCGAGACCTCGGTCACCCGGGCGCCCTGGAGGCGGGCGAATTGGGCGTAGGCGGAGAAGGTGGGGGTGGAGATTGCGATCGAATCCTGGCCCGGCCGGCTGAAGGCGCGGATCAAGATGTCGATCGCGTCGTCGGCGCCGCGGGTGACCGCGAGCTGCGCGGGCGCGACTCCGTAGAGCGCCGCCATCGCCCGCTTCAGACGCGCCGGCTGGGGCTCGGGGTAGCGGTTGAGCCCTGCTGCAAGCGCGCCCTCGCTCAGCGGCGGATAGGGATTCTCGTTGGCGTCGAGCTTGATCACATCCCCCACCCCAAACCTCTTCCCTGAAGGGGAGGGGCTTCGGCGGGCATCTGCCGCTCGGGCATGCGCCTCTAGCCCTTCGAGGCGGGCGAGCGCGGCTGCGGGTCCGGCGATGGCCGCCGCAGCCTCGGGCGTGACGACCTGGACGCTCATCGCTTTGAGGAAGCTGTGGACCGAGACGCCGCTCCACGCCCTCGCCGCGCCGTCGGTGGGGAGGACGTGGCTGGAGCCGGCAAGATAATCGCCGAAGGTCTCCGCGGCGAAGTGGCCGGCGAAGACTGCGCCGGCGTTGCGGATGAGCGGGACCAGGGCGTCCGGATCGGCGACGGCTAGGGAGAGATGCTCGGGGGCGTAGAGGTTGGCGATCTCCACCGCCTCGGCGAGATCGGCGGCGATGACGATGCGCGCCTCGGCGAGCGAGGCTTTGGCGGTGTCCGCCCGGGGGAGGGTCCGAACCTGCCGGCGGACCTCGGCCTCCACCGCGTCGGCGAGGGTGGCGGAGGTGGTTACCAGCACCACCTGGGCCGAGGCGTCGTGCTCGGCCTGGCTTAGCAAATCGGCGGCGACCACTGCCGGGTCGGCGCTGTCGTCGGCGATGACCATCAGCTCGCTCGGGCCGGCGGGCATGTCGATGGCGGGGCCGCCCGGAAGGGAGGAGACGTAGCTCTTCGCCTCCGAGACCCAGGCATTGCCGGGGCCGCAGATCTTGTCGACGCGGGGGATGTCGCCGGCGCCGAAAGCGAGCGCGGCGATGGCCTGGGCGCCGCCGACTGTCCACATTGCCTCGATCCCGCACAGCTCGGCGGCAAGCGCGACCAGGGGGTCGAGCCCGCCTTCCGGACGGGGCGGGGTGACCGCGACGATCTCCCGCACCCCCGCCGCCCGCGCCGGGAGGGCGAGCATC
The DNA here is from genome assembly GCA_005882415.1 of Alphaproteobacteria bacterium. GTDB lineage: Bacteria > Pseudomonadota > Alphaproteobacteria > Sphingomonadales > Sphingomonadaceae > Allosphingosinicella. The sequence goes on along the minus strand of VBAE01000221.1, from coordinate 7,914 downwards.
ATCAGGGTCGAGAAGAGCGGGGTCTTGCCGCCGGGGACGTAGAGGCCGACGCGATCCACCGCCCGCCAGACCTTTCGCACGGTGAGGCCCGGCATGGTCTCGACCGCATGTTCGGCGGGCAGGCCGCCTTTGTGGAACGCCTCGATGTTGCGCGCGGCGAGCTCGATCGCCGCCACGTCCGAGGCCGCCAGCGACCGCCGGGCCTCGGCCGCGATCGGCGCCACCTCCACCAGCGTCGGCGCCTCACCGTCGAGCCGCAGGGCCTGCTCGGCCAGAGCCTCCCAGCCGCGCGCGCGGACATCCTCGACGATGGCGCGCACCGCCGCCTGCAGCGCCGGATCGCTCCGCCCCGCGGGCCGCGCCAAGGCGCCCGGCTCTTTCCAGTCGACCCGCTTCACATCATCATCTTTTCGATCGGGACGACGAGGATCGCCGAGGCGCCCGCGTCCTTCAGTTTCTGCAACGTCTCCCAGAAGACGCTCTCCTGGCAGACCGCGTGGACCGCGAAATGGCCGGGGCGGCCGTGCAGCGGGACGATGGTCGGGGCCTCGGCGCCGGGCAGGATGGCGCTGATCTTCTCCAGCGACTCCTCGGTGGCGTTGAGCATGATATATTTGGAATCGCGGGTGGCGAGGACTCCGTCGATGCGGCTCAGCAGGCTCTCGCCCAGCCCGGTCTTGCGCTCGCCTATGTCGCGGGCGGTTCGGACCAGCACCGCCTCGCTGTCGAGCACCGTCTCGACCGCGCGGAGGCCGTTCGCCTCCAGAGTCGCGCCGGTCGAGACGATGTCGCAGACGAAGCCGGCGATGCCAAGCCGGGGCGCGAGCTCGACCGCGCCGCGCATCTTCACCACCTCCGCGTCGATCCCGCGCTCCTCCAGGAAGCGGCGGACGAGGCACGGGTAGGAGGTGGCGATGCGGGCGCCGCGAAGGGTGTCGGGGCCGGAATAGGCCGAGGTCTCCGGCGCCGCGATTCGGAGGCTGCAGCGGCCGAAGCCGAGGCGGGCGACGATCTCGAACCGCGCCTCGCCCTCGCCCAGCGCATATTCGGCGAGCACATTCTCGCCGACGATCCCGAATTCGCACACCCCGTCGCTGACGAAGGTCGGGATGTCATCGTCGCGGACGAACATCAGGTCGGCGGCGAAATTCTCGACCCGGGCGGTAAGGTCATTCTTGCCGTTCTGGATGCGAAGCCCCGCGTCGCGCAGCAATTGCCGGCTGTAGTCGGACAGGCGGCCGGATTTCTGGATGGCGATGTGGAGGCGGCTCTGGTCGACGGTCATTTCGCCGCTCCCAGCGAATCGAGGGCGAGGCGGTAGCCGCGGTTCGGCTCCTGCTTGAGGAAGCGGGCGACGCGGACGATGGTGGTGGTGCTGACCCCGGTGGCGTCGTGGATCTCGCGGTAGGAGAGCTTCGATCCGTCGAGCAGGCGGGCGACGTGCCAGCGTTCGGCGAGAGTTCGGATCTCGGCGGGCGTGCAGAGATCGACGAGCAGCCGGCCCATCTCCTCGCCGCTCGACGGCGTCAGAAGAGCCGCGCAGCGATCGGCGCTGAGCGCACCCGGATCGCGCGTCGGCGCCACCGCCGGGGCTTCGATGGAAGACATATTTGTTACACCATGCTAATACGCTGTAACGGCCATCTAGGAGCGTCGCGCCGCACGATCAACCCCCGAAAGGCGGAAAAAGGCCGGCGTCTTGCCGCGGCAGGCGGGGCGGCGTAGCCAATCCCCCATGGGATATTTCAGCCGCCGCCTGCCGCTCGCCCTTCTCCTCCTGACCTCGGCGTGCGCCGCGCCGCTCGCCGAGGGCGGAGGGGCGCCCGCTTATGTGCGCAACGTCACCATCACCCGCGACACATGGGGCATCGCCCATGTCCGCGGGCGGAGCGACGCGGACGCGGTGTTCGGGATGATCTACGCCCAGGCCGAGGACGATTTCCCCCGCATCGAGGCGAATTACCTGACCGCGCTCGGCTGGACGGCGGAGGCCGAGGGCGAGAAGGCGATCTGGGAGGATCTGCGCGCCAAGCTCTACATGGACCCGGACGACCTCCGGGCGAAATATACGGCGAGCCCTGTCTGGCTGAAGCGGCTGATGGACGCCTGGGCGGCGGGGTTGAACTATTATCTTGCCACCCACCCGGACGTGCACCCGCGCGTCATCACGCGGTTCGAGCCGTGGATGGCGCTCTCCTTCACCGAAGGCTCGATCGGCGGCGATATCGAGCGGATCGATCCAGCGGCGCTGGAGGCCTTTTATTCGAGCCGCGGCAAAGCCCTCGCCTCCGCGGCCGCACCCGCGGATCAGGAGCCGCGGGGTTCGAACGGCTTCGCGGTCGCGCCGTCCAACACCGCGGACGGCCACGCCCTGCTCCTGATCAACCCGCACACCAGCTTCTTCTTCCGCTCCGAGCAACAAGTAACCAGCGACGAGGGGCTGAACGCTTACGGCGCCTCCACCTGGGGCCAGTTCTTCATCTACCAGGGCTTCAACCAGCATGCCGGCTGGATGCACACGTCCAGCGGAGTCGACGTCGTCGACGAGTTCGCCGAGACGATCGAGCAGAAGGACGGCAAGCTCTACTATCGCTACGGCAACGAACTCCGCCCGGTCGAGACCAAGACGGTGACCGTCGCCTACCGCGCGGCCGACGGAAGCATGGCGAGCCGCTGGTTCGAAACCTACCGAACCCATTACGGCCCGATCGTCCGCGAGGAAGGCGGGAAGTGGATCGCGTTTGCGATGATGCACCGGCCGATCGAGGCGCTCCAGCAGTCCTTCCTGCGCACCAAGACGCGCGATTATGCGTCCTTCCTGAAGGTCGCCGAGCTCAAGGCCAATTCGTCCAACAACACGATCTTCGCCGACGACAAAGGCGAGATCGCTTACCTCCACCCGCAATTCATCCCGGTCCGCGACAATCGCTTCGACTACGACAAACCCGTCGACGGAAGCGACCCGGCGACCGACTGGCGGGGCCTCCACGCGCTGACCGACGCGCCGCACCTCCTCAATCCGGCGAACGGCTGGATCCAGAACACCAACAACTGGCCTTACTCCGCGGCCGGCCCGAACAGCCCCAAGGCGGCGGATTATCCGCGCTACATGGACACGGCCGGCGAGAGCCCGCGCGGCCTCCACGCGCAGAGGGTGCTGTCGGCGCGGAAGGATTTCACCGTCGAGACGCTGCGCCAGGCGGCCTACGATCCGTACATGCCCGCCTTTGCAGAGCTCATCCCCGGCCTCGTGGCGGCCTGGGACGCGCTTCCCGCATCGGCGGCGCTGAAAAGCGAGCTTCGCGGCCAGGTGGCGGCCCTCAGGGCCTGGGATTATCGCTGGGGCGTCGATTCCGTCCCGACCAGCCTCGCCGTCTTCTGGGGCGACGAGATGTTCCAGCGCGTCGCCGGCGGCCGCTGGGGGCCGGGCATGACCAGCTACCAGGCCTTCGCCGCAGCGCCCGCACGCCAGAAGCTGGAAGCGCTCGCCGCCGCCTCGGCCCGCCTCACCCAGGACTTCGGCCGCTGGAACATCGGCTGGGGCGAGGTGAACCGCTTCCAACGGCTGACCGGCGACATCGTCCAGCCTTTCACCGACGCCGGGCCGAGCATTCCGGTCGGCTTCCCTTCGGCCCGCTGGGGCACGCTCGCCTCCTTCGGCGCACGGGCCTATCCGGACACTCGGCACTGGTACGGGACCAGCGGCAACAGCTTCGTCGCCGTGGTGGAGTTCGGCCCCCGGGTCCACGCCCGGGCGGTGACCGCGGGCGGCGAGAGCGGCAACCCGGCCTCACCCCATTTCAACGACCAGGCGGAGCGCTACGCCACGGGCAATTTGCGGGACGTCTGGTTCTACCCGGACGAGCTCAAGAGCCATGTCGAGCGCGTCTACCGCCCGGGGGAATGATCAGCGGATCGAGGCGAGCTCCACGCCCTTGGTCTCCCGCGCGAGGAGGGCGGTGATACCGCTCACCAGGCAGGCCGCGCCGACATAGATCGCCACCGGGGTCGCCGAGTGGGTCTCCTTGTAGAGCCATAGAGCGATGATCGGGGCGAGGGAGCCGGCGACGATCGAGGTCAGCTGATAAGCGATCGAAGCGCCCGAATAGCGGATGCGGGTCGGGAAGAGCTCCGCGATGAACGCCGCCTGCGGGCCGTACATGGCGCCGTGAAGGACCAAAGCGATGACCACCGCGAGCACCACCTGCCGCAAGTCGCCGCTCGCCAGCATCGGGAAGAAGGCGAAGCTGAATGCCGCGAGGCCGAGGCCACCGATCGCATAGACCGGGCGGCGGCCGATCCGGTCCGACAGCCGCGCGAGCAAGGGGATCGCGAAGAAGTGGACCGCGGCGCCGATCAGGATCGCGTTCAGCGCCTCGCTCCGGCTGAGCTTCGCGACCTCGGTCATCCAGGTGATCGAAAAGACGGTGATGATGTAATAGGAGATGTTCTCGCCGACCCGGAGCCCCGCCCCGGTGAGCAGCGCGCGGGGGCGTTCGCGCAGAACCTCCATCGCCGGCACCTTCGGCGGGGCCTCGGCTTCCTCGACCGCCTGGCGGAATTCGCGGCTCTCCGAGATCGAGGTGCGGATCCACCAGCCGATCAGGACCCCGCCTCGCTCTGCAGCCCCGCAAGTAATGCCAGCACGCCCGCGGCGAGGAGGTTGCCCGCAGGCACGCCCGCCTGAGGCCAGCTCGCCCAGAAGCCGCGGCGGGCGGGGTCGCCATGCTCGGCGGCGAGCAGCACCGCCCCGCCCCACTCCCCTCCGACCGCGAAGCCCTGCACGAGGCGGAGCGCGATCAGCAGCACCGGCGCCCACACGCCGATCGACGCGTAGGTCGGCAGAAGCCCGATCAGTGTGGTGGCGACACCCATCAGGATGAGGCTGAGCATCAGCAGCCGCTTGCGCCCGATCCGGTCGCCGAAATGGCCGAACACGACCCCGCCCACCGGCCGCGCGACGAAGCCGAGCGCATAGGTGGCGAAGGAGAGAAGGGTCCCCGTCAGCGGGTCATATTCCGGGAAGAACAGCTTGTTGAAAACGAGCGCAGCGGCGGAGCCGTAGAGGAAGAAATCGTACCATTCGATGGTCGTGCCGATGAGGCTCGCCATCACGACCCGCCGGAGCGGCGTCTGCTCTGCTGACTGTGCCATTCAGCTCTCCCCTCTCCCCGTCATTGCGAGGAGCGAAGCGACGAAGCAATCCAGTTCTGCGTCGGAGGCTGCACTGGATTGCTTCGCTTCGCTCGCAATGACGGTGGTGGCTAGCGGAGCCGCTCGGCGAACTCGTCCGTCGCTCTCACCAGGCCGTCGAGGATGCCCGGCTCGCTGAACAGATGGCCGCCGTCGGGGACGATCTCCAGCCGCGCTTCCGGCCAGGCCTTGTGAAGCGCCCAGGCGGCGGCGGGGGGCGTGCAGCAATCGTGGCGGCCCTGGACGATGACGCCCGGTATGTCGCGCAGCTTCTCGGCACCGCGGAGCAATTGCCCTTCCTCGAGCCAGCCGCGGTTGACCATATAGTGGTTCTCGATGCGGGCGATCGCGACTGCGAAAGCGTCGGAGGTGTGCTCGCCGACGACGTTGGGGCTCGGCAGGAGCGTGACCACCTCCGCCTCCCATTTGCTCCACGCCTTCGCCGCTTCCAGGCGCTTCGAAGCGTCGTCGCCGGTCAGGCGGCGGTGGTAGGCGGCGACGAGGTCGTCGCGTTCGGCCTGCGGGATCGGGGCGAGGAATTCCTCCCATTTGTCCGGATAGAGTTCGGACGCGCCGTAGCGGTAGAGCCAGTCGAGCTCGCTCTGGCCGAAGGTGAAGATGCCGCGGAGGACCAGGCCGGTCACCCGCTCCGGGTGCTTCTGCGCGTAGGCGAGCGCGAGGGTCGAGCCCCAGGAGCCGCCGAACACCAGCCACTTCTCCACCCCGGCCAGCTCCCGAAGCCGCTCGATGTCGGCGACGAGGTCCCAGGTGGTGTTCGCTTCCAGGCTCGCATGCGGGGTCGAACGCCCGCAGCCGCGCTGGTCGAACAGCAGGACGTTCCAGCGTTTCGGGTCGAACTGGCGGCGATGGGCGGGGCTGGAGCCGGCGCCGGGTCCGCCATGGAGGAAGACGGCGGGGAGCCCGTCCGGATTGCCGCTCCGCTCCCAATAGAGGCTGTGGCCGCCCCCCACCTCCAGACGTCCCGAGTGGTAGGGCTCGATCGGCGGGTAGAGGCCTCGGCGCTCGGTCATGTCAGAAGCTCATTTCTTCATAGATGCGGCGGAGGTCGCCGCCCCATTCGCCGCGATACTTGTCGAGCAGCACCTCGGCCGGGGTCAGGCCGCGGGCGACGATCTCGCGCAGGGGATTGAGGAAGCCGCTCTCGCTGTCCCCGGAGGCGTTAAGCCGGGCGCGGGCGTTGAGGCCGGCGCCGGCGATGTCGAGGACTCGTCCGGCAAGCTCGCGCAACGTGCCGCCGCCCGGGGTCGGCGCGGCGAGGCCGAGCTTGGGAACGTCGTCGCGGAGCCGCTGGCGCTCCTCGATGGTCCAAGGCTTGACCTCGTCCCAGGCGGCATCGAGCGCCCCCTGCTCGTAGAGGAGGCCGACCCAGAGCGCGGGGAGCGCGCAGATCTTGTTCCAGGGGCCGCCGTCGGCGCCGCGCATTTCCAGGAAGCTCTTCAGCCGCACCTCGGGGAAGGCGGTGGAGAGATGGTCGACGAAATCGGAGATTTTCGGCTTCTCGCCAGGCAGGATCGGTAGCTTTCCCTCGAGGAAATCGCGGAAGGAGAGGCCGGCAGCGTCGAGATAGGCGCCGTCGCGGTAGACGAAGTACATCGGCACATCGAGGGCGTAATCGAGATAGCGCTCATAGCCGAAGCCGTCCTCGAACACGAAGGGCAGCATTCCGGTGCGGTGCGGATCGGTGTCCGACCAGATGTGGCTCCGGTAGGAGAGGAAACCGTTGGGCCTGCCCTCGGTGAAGGGCGAATTGGCGAAGAGGGCGGTGGCGAGCGGCTGGAGGGCGAGGCCGACCCGGAACTTGCGGGCCATGTCGGCTTCCGACGCGTAATCGAGGTTCACCTGGATGGTGCAGGTGCGAAGCATCATGTCGAGGCCCATGGTCCCGACGCGCGGCATGTGGCGGAGCATGATCGCGTAGCGTCCCTTGGGCATGCGCGGCAGCTCTTCCCTGGTCTTGTCGGGCCACATGCCGAGGCCGAGGAAGCCGACGCCCAGCCGATCGCCCACCGCCTTCACCTGCTGGAGATGGCGGCCCGCTTCCGCGCAGGTGAGATGGAGATTGTCGAGCGGCGCTCCGGACAGCTCGAGCTGGCCCGCCGGCTCCAGGCTGACATTGCCGTCGGGCCCGGCGAGCGCGATGACCTTGCCGTTCTCCTCGACCCGGGTCCAGCCGAACTCGGTCAGCGCGTCGAGCAGGTCGCGGATTCCGCCGGGCTCGTCATAGGAAGGCGCGCCGTGGTCGGAGCGGCGGTAGACGAACTTCTCATGCTCGGTGCCGATCCGCCAGCTCTCCTTCGGCTTCTCCCCCTTGGCGAAGACCGCGATCATATCGTCGCGGCTTTCGATTTCGGGATCCGATTTGGCGGTTTCGGTGCGGGTCGTCATTGCGGCCCTGTAGCGAGGCCGCTCGAACCTCGCCAGCCCGTCTGTTCCCAGTCGCCCGCAGCCGCCATCCATACCGCCACCGCAGCGGCGGCCGCAGTCTCGGCGCGAAGGATGCGGGGGCCGAGCGAGATTGCCCGCGCCTGTGGGAGGCTTCGGATGGCGGCGCGTTCGGCTTCGGTGAAGCCGCCTTCGGGACCGATCAGGATCGCCGCCGGGCCGGGCGCAGTGGCGGAGGCGAGAGGCTCGCCCCCGCTTTCGTCGGCGAAATAGAGGGTACGCTCCTCGGGCCAGGCGCGGAGCAGCGCGTCGAGCTTG
>VBAE01000220.1:1785-25288 GCA_005882415.1 Alphaproteobacteria bacterium | reverse complement strand
GACGGTGCGCAATGTCGAGCCGCTGGTGGCGAAGTTCGGCGGCACCGCCGGCACTTTGCTCGCGGGGATCGACATGTGGATGCGCACGCTCCGCATCGGCCTCCCGTTCACGATGAAGCACCACAAGGACAATGAGAGCCTGTGGCGCAAGGACATGGTCCCGCCGATCGTCTATCCAAAGCCGGACGGCGTGATCAGCTTCGACCGCCTCTCCTCCGTCTTCCTCTCCAACACCAATCATGAGGAAGACCAGCCGATCCACCTGACGCTGAAGGACCCGGCCATCCCGGTCGAGGTCAACCTCGCCGAATATGACGGGCCCGAGCAGCGTTATTGCCCGGCGGGCGTTTATGAGTTCGTCGAGGAAGGCGGGCGGCCGCGGCTCCAGATCAACGCCCAGAACTGCGTCCACTGCAAGACTTGCGACATCAAGGACCCGACCCAGAACATCAACTGGGTCGTTCCGGAAGGCGGAGGAGGCCCCAATTACCCGAACATGTAGCTTGATCGCAGGCGCACTGCTCCTCAGCGCCACCCCCGCTGGTGCGGCGCGGAGCCCCGAGGACGCGCTTCGCACCTATGTGCAGGCACGGGCGGCGCAGACGGTGGGCGAGGACGCGCAGGCGGGGCGGGGCTATGCCGCCGCCCTGGCGCTCGCGCCGGGCGACGAGACGGTGGCGTCGAGCGCCCTCTCCCACGCGATCAGCATCGGCGACGAAGCTCTTGCTTTGACCGCCGCGCGGGCGCTCGAGAAGCAGGACAAGCTCGCCCCGGACGCTCGGCTGCTGCTGCTCGGCGATGCCGTGAAGCGCAAGGACTGGAAAGCCGCGGCGGCCGAGGTCGACCGGATCGACAAGGACGAGGTCTTCTCCTTCATGGCGCCGACGCTGCGCGCCTGGGTCGCTCTGGGCTCGCACAAGGGCGACCCGATCGCCCTGCTCGCGACCAAGCCCGAGCAGACGCTCGCCGCCACCTACACCGCCGAGCATCGCCCGCTGATCCTCCTCGCCACCGGCAAGGAGAAGCAGGGCGTCGCCGAACTCCTCACCCCCGCCGGCGGCGACGCACGCGGCGAGCGGCTTCGGATTGCCGCCGCCGCGCTTCTCGCCCGCAAGGGCGAACGCGAGCAGGCGCTTGCGCTGCTGAAGGGCGGCGGCGATGCAGCCTCCGCTGCCGCGGCGGCGATCGAGGCAGGGAAGAAGATCCCGGGCGCGATCGATACCGCGCCGGCGGGGATCGCCGATTTCCTGGTGCGGATCGCGTCCGACCTCTCCGGCCAGCGCGTGCCGGAGCTGACCCTGAGCTTCGCCCGCCTCGCGACCTTCTTGAACCCATCCGACGGCAATGCCTGGCTCGCCGTCGCCGACCTTCTCCACGCCGAGGACCGGAACGAGGCCGCGCTCGCCGCGCTCGCTCGAATCTCGCCCGCCGATCCCTATGCCTCCGGAGTCGAGGACCGGCGGATCGAGCTTTTCGCCGAGACGGGGAAAGGGGAAGAGGCGCTCGCCCTTGCGCGGAGCACCGTCGCCGGCCCGGGCGCCGCCGCGCTCGACTGGATGCGCCTCGGCAATGTCTACCGCCAGCTCGGCCGCCCCGACGAGGCCGCCGACGCGTATTCCCGGGCGATCGCCGCCGATCCCACCGGCAAAACCATGCTCGCCCCCTGGACCCTGCGCTTCCTCCGGGGCGACGCGCTGGTGAAGGCGGGCAAGTGGACCGAGGCGAAGGCGTCGCTCGAGGAGGCCTACCGGCTCGCCCCCAACGAAGCGACGGTCCTCAACTATCTCGGCTACTCCCAGCTCGAGAGGCGGGAGAATCTGGACGAGGCCGAGAAATTGATCCGCGAGGCCAGCCGCTTGCAGCCGCAGGATGCGGCGATCACCGATTCCCTGGGCTGGGCGCTGTTCCTGCGCGGCAAGACGGGCGAGGCGATCCAGGCGCTGGAGCGCGCCGCCCAGGGCCAGCCCGCCGATCCGGCCGTCAACGAGCATCTCGGCGACGCTTATTACAGCGCCGGCCGCCGCTTCGAGGCGCGCTACGCCTGGAACGCGGCTCTGCCTTATGCCGACACTAAGGCGTCGACCCGAATCCGGGCGAAGATCGACGCTGGGCTTAAGCCGGACCTCGCCGCGCCCTGATGCGCGAGACTGCCTACGCCAAGCTCAACCTCGCCCTCCACGTCCGGGCGCGGGAGGCTGACGGCTATCATAGGATCGAGACGCTGTTCGCCTTCTGCGAGGATGGCGACGCGCTGACCGCCGAACCTGCCGACGCGCTGAGCCTCGAAGTGACGGGGCCGTTCGCGGAGGCGCTGGGACCGGACAATCTCGTCCTCCGCGCCGCTTATGCCCTGCGCGACCAACTTCGGATCGACGCCGGCGCAGCGCTGACCCTCGACAAGCGCCTTCCGGTCGCCTCCGGAATCGGCGGCGGTTCTGCGGATGCGGCGGGAGCGCTGCGCCTGCTCCAGCGGCTGTGGCAGGCCGAGCTGCCGGATGAGGAGCTCCACGCCATCGCCCGAAGCCTCGGCGCCGACGTCCCCGCCTGCCTCGCCAGCCAGGCCGCAATGGGGACGGGGAGGGGGGACGATCTCCACCCCGCCGACACCGCCCTCACCGGAACTCCCGTCCTCCTCGTCAACCCGCGCGTCCCCCTCTCCACCGCCGCCGTCTTCGCCGCCTGGGACGGAGTCGACCGCGGCCCGCTCTCGGAAGCCTCCCGCAACGACCTGGAAGAGCCGGCGCTTCCCCTGGTCCCAGAGATCGGCGAGGTCCTCGCCGCTCTCCGCGAAGCACCCGGCACGACCCTCGTCCGCATGTCGGGATCGGGCGCTACTTGTTTCGCCCTCTTCTCCTCGGAAAGCGACCGCGACGCCGCGTCGGAAGCGCTAAACCCGGCCTGGTGGCACCTCGCCACCCGTCTCCGCTGATCCACGCGTCCCGCAAAGAGACGCACTTCCAGCGCCTTAACCATCGTCTCCCGCACCCTTGCGTCATGGCACGCTCCTTGCTCCCTCAGCCGCGGACGAGTCGAAGCCTGGGCCCTGAGCCTGTGCGGACATTCGCTCATGGTCCCAGCCCGGCTCCCGCAGGGCAGGCGCCATGTCCCATTAGGCCGGTCGCTCCCACGGGCGGCCGGCCTTTTTTCGCGCGACATCGCGGGCGGCGCACGGCACATCGGGCGCCATGTTCGACCTGAGCTATGAAGACGGCGTCGCGATGCTTCGCCTCAACCGCCCGGAGATGCGCAACGCCGTGCCGATGGACGGCTGGCGGCGCATCGCTGAGCTCGCCCGCGAGGCCGGGCAGCGCGCCCGCCTGCTCCTCATCAAGGGCAGCCGCGCCGCCTTCTGCGCCGGCGCGGACATCAGCGAATTCTCCATCCTCCAGACACATCCGGAGATGCGCGTCCGCTTCCGCGAGGCGATGCGCGAAGCCTTCGACACGATCCGCGATCTCTCCATCCCCACTATAGCCATCATCGAGGGACCCTGCTTCGGCGCGGGGGTGGCACTGGCGCTGGCGTGCGACCTCCGCCTCGCCGGTCCGGAGGCGATGTTCGCGATCACGCCGGCCAAGATGGGCATCTCCTACCCGCAGGAGGACGTCCACGCTCTGGTCTCCCTCGTGGGACGCAGCAATGCCGCCCGGCTCCTGTTCGGCGGCCTCACCATCGATTGCGACGAAGCCGCCCGGATCGGCCTCGCCGACCTCCCGCCGAACCGCGATATCGAGCGGCTCCTCTCGGCAATCATTGCCAACAGCGCCGCCAGCATTTCCGCCCTGAAGCGCGGCATCGCCCTCGCCGAGGCGGGCGTACGTAGCTCCGCCGAGCAGGACGAGAGTTTCGACGCCCTGCTCGGAAGCGACGACTTCCACGCCCGCCTCGCCGCGCTCCGTTCGAAGCGCTGACCCTTGCCTGAGGGCGGCCAATCGACCAGAAGCGCGCCGATGCGGACGATGCTCGGCCTTGCCTTACTCCTCGCCGCCTGCGGGTCGGACCCGGAGGGCGCGCGCGAGAAGGCCGACGCCTCCGCCGCCGAAGCCGCCGACAAGGTGGAATGCGCGCTCGCCGGCTCGGCCGTGTTCGAGCGGCGGTGCACGATCGAGCGGATCGCCGGCCCCGAAGGCCTGACCCTCACCGTCCGCGCCCCGGACGGCAGCTTCCGCCGGCTGCTGGTCACCAGGGACGGGCGCGGCGTGGTCGCGGCCGACGGCGCCGACGAGGCGAAGGTCAGCGTCATCGACAGGAACCGGATCGAGGTCGCCCTCTCCGGCGACCGCTACCGGCTCCCCGCCACCGTCAAACAGTGACCGGCCGGCCGATCCTGACGGCCGGGGAGATGCGCGCAGCCGAGGATGCCGCCATTGCCGCCGGCACGCCCGCAGAGGTGCTGATGGAGCGGGCAGGCAGCGCCGCCGCCGAAGCGATCCGGCGTTATGCGGGCATGGCTCCGGCGCTGATCCTCTGCGGCCCCGGAAACAATGGCGGCGACGGCTATGTGATCGCGCGACGGCTGGCGGAAGCGGGGGTGCCCGTGCAGGTGGCCGCCCTCGCCGAGCCGAAGACCCCTGCCGCCCGCGCCGCGCGCGAGGGATGGATGGGTGCGGTGGTGGCGCTGGAGGAAGCCCAGCCCGCTTCGGTGCTGGTCGACGCGCTGTTCGGCACCGGCCTCACGCGCGGTCTGGATGCTGCGGAGCGCCTGGCCGAACTCGCCGCCCAAGCGCAGGTTAGGGTCGCCGTCGATCTCCCCAGCGGAGTTGCGACCGACGACGGAGCACTCCTCTCGCCGGTTCCGGATTTTGACCTCACAATCACCTTCGGCTCCCTGAAGCCCGCCCACCTGCTCCAGCCTGCGGCGAGGCACATGGGCCGGCTGGTCGTCGCCGATATCGGCGTGCCTATCGTCTCTACCGTCCACGAAATCGCCAGGCCCAAACTCCGCACACCCGGCCCCGACGACCACAAATACAGCCGCGGCTATGTCGCCGTCGCCGCCGGAGAAATGCCGGGCGCCGCTGCTCTCTGCTCGGCCGCCGCGCTGCGCGCCGGTGCCGGCTATGTCCGCCTCACCGCGTCCGACGGCAATGTGCCGAATGCAGTGGTCCAGGGCGGCTCCTTCGACGACCCGCGAGTCGACGCGCTGCTCATCGGCCCCGGCCTCGGCCGTGGCCCCCAAGCGAGGGCGTTGCTCGACCAGGCCGTCGCCACCGGTAAGCCGCTGATCCTCGACGCCGACGCGCTCCACATCCTCCCCAGCCTCGCCGCCCTCCCGGAAACGCCGATCCTCACGCCTCACGCAGGCGAATTCGCCCAGCTCCTCGCCGACCGCTCCGGAAGCAAGGTCGATCAGGCGCGGCGGGCGGCGGCGCAGCACAAGGCGGTGATCGTCTACAAGGGTGCTGACACGGTGATCGCCGCCCCCGACGGCCGCGCTGCGATCCTGCCGCCGTCGCCGCCCTGGCTCGCCAGCGCCGGCACCGGCGACGTCCTCGCCGGGATCGCAGCGGCGATGCGCGCCTCCGGCCTCGAACCGTTCGAAGCCGCCTGTGCCGCCGCATGGCTCCACCGCCGCGCCGCCCAGCTCGCCGGCCCCGCCCTCATCGCCGACGACCTCGTCGCCGCGCTCCCCCAAGCCGTGGCCGAGTGCCTGTGACCGAGACTGTCATCCGCATCGCCGCCCGCGGGGAGGGGGTGACCGACGCCGGTCGCTTCGTGCCGCTCTCCGCCCCCGGCGACACCGTAACCGAGAGTGGCGAGCTCATCCCCGGCCCCCACCACCAGGTGCCGCCGTGCCGCCACTTCCCCGAATGCGGCGGCTGCCAGCTCCAGCAGCTCGACGATTCTGCCTTCGCCGCCTACCTCGCCGACCGCATCGCCACGGCCTTCACCTCGCAGGGCCTCGACCCCCCCGAGCTGCTCGCCCCGCACATCTCGCCCCCGAACAGCCGCCGCCGCGCCTCGCTGCGGGCCGAACGGCGCGGCAGGCAGGTGCTGCTCGGCTTCAACGCGGAGGCCTCGCACCGAATCGTCGACATGCGCGAGTGCCACATCCTCCGCCCCGAGCTGTTCGCCCTCGTCGCACCGCTCCGCTCTCTCCTCGCCACCCTCATCGGCCCGAGGAGCGCAGCCGGGGTGCGAATGACCCTCGCCGACCAGGGCGTCGACCTGATGCTCGAGAAGGTCGAGGCGGACGGCCTCGCCGCCTCCGAAGCGCTCACCGATTTCGCCCAGACGCACCGCCTCGCCCGCCTCGCCATCGACGACGGCTACGGCCCGCAGACCCGCTGGGAGCCCGAGCCGGTGACTGTCACTTTGGGCGGCGTGCCAGTCCCGCTCCCCCACGGCGCCTTCCTCCAGGCGACCGCGGAAGGGGAGGCGGCCCTGGTCGCGGCCGTGCGCGAAGCCGTCGCCGGCGCGCCGATCGTCGCCGATCTCTTCGCCGGCCTCGGCACCTTCGCTCTGTCGCTGGACGGCCGGATCCTCGCCGCCGAAGCCGCGCGCGATTCCGCGCTCGCGCTCAAGGCCGCCGCCAACCGCACCCAGCGCCAGCTCTTCGTCGATCACCGCGACCTGTTCCGCAATCCGCTCGATGCGAAGGAGGTCGCCCGCTTCGACGCCATCGTGCTCGATCCGCCGCGCGCCGGCGCGAAGGAGCAGGTCGCCCTCCTCGCCCGCGCCGCGGTGTCGCGGATCGCCTATGTCTCGTGCAACCCCGCCACCTTCGCGCGCGACGCCAAGGCGCTGGTCGAGGGCGGCTATGGGCTAGCCTGGGTGAAGCCGGTCGGCCAATTCCGCTGGTCCACCCATGTCGAGCTGGTCGGCTGCTTCACATATGGTGGTGGAGCAGCGCCATCGCCGCGTGCAGCGTGAGCGCGATCAGCGCCAGCGACGATAGAGCGAACAGGGCGAAGCGATAGGCGATCAGGTTGATCGTCCCCTGCACCAGGGAGTGAAGCACCCGCAGCACGACATAGGCCCAGGCGAGGTAGAGGTTGAAGCCGCCCCCGGCGCCGAGCAGGGCAAGCGACAAAGTGATGGCGTAGAACAGCGTCGGCTGCTCCATCAGATGGTTGTAATTATGCGCCTTCCACTGGACCTGCTCCTGGAGCACCCCGTCCAGCGCTCCTGGGCGTCCGCCCTTCAGACCCTTCAAGTTGATCCCGGCTTTCTTCATTGCCGGCATCCGCGTGACCACCATCCAAATCATGACGACGAGCGACCAGGCGACGAGCGCCACGACGGGCGCGATGATCGGGCTATCCATGTTCAATTTCCCCCCTTGGAAAGCGCGCAGAGTGGCGGTTGCGGGGGCGGCTGTCAAAAGCGCGAAGCTGCGCTAGACTGAGGCGAACAGGCGTTTCGCGTAAGGAGTTCGAACGGATGGCATTTCTTCAAATCGGGGCGGCGATGCTCCTTGCCGTGGCGGTCCAGTCCGCGCCCCAGAGCCGTCCGGCGCCGGCCCGGACCGCCCCCGCGCGTTCCGCTCCGCAGCAGGCCCAGCCGGCCCCGGCGCGGCCGCAAGGTCCGGTCATCCCGACCCGGGTTACCGCGCGGGTCCTGGTCGGCCTCTGCGGGAGCGACAAGGGCGCCTGCCTCGCCTACGTGCTCGGCGCCGCCGACGCCTATACGAGCGCGCTCACCGCCGCCGGCCGCCCGCAGATATTCTGCTTCCCGGCCGGAACCGCCAACCAAGCGATCGCCGACAGCGCGGTCCAATTCCTCCGCGCCCGCCCCCAGGAGGGCGGCAGCAACGCCGGCCTCGCACTGCTCGGCGCCTTCACGACGATCTACCCCTGCCCGAGATAGAGAAAGGGCCGGAGAGTTTCCCCTCCGGCCCGATCTTTTAGTCGAACAGCTTGGCGAAGCGCCGCGGCGCCCGGTCCTTCCAGTGGCCGCGGTGGTAGGCGTCCGACGCCAGGAGCGGCATGACGCTGGTCGCCTCCGCGAACACCATCTGCTCCATCGCGGTCGAGACCTTGCCCCACGACGCCGCTTCCTGGAGCGTCGAGGAGGAGCAGGCGCCGTCGCGGACGTCGGCGACGGTGATCTGCACCGCATATTTATGCACGTCGACCTCGTGGCCGAGGATCTCGGCGCACACCACCGTGTCCTGGACGAAGTTCTTCGGAACGCCGCCGCCGACCATCAGCAGGCCGGACGCGCCCGCCTCGATCTTGATGTCGGTCAGCTCGCGGAAGTCCGCGATCGAATCGAGCGTCATGTAGGAGCGGCCCGCCTTCATCGCGTCGACCTGGTGCTTGACCAGTCCGAAGCCGGCCGAGCTGTCGGTGAAGGCCGGGCAGAAGATCGGCACGTCATGCTCGTAAGCGAGCTTGACCAGGCTGTTCTCCTTCTTGCCGTTCTTGACGAGCCACTTCCCCATCTCCCGGATGAACGCGCGCGAGCTATACGGCCGCGGCTCGAGAGAATTGGCGATCTGGGCGATCGTGTGGTCGGTCTCCTGAAGCTTCTCTTCGTCGATATAGGTGTCGTAGATCCGGTCGATGTAGAGCGAGCGAAGCGTGTCGTCGTCAGGGATTTCAAGGGCCTGGTAGTGCTTGTGGCCAAGCGCTTCGAAGAAATCCATGTCGACGATGGTGGCGCCGGTGGCGACCACGGCATCGACCATGTTGTTGCGGATGAGCTCGGCATAGAGGTCCATGCAGCCGCCCGCCGAGGTCGATCCGGCGATCACCAGGAAGATCGAGCAATCCTTGTCGGCGAGCATCTGGTTGTAGATGTCGGCGGCCCGGCCGAGGTCGCGGCTGGTGAAGCTCATCTTCTTCATCGCATCGACGATCGGGCGAGCGTCGAAGCTCTTGATGTCGATATGCTCGACCACATTGGCGAGTAGCTCCGCCTTGCGGGTGTCGTTGATCTTGGTCTGCTCGTTCACTTTTCAGTCTCCAGCCTTTGCGGCATACTATCGTCACCCCGGACTTGATCCGGGGTCCATGAACACAGGTCGGCGAGAACTCTCCCCGAACCGTGTTCATAGATGCCGGGTCGGGCCCGGCATGACGGTTTGAACATGGACGCAGGCCGGGCTCCCGAAGGCCACGCAGCTTGCGTCCGAACTATAATTACGCGGCTTGCCTAGAGCTGAACCGCTTCATTCCAGCCGGCGTCGCCATCGGCGTAGAGCGTCGCCATCGGTTCGTCGGTGACGATCTCGCTCTTGGCCGTGCCGAAGCCGTTGAAGCCGGTCCGCATCGCGCAGCCATAGGCGCCGAGCATCCCGATCTCGATATAGTCGCCCGTACCCACGTCGGCCGGCAGATAGAAGGGCCCGGCCATATGGTCGAGGTCGTCGCAGGTCGGCCCGTAGAAGCTGAACGCCATGTCGCGGGTCTCGGACTCCTCCTCGCGGACGAGCTTCACCGGGAAGCGCCAGCCGATATGCGCGGCATCGAACAGCGCCCCATAGGCACCGTCGTTGATGTAGAGCTGGTCGCCCCGGCGCTTCTCGACGCGGACGAGGACGCTCGCATATTCCGCGCACAGCGCCCGACCCGGCTCGCACCAGAGCTCCGCCGAATAGGAAACCGGCAGGCTCTCGAACGCGCGCGAGATGACATCGAAATAGGCTTCGAGGGCAGGGGGCTCCATCCCCGGATAGACCGAGGGGAAGCCACCGCCGACGTCGACGATGTCCACGGTGACCGCCGCCTCGACGATGGCCGCGCGGACGCGCTCCATCGCCTCGGAATAAGCGGCCGGAGTCATCGCCTGGCTGCCGACGTGGAAGCAGATGCCGAGCGCGTCCGCGGCCTGACGAGCAGCGAAGAGGAGTTCCTTCATCTCGCCCGGCTCGGCGCCGAACTTCGACGCAAGGCTGAGCTTGGCATGGTCGGACGACACGCGGATTCGGACGCAGAGATTGAGATCCTCGGCTTCCCCCGTCGCGCGGACGATCTTCTCGAGCTCGTCCATCGTGTCGAGCGAGAAGGTGCGAACGCCGAGCGCATAGGCCTCCGCGATCGCCTCCTCGGCCTTCACCGGATGCATGAAGCACTGAACCGCTTCAGGCAGCGTCTCCGCGACCAGCCGAACCTCGGCGATCGAGGCGACGTCGTAATGGCTGATTCCGGAATCCCACAGGATCTTCAGCAGCTCGGGCGACGGGTTCGCCTTCACCGCATAGAGCGACCGGCCCGGGAACTTCTCCGTGAAGAAGCGGGCGGCGCGCCGTGCGGCGTGCGGACGAAGAAGCGTCACCGGCTGGACCGGACGCTGCTGTGCGATCTCGGCACCCGAGGTGCCGACGGGGGCGATAGCTAGCCCCAGCGCGCTATGGTGCGTGTGCAACTCAAGGGACCTCCAAAGGTGGTAGTTGACGACGAGGCTGCCTTGCGGTTGTTGGAAGTCCCCATGGGGCAGCGGCGCGTGATATATTGGCCGCTTCCCCCCATGTAAAGACCTGCTTTTTCCCTCGTGAAACCAGAGGCTTGCGTGACAGAGAGAGTGCCAACGGCGAAGGGTGTTTCAGCTGCGGCGGAGCGCATCGCGAGTCACGTGACCCGAACGCCCCTCCTGCCCCTCGACTGGGAGGGAAAGAGGGTCTGGATCAAGGCCGAATGCCTGCAACAGGGCGGCAGCTTCAAGCTCCGCGGCGCCTTCAACCGCCTCCTCCAGATGAGCGAGGCGGAGCGCCGGGGCGGAGTCGTCGCTTTCTCCTCGGGAAACCATGCCCAGGGCGTGGCGATCGCCGCCCGAAGCCTCGGCATCGCCGCCACCATCGTCATGCCCGCCGACGCCCCCGCAGTGAAGCGCCGCGCCACCGAGGCGGCGGGCGCGAAAGTGGTGGAGTACGACCGGATGACCGAGAGCCGCGAGGAAATCGGCGCCCGCCTCGCCCGCGAGCAGGGCGCGGTGCTCGTTCCCAGTTTCGACGATGTCGATGTGATCGAAGGGCAGGGGAGCGCCGGGGTGGAGATCGCCGAACAGCTCGGCCGAGCCCCGGACAAGGTGCTCGTCCCCTGCGGCGGCGGCGGCCTCTCCGGCGGGATCGCGCTCGCTCTCCCCGATTCGCAGGTCATCGCGGTCGAGCCCCAAGGCTGGGACGACATGCGCCGCTCCCTCGAAGCCGGCGAGATCCTCCCCGTGGGCCCCAACCCGCCGCCCACCCGCTGCGACGCCCTCCAGACCCTGCGAGTCTCCCCGCTAACCTTCGGCGCCCTGCGGGAGAATGGAGCCCGTGGGGCAGCGGTGACGGAAGACGAGATCGCCCAAGCCATGGCCTACGCCGCCCGCAACTTGCGAATCATCGCCGAACCCGGCGGCGCAGTGGCCTTAGCCGCCCTCCTAGCCGGCAAGGCGGGGGAGGTGAGCAATGATACGGTGGTGGTAGTCTCCGGCGGCAACGTCGACCCGGTGGCGTATGCGGAGATACTGAGGACCTGTTCCTAGATTGTCATGCCGGACTTGATCCGGCATCCATGAACACAGGCCTGCGAGAACTTGCGTCGAACCGTGTTCATGGATCCCGGGTCAAGCCCGGGATGACGAGTACGCGCGCACTTCGAGCTGCGGCTCGGCAGTCAAAGCCTCGACCGCCACGATCAGGCTCCCGAGTTCCCCGGCGAGCCCGCGCAGCTCCGCGGAGTGCCGCTCGGCGTCCACCCCCGGCCGCGCCAAAGCCGCACTGTCCAGCAGAGTGTCGAGCATCAGGGAGGCGTTGCGGAGGATCACCGCTTCCAAGCCACCCAATGACTCACCCCTGTCCATCCGCAGGAAGCTACGCCCGACCGTTTAAGCCTTCGTAAACCGCGCGCCCTGTGGCATCAGCCGAGCCCCATGAGCTCCACTCTCGTCGACACCGTCCTAGCGATCGCCGTCCTCGCCGCCTTCGCGCTGATCGCCGGCGGGCTGTGGCTGATCCTCAACAAGCGCGACCCCAAGCGCGGCCTGCTGATGATTCTTGCCGCCGCGGTCACGCTGGCGAACGTCGTCGTCTGGAACCTCCCCGCGCCGTCCGATCAGCGGATCGGGCAGGAGGGGTCGAGCCGGAAGTCCAGATAATCGTCCACCGCCTTCATCAACTGCGGCATCTCGTTGACGAAGAAGTGGTTCGCGCCCGGGATGGTGGCGTGGTGGATGGTGATGTGCTTCTGGGTGCGAAGCTTGTCGACCAGCTTCTGGACCGCGTTCGGAGTCACCACCTCGTCGCCCTCGCCCTGGACGATGATGCCCGAGGACGGGCAGGGGGCGAGGAAGGTGAAGTCGTACATGTTGGCCGGCGGGGCGATCGAGATGAAGCCGCGCACTTCCGGGCGGCGCATCAACAGCTGCATTCCGATCCAGGCGCCGAAGCTGAAGCCGCCGATCCAGGTCGATTCCGCCTCGGGGTGGATCTGCTGCACCCAGTCCAATGCGGACGCCGCGTCGGAAAGCTCGCCGACGCCGTTGTCGAACACGCCCTGGCTCTTGCCGACCCCGCGGAAGTTGAAGCGAAGCGTGGCGAAGCCGCGGCGGACGAAGGTCTTGTACATCGCCTGGACGATGGCGTTGTTCATCGTCCCTCCGCCCTGCGGGTGCGGGTGGAGGATCAGTGCGACGGGCGCGCGCGGCCGGGGGCCGGGGCTGAATCGGCCCTCGAGGCGTCCTTCGGGTCCGGGGAAAATGACTTCGGGCATTGCACCTGCGCTGATCTGAAGGAAAAGGAAGGCCGCGAAGGGGCTGACCCCGGCGACCGGCGCGGTCTATATAGGGCGAAGCGCCCCAAGCGCAATTGAAAGGGACCGACCCGTGCCGCGCCGAATCTATCTCGACCATGCCTCGACCACGCCGATCCTCCCCGAGGCCGCCGCCGCCATGGCGGAAGCGTGCGGAGTATGGGCCAATCCCTCCTCGTCCCATGCGGAGGGAAGGGCGGTGCGCGCGCAGCTCGAGGACGCCCGCCGCCGGATCGCCGCCGCTCTGGGCTCGGACGCTACCCTCATCTTCACCTCCGGCGCGACCGAGGCGATCGAGCTCGTCTTCCGCCGCGCCCGCGCGAAGAGCTTCATCGTCTCCTCGGTCGAGCACCCGGCCGTCCTTCGGAGCGCACCCGACGCGAGGCAGATTGCCGTCCGCGCCGACGGAACGCTCGACCTCGACGATCTCGACCGCGCGCTGGAGGGGGCGGAGACGCCTTTGGTCGCCGTCCAGTCGGTCAATAACGAAACCGGCGTCATCCACCCGATCGCCGACATCGCCGCCCGGGTGCACGCGGCCGGCGGCCTTCTCCTCACCGACTGCGCCCAGAGCGCCGGCAAGCTTCCGCTCCCCGACGCCGATTTCCTGGTGATCGCAGCGCACAAGCTCGGCGGGCCTCCGGGCATAGGCGCGCTCCTGATCCGCGACACGTCCAAGCTCGACGCGATCGGCGGCCAGGAAGGCGGTTTCCGCCCAGGCACCGCGGCCGTCCCCGCGATCATGGCCTTCGCCGCCGCGGTCGAGGCCGACCATGCCTGGTATGAGGAAGCGGTGCGCCTCCGCGCGAAGCTCGACGCCGGCATCCTCGATTCGGGCGGGGAGGTGATCGGCGCCGACGCCCCCCGCATCGCCACCATTGCCGCCTACCGCATGCCGGGAGTCACCGGCGCGGCCCAGATGATGCAGTTCGATCTCGCCGGAATCGCCATCTCGGCCGGGAGCGCCTGCGCCTCGGGCAGCCTCAAGACCAGCCATGTCCTGACCGCCATGGGCTGGACCGAGGAAGCCGCGCGCGAGGTCATCCGGGTCAGCTTCGGCCCCCAGACCAGCGAGGCCGACATCGACGCTTTGCTCGCCGAATGGCGCGCCCTCGCAGGCAAGCGCCGGGCTGCGTGAAGACGCCCATCTACCTCGACTACCAGGCCACCACCCCGCTCGCCCCCGAAGCCGCCGCCGCCATGCGCCCGTGGATCGAGGAGCAATTCGCCAACCCCCACAGCCCCTCAAGGCTGGGCCGCGAGGCCGCGGCGGCCATAGAGGTGGCGCGTGGGAGGGTGATGGAGGCCCTCACCACTCCGAAAGTGACTGTCACTAGTGACTGTCACTCCGGCACTCTCTATTTCACCTCAGGCGCCACCGAAGCTCTGAACTGGGCCCTGAAAGGCGCCGCCGCCCGTCTCCCGCCGAACCGTCGCAAGATCGTCACCCTCGCCACGGAACACGCCGCCGTCCTCGACACCGTCGAATGGCTAGCAACCCAAGGCTTCGAAACCGACATCCTCCCGGTCGGCCTCGACGGCCTCGTCGACCTTACCCTCGCCGAAAACCGCATCGATCATCGCACCGGACTCGTCGCAGCGATGCTGGTCAACAACGAGATCGGCGTCGTCCAGCCCATCGCAGAGCTCGGCGCGCTCGCCAAAGCGAAGGGCGCCCTGGTGCTGTGCGACGCCGTTCAGGGTTTCGGCCGAGTCCCGCTCCCGGTCCATGCCTGCGACATGGCCGCCATCTCCGCCCACAAGGTCCACGGCCCCAAGGGCATCGGCGCCCTATGGGTGCGCGAAGGCACGCCCCTCGACGCGCTCCTCCACGGCGGCGGGCAGGAGGGGGGGCTGCGCTCCGGAACCCTGTCGCCCGCCCTCTGCGTCGGCTTCGGCGAAGCCGCGCGGCTGCTCGTCGAGCGGCGGGACGCGGACCGCACCCATGTCAGGCGCCTCGCCTCCCTCGCCCGTGACGCCATGGCGTCGTGGACCCTCAACGGCTCGGCCGGCGGCCGATACCCCGGCAACCTCAACCTCCGCCGAGCAGGGGTAGACGCCGTCCGCCTCCTTTCCGAGGTCCGCGAGGTCGCCTTCTCCGCCGGCTCCGCCTGCGCCAGCGGCTCCGGCCGTCCGAGCCACGTCCTGGCCGCCCTCGGCCTGTCCGGCGCCGAAGCCCGCTCGAGCATCCGCTTGGGCTTCGGCCGCTACACCAGCGAGGAGGAGCTGCTGCGCGCCCTCGCCCTCATTCGCGTCCGCTTCATCTCCGACGACGGCGCCCGGGTCCAGGAAGCGGAAGGCGGGGACGGCGACCGCCTTCTCGACGTCGCCCAGGCCGCGGGCCAGCCACTTGAAGGCACATGCGAGGGCCAGATGGCCTGCTCCACCTGCCACGTCATCGTCGCCGCCGAGGATTTCGAAAAACTCCCCCCCGCCAGCGAAGAAGAAGAAGACCTCCTCGACCTGGCCCTCCACGTCACCCGAACCTCCCGCCTCGCCTGCCAGATCATGCTGGGTGGGCAGCTGGAGACGCTCACCGTCCGAATGCCCGGCGGAGCGAGGAACATGCAGGGCCGCTAGTCCTCCCCGCGAGCGCCAGCTCGGGGGGAGGGGGACCACATGAAATGTGGTGGAGGGGTAATTGGCTCTGACCAGGAGGGTCTCGCGAGAACCCCCAATCTTGACAATCTTTGCCATGAGGGCGATCTTTCCCTTATGGCTACGATGAACGTTTCCCTCCCGGACGAGATGCGCTCCTACGTGGAATCGCAGGTCGCCACCGGCTATTTCGCCAATGCGAGCGATTTCGTTCGCCATCTTATCCGCATGGATTCCGAGGAAGGTCGCGGCCGGCTTCGTGAGCTCATCGCGGAGGGAGACAGGGGCGGCATCAGCGATTTGACCTTCGACGAGATTATTGCCCAGGCTCGGGAGAGTAAGAAATCGCGCGCCGCCTGAGGTTCGCCGACCCGGCAGTCGCGGACCTGAAGGAAATCTGGAATTACACCGATGCCGAATGGGGCACGGCGCAGGCGGATCGCTACACGGCTGAGTTGGGTGCGGCCGCTCAAACTCTCCTTTCCAACCCGCTCCGCACTCGGCCGGTAGACTTCAGCCCGATTATCCGTCGGCTCAAGGCGCAGCATCACTACCTCTATTTCCGGCCGGAGCAGGGGGACGTTGTTGTGCTGAGGATTCTTCACGAGAAGATGGATCCGGCCCGGCACCTCTCCGATCTTGCCTGAAAGGGCACTATCCCCCATATGCGCCGCGGGAGTCGGGCGGACGGAGTTGTCGCCAACCCGGTCAGGTCCGGAAGGAAGCAGCCGTAACGATTTCGCTCCGGGTCGTTCCGGCTCCCACCCAGCCCCCAAATTCCATCTGAGCCTTCGACACTGACGGCTCCAGCGGCTAGTCTCCCGGCAATGTCCGATTCCCCTGAAGAAAGCTTCGGCCTCGGCCTCGACGAGCCGCCGCAGCCCGCGAAGGCGCAGCCCTACCGCGTCCTCGCCCGCAAATACCGGCCGCAGAGCTTTGCCGAGCTGATCGGCCAGGACGCGATGGTCCAGACGCTCGGCAATGCGATCAAGCGCGACCGGCTCGCCCACGCGTTCCTGATGACCGGCGTTCGCGGGGTGGGGAAGACGTCGACCGCGCGCCTCATCGCCAAGGCGCTGAACTGCGTCGGCCCCGACGGCAATGGCGGCCCGACCATCGATCCGTGCGGAATCTGCGAGCCGTGCCGGGCGATCGCGGAGGGACGCCATATCGACGTGGTCGAAATGGACGCCGCGTCGCACACCGGAGTCGACGACGTGCGCGAGATCATCGAGGCGGTGCGCTATGCCGCCGTCTCGGCGCGGTTCAAGGTCTACATCGTCGACGAAGTCCACATGCTGTCCAAGAACGCGTTCAATGCGCTTTTGAAGACTCTCGAAGAACCGCCTGCGCACGTTAAGTTTCTGTTCGCGACGACCGAGGTCAACAAGGTCCCGGTCACCGTCCTCTCGCGCTGCCAGCGCTTCGACCTGAGGCGCATCCCCGCCGAACAGCTCGCCGCCCATTTCGCCGAAGTCTCGCGTAAGGAAGGGGTCGAGGTCGAGCCCGAGGCGCTGGCCCTGATCGCCCGCGCCGCCGAAGGCTCGGCCCGCGACGGCCTCTCCATCCTCGACCAGGCGATCGCCCATGGCGAGGCGGGGGTCAGCGCGGAGCAGGTGAGGGCGATGCTCGGCCTCTCCGACCGCGGCGCGATCCGCCGGCTGCTCGGCCTGCTCCTCTCCGGCGACGCCCCCGGCGCACTTGCCGCGCTTCGCAACCAATATGATCTCGGGGTCGAGCCTTCGGCGGTGGTCCGGGGCCTCTTGGAGAGCGTCCACGGCATCACCCGCGCCAAGGTCGGCGGGGCGCAGGACCCGGCCCAGTCGGCCGAGGAGCGCGAGGCCTATTCGGACTGGGCGAGCCGCCTCAGCTACGCCGCCGTCCACCGCCTCTGGCAGCTGCTCCTCAAGGGGCTCGCCGAGGTCCACCAGGCGCCGATGCCGCTCGAAGCCGCCGAGATGGCGCTTCTCCGGGTCATCCACGCCTCCGAACTCCCCGATCCCGCGGTGCTGGCCGAGCGCCTCGGCAGCGGCGAGGCCGCTCCGGCCGCCCCCCGCGCGTCCGCCCCCGCAGCACCCGCCGCCGGCACGACCCAGCGCGCGCCCGCCACCTTCCGCGGCCTGATCGATTTCCTCGACGCCAACGGCAAGCCTCTGATCGCGCAGCAGCTTCACGATTATTGCGGCCTCGTCCGCTACGATCCGCCCGAGCTTGTCGTCCGTCCTGTGAAGCCGCTCTCCGGCGATTTCGCCCGCGACCTCGCCTCCGCGCTCAAGGCGATGACCGGAACCCAATGGCAGGTCACCGCGTCGGACGAGGAAGCGGAGCCGACCCTCCTCGATCAGGAGAAAGCGGACAAGGAGAAGCTTCGCCAGTCGGTGCTCGAGGCGCCGCTGGTTGCGGCCGCGTTCGACGCCTTCCCCGGCGCCGAGCTCGCCGGCTATTCCCTCGAAGATGACGACAAACGGAGCGGTTGAATGCCCAATCTCGACGACATCATGAAGATGGCCCAGAACGCACAGGCCGAGCTGATGAAGGCCCAGGAGGGCTTGGACAAGATCGAGGTCGAAGGCCTCTCCGGCGGCGGCCTGGTCAGGATCCGCGCCAGCGCCAAGGGCCGGATCGTCTCCGTCTCGATCGACGAATCGCTGCTCGTCCCTTCCGAAAAGGAAGTGGTCGCGGACCTGATCGCCGCCGCCATCAACGACGCGCGGTCCAAGGCCGACCAGGTCGCGAACAGCGAGATGCAGAAGATGACCGCGGGACTGCCGCTCCCGCCGGGCTTCAAAATGCCCTTCTAAGCGGAATTGGCGGGCGCCGCCGGCGCTTCCTCAGCAGGGGGAGGAGGCGGCGGCGCGGCTTCGGGCTGCACCGACTCAAGCTCCTCACCCGGCAGTTCGACAGGCGCCTGCGGAGCCGCCTTCCGCGCAGGCTTCGGCCTAGCCTTCACCGGCGCATCCGGCACGTCCCTCGGCGCAGCAGCACCGGCGTACACACAGGCGTCCATCCCGTCGCGCCCGACCACGCCGATCCGCGCGGAGATCATGTTCCCATAGCGCCGGGTGAACCCCTTGGGCGCCACCACGCCGCGCTTCTTGGGCAGCGGCAGCACCGCCGCCAGCCGCGCCGCTTCGATCCTGCTCATCGTCGAGGCGTCATGGCCGAAATAGCGCTCCGCCCCGGCATTGACGCCGTAAGTGCCGATGCCGGTCTCGGCGACGTTCAGATACACCTCCATGATCCGCCTTTTGCCCCACATATTCTCGATCAGCAGGGTGAACCAGGCTTCGAGGCCCTTCCTGAAATAGCCGCCGCCCTGCCACAGGAAGGCGTTCTTCGCGGTCTGCTGGCTGATCGTCGATCCGCCGCGGATCACCGATCCGCCGCGTGCATTGCGCCGCATTGCCGCCGCGATCGCGTCCTCGTCGAAGCCCCAATGGCTGCAGAATTTCGAATCCTCGGCCGCAACCACCGCGCGAACCATATCCCGGTCGATCCGCTCGATCGGCATCCACGCCTGCTGGATGCTCCGCCCGCCCAGCCGGTCGCCGATCATGGTGAAGGTCACCGGCGGGTTCACGAAGCGGTAGAGGAGGACCCAAAGCACGCTGACGAGGAGGAAGAGGAGGACGGCGCCCAGGGTCCACAGGAAGATCCGGACGAACCACCCACGGCGGGTGCGTGCCTTCACGCGTGCCATGAAGTCACCGCGGCCGCGCCACTGCCGTCATCCCGGACCGCCGGAATGACGGTGTCCGTCACTCGTCGCCTGCCCTAGCTCGCCGGCAGAAGGCGGCGTTCGCCGGCGAGGTTCATCAGCGCCTTTTGCAGCTTCTCGAACGCCCGAACCTCGATCTGCCGGATCCGCTCGCGGCTGACGTCATAGACCTGCGAAAGCTCCTCCAGAGTCTTCGGGTCGTCCGAAAGCCGCCGCTCGGTGAGGATATGCTTCTCGCGGTCGTTCAGCGCCTTCATCGCCTCGACGAGAAGCTCGTGGCGGACCTTGGTCTCCTCGGCCTCGGCGACCCGCTCGTCCTGGAGCGGATCGGTGTCGACCAGCCAATCCTGCCATTGGCCTTCGCCTTCCTCGCGAAGCGGCACGTTCAAGGACGTGTCGCCGCCCATCGCCATGCGCCGGTTCATCGACACGACGTCCTCTTCGGAGACGCCGAGATCGGTGGCGATCTTGGTGACGTCGGCGGGCTTCAGATCGCCGTCCTCGAACGCCTCGATCTGGTTCTTCATCCGCCGCAGGTTGAAGAACAATTTCTTCTGCGCCGCGGTGGTGCCCATCTTCACCAGGCTCCACGAGCGCAGGATATATTCCTGGATCGAAGCGCGGATCCACCACATCGCGTAGGTGGCGAGGCGGAAGCCCCTTTCGGGCTCGAACTTCTTCACGCCCTGCATCAGGCCGATATTGCCTTCGGAGATGAGCTCGGACGTCGGCAAGCCGTAGCCGCGATAGCCCATCGCGATCTTGGCGACGAGGCGGAGGTGCGAGTTGACCAGCTTGGCCGCGGCATCGGTGTCCTGATGCTCGGTCCAGCGCTTGGCCAGCATATATTCCTCTTCCGGCGCGAGGATCGGGAATTTCTTGATCTCGCTCAGATAACGGTTGAGCCCCGGCTCCCCGCCCGAAGCGGGGATCGTCGCGATCTTGGTACCAGCCATGGTCTTCGTCTCACTCCCTGGTGCCGGTCGCCGGGGGTTCGCCCCTCGCCGCCGGTACATGAATTTCATACCAAAAGCGCGCTTAACAGTTCCTGCATATCGGACGGGACGGCGCTTTTGAACGACAAGTTTTCCTTAGAGACCGGATGGACGAACCCCAGTTCCGCCGCGTGCAGTGCCTGGCGCTGAAAACCCAGCCTTTTCAATATCTCCCGGTGGGCCGGGCGGGTCCGGCCATAGACCGGATCGCCGACCAGAGGGTGGCCGAGCGAGGCCATATGGACCCTGACCTGGTGGGTCCGCCCCGTCTCCAGCCTGCATTCGACCAACGCCGCCTCCTTCAAGGGCCTCACCATCTTGTAGTGAGTCACCGCGCGTTTTCCGCGTCCTTCGGCGACGATCGCCATCTTCTGCCGATTGGCCGAGGAGCGGGCGAGGGGGGCGTCGACCGACCCGGCTTGAGGATTGGGAACGCCCGAAACCACCGCCTGGTACCGCCGGTCGATACTGTGCTTCGCGAATTGCGCGGCGAGCCCCTCATGGGCGACGTCGGTCTTCGCCACCACCAGGAGCCCGGACGTATCCTTGTCGATCCGATGGACGATCCCCGGACGCGCCACTCCGCCGATCCCGGACAGCCGCCCGGCGCAATGGTGGAGAAGCGCGTTGACCAAAGTCCCGTCGGCATTGCCCGCCGCCGGATGGACCACCATCCCCGCCGCCTTG
Source organism: Alphaproteobacteria bacterium (assembly GCA_005882415.1). GTDB lineage: Bacteria > Pseudomonadota > Alphaproteobacteria > Sphingomonadales > Sphingomonadaceae > Allosphingosinicella. Next base: position 4,613 of record VBAE01000220.1, on the reverse strand, counting down.
TCGACGACGAGCAGGTGATCGTCCTCGAACACGATTACGAGCGGAATGTCCTGCGCCACATTATGCGCCGGCGCGGCTTCGGGAATAGTGACGTCATAGCGCCCGGCCACCGCCTTGGACGAAGGATCGCGCACCGCCTCTCCGGACGGGCCAGTCACCCGGCCGCTGGAGATCAGCGCCTTCAATCGTTCGCGCGACAGGGCCGGAAGCGCCGCCGCAAGCGCCCGGTCGAGGCGCCACCCGGCGGCGTCGGCAGCGATGGTGGCGGTTATGATCGACTCCCCCCGGGTCATTGGATCAGCGATGTGGAGATGAATTAACCGATATCAAGGGCATCGGATTTCCGCCCGCCGCAGGTGCTAAGCCGCCTTGCAACCGCGCCCCGCAAAGGCCAATAGACAGGGCCGTAAGACAGTGACGGTCCGGCACGAACAGGGGCGCCCACCCGCATGAAATCCCACGAATTTGCGAGCCTGCTCTGTTCGCGGCTTTGCCACGACCTGCTGAGCCCGGTCGGGGCCCTCAATAACGGCATTGAGCTTCTCGCCGACGAGCACGATCCCGAGATGCGCGCCCGCTGCCTGGAGCTGCTCACCGACAGCGCCCGAGCGTCCGCCAACAAGCTCAAATTCTTCCGCCTGGCGTTCGGGGCGGCCGGCGGTTTCGCCGACGACGTCGACACCCGCGAAGCCCGGGTCGCGATCGAGGGCCTGTTCGGCGGCGAGGGACGCATCCAATTGGGCTGGATGGTCGACGAGCCGACGATGAGCAAATCGGCCCTCAAGGTGCTCCTTAACTTGACCCTCATCGCCGGCGACGCGCTCGTGAGGGGCGGCCGCCTCGACATCGGCGCCGAGAAGAGCGACGCCGGCATAGACATCGTCGTCCGCGCCGAGGGCCCCCGCATCGTCATCGACCCCGAACTGAAGCGCGCTTTGCTCGGCCAGATCGACGAACATTCCATAGCCCCCCGCGGCGCCGCCGCCTGGCTCGTCCACTGCCTGGTCAAGGACGCCGGCGGCCAAATCCAGATCGCCGGCGGCGACGACGGCACCCTGCTAATCGGCGCCCAGATTCCGGCGTAAGTAAGGAACGGCGGCCTCCGCCCCTCCGCCGTCATCCCGGGCTCGACCCGGGATCCATGAACACAGGTCATCGAGAACTGGACACGAACGTGTTCATGGATGCCGGATCAAGTCCGGCATGACGAGTTTGGTACGGGCCATCTCCGCCTCTTCCTCGTCACTCCGGGCTTGACCCGGAGTCCATGAACACAGGTCGGGGAGAACCGGACACGATCCGTGTTCATGGATGCCGGATCAAGTCCGGCATGACGGGTGAGGGTAAACGCCTTCTTTACCCGCGCCCGTCCATAACCCCCGCATGGACGACCTGATCCAGGAATTCACGGCTGAGACCCGGGAGATGCTCGATGCGCTCGCCGGGGAGGTGGTTGCGTGGGAGGCGGCGCCGGGGGACCAGGCGCGGCTCGATGCGATCTTCCGCTTCGTCCACACCGTCAAAGGCAATTGCGGCTTCTTCGATCTGCCGCGCCTCACCGCCTTGAGCCACGCCGCCGAAGACGCCCTAGCCCAGGTCCGCTCCGGCAAGCGAAAAGCCGATTCCGCCCTCGTCAGCGCAGTCCTGGCAATCCTCGACCGGATCGGAGAGCTCGTCCTGGAGATCGACGGCGGCGAAGCCCCGGCGGACGACGACGCGGCCCTGGTCGCGGCATTGGACGAGCAGGCGCCCGCGCCCGCGCCGGCACTCGCCGCCGCCCGCGCGCCGCTCGCCACCCGCACCGTCCGCCTTCCTATTGACCTGCTCGACCGGATGATGAGCGGCGTTTCCGACCTCGTGCTCGCGCGCAACGACCTCTCCCGGCGCCTCCGCGGCGCCTCGGCGGGAGTCGAAGTGGAAGCCGCCTTCGAACGCGTCTCGGCGTGCGTGGCCGAGATGCGCGACGCCATCACTCGCACCCGCATGCAGCGGATCGACAATCTCTTCGCGGGTCTTCCGCGCATGGTCCGCGACCTTGCCGGTGAGCTCGGCAAGCAGGTCGCGCTCGAGATAGACGGTGGCGACGTCGAGCTGGACCGCGAGATGATCGAGATCATCCGCGATCCGCTGACCCACATCGTCCGCAACGCCATCGACCATGGCATCGAGGCGCCCGCCGAACGCAAAAGGCGCGGCAAGCGCCCCTCGGGCCGGCTCCGGGTCTGCGCCCGCCAAGCGGGCAACCAGATCTTGATCGAGGTCGGCGACGACGGCCGCGGAATCGACGGCGCCGCGCTTGCCGCCAAGGCGGTGGCGAACGGCACATTGTCGCCCGAGCGCGCCGCCCAGCTCAATGAGGCGCAGCGCAACGCTTTGGTCTTCGCGCCGGGCCTCTCCACCGCCGGCAAGGTCAGCGAGATCAGCGGCCGCGGGGTCGGAATGGACGTGGTCCGAGCCAATGTGGAGCGGATCGGCGGCCTGGTCGACATCGCCAGCAGGGCAGGGGAGGGGCTGACCCTGACCCTCAAAGTCCCGCTCACCCTGACCATCATCCCGGCGCTGACCGTCGGCGCCGGCGGCCAGTCCTACGCCATCCCGCGCTCGGCGATCGACGAGATCGTCCGGGTGGCGAGCGGCACCGTCAAGATCGAGGATGTCGGCGGCTCCCGGGTCGCCACCATCCGCGGCGAACGGGTCCCGCTCGCCTGCCTCGCGGCCGTGCTCGGCGCCGGCTCGGCTCTGCCCGAAGCCGAATGCAGCCTCGTCGTCCTCCGCCCGGCGGGGAGCGGCGCCTTTGCCCTGCTCGTCGACCGCTTCTTCGACCATGA
>VBAE01000220.1:0-1719 GCA_005882415.1 Alphaproteobacteria bacterium | reverse complement strand
GGTCTCCGCGGAAGACGAGGGCGAAGCGGCGGAGGAAAGCACCCCGGTCCTGCTCTTGCGAATCCTCGCCGGCGCCCGCCGCGCAGTTCCCTTGACCGCGATCGAGCGAATCCTCGACGTCCCCGCAGACGCGGTCGCGTCCAGCGCGGGCCGTTTCCACGTCGCGGTCGACGGCGCGATCCTCCCCTTGTTCGGGGTCGACGCCGCACCCGATGCCCCGCTCCGAATCCTCCGTCTCAGCGATGGCCGGAGCGAGATCGCTTACGGTTTCGCCGAAGTGATCGACATCGCAGCCCTTACGGGCGCCATCGTTCCCGCGGCCATTCCCGGCGAGGTCCGCGGCCTTGCCCTCGTCGGCGGCGACCAGGTCGAGATAATCGACCTCTTCTGGCTGTTCGCCCAGGGCACCGGGGCCGGGAGCGGCGAGGGCCTTCCAATCTGCACCATCCCGGCCGGCGATGCCTGGATGGAGACCTTCCTTCGCCCGATCGTCGAATCGGCCGGCTACCGCGTGGTCCGCTCGGGCGAGCCGGGCAGCGACGCCGCCGACGTCGCCATTCTAGGCGAGCATTGCGATGCGCCCTCGGGCCGCTTCGTCCGCCTGACCGCCTCGCCCGATACGGGCGGCGGCGCCATCCACCGCTACGACCGCGCCGCTTTGCTCGGCGCGCTCGCGGCAAGGAGCTGACATGGCCGAACTCCTCCTCATCGTCACTCTGGGCGGCCGGCGCATCGCGATCGACGCGGCCGAGGTCGAATCGGTGGTCGAGATGGAGGGGCTGGTGCCGATCCCGCGCGGAGCGCCCCACATCGCCGGCCTCACCGCACTTCGCAGCCGCGTGCTGACCGTCATCGACTGCCATAAGTCGCTCGGCATCGCGCCTCCCGAAACGGAATGCCGCGACGCCATCGTCGTCGTTCGCGACGGCCATCCCTACGCACTCCGGGTCGAGGCGGTGGAGGACGTGGTCGAAGCCTCCGCCGATCCGGCGCCTCTCCCTGCCCGCCTCGCCGGCGGCTGGCGGCGCGCCGGGCGCTCGATGGTCGAGGCCGAAGGCCGCCTGCTCCTTTTGCTCGACACCGCCTCCCTCATCGCCGGCCCTGACCTCGCCGAGGCGGCGTGAGGGGCCTTTAAGCTTGTGATCACCAATCGGCTCTAGGCTCACCGCCTTCGGCGAAGTTTATGGGAATGAACATGAAGACCTGTCTCATCGTCGACGACAGCAAGGTGATCCGGAAGGTCGCCCGGCATATCCTCGAGACGCTCGATTTCGCGGTCGACGAGGCGGAGGACGGGCGCCAGGCGCTCGGCCGCTGCGAGGAGCAGCTTCCCGACGTCGTCCTGCTCGATTGGAACATGCCGGTGATGGGCGGGATGGAGTTCCTGAGGACCCTTCGCCAGCGCGATTACAAATGCCAACCCAAGGTGGTTTTCTGCACCACCGAGAACGACGCCGCCCATATCCGCGCCGCACTCGAAGCGGGCGCCGACGAATATGTCATGAAGCCCTTCGACCGGGAAACCCTCGCCACCAAGATGCAGATCGTCGGGGCGGCGTGAACGCGCCTCCGGCCGCCTTCGCCGGGCGGCGCGGCGGCGTCCCGGCATCGGATCCGATCCGGCTGATGATCGTCGACGATTCGCCGATCGCCCGCGCCGTGCTGTCGCGCATGCTCTCGTCCCGCAAGGAATTCGAAGTCGCCGCGCTCGCTTCGGGG
>VBAE01000055.1 GCA_005882415.1 Alphaproteobacteria bacterium | reverse complement strand
GGTCAGGCGATATTTTGTTCTTGGGGTCTGACGGAATTCGCTCGCTGAAAGCCCGCGAGCAGCTGGTGTCAGCAGCGGTGTCAGATATCGGCTCGCCGGTCGATCCGCTCATCCGCGATCTCTACTCGACCATGGGCACCGCCTGGATGTCTCAAGCCATCGCCACTTTGCAGCCCTACACCGGCCGCTACTGGATGGTGTTCCCGGATCGCATCTTCGTTCTCTCGAACTTCCCCAATCCGAAGATCACCGCCTGGAGCATTTACACGCTCGGTTTCACCGTAACGGATGTCGCCGAGGCGGGGAACGGCGGCGTCTTCCTGCGCGCCAGCGACGGCCGCGTCTTTCAGTACGGCGCCATGTCGCCGGAGATTTACGACAGCTCGGCGGTCGAGGTCACAACGCCCTTCCCGGGAATGGAGCCCCCGGCGACGTTCAAGCAGTTTAGGGCCATCGACATCGCCTGCACCGGCGCTTGGAGCGCTTCTGCGGCGATGAACCCCGGCAACCTCCCGGCCGAGGACCTTCTCGGTTATGTTACCGGCCCGACCTTCCTCGAAGGCCAGTTCGCAATGATGGGGCACACGACGCATATCGCGCTGCGCTTCAGGAATGCCTCGCCAGGCCCGGCGACCCTCGCCTCGTGCATGATCCACTACGACAAGAACGAGACGACATGAGCATCCGCAAGACCATTCTGGCGGAAGGCCCGCTCGGGCACGTGATCACCCGCTTGCGCCCGCTCGACCACAAGGAGCTGTTCGCGACCCGAGGGCATGACAGCCCAGCGCGGGCCACCGACGAGATCATGCGTTTCTGCGCGCCGTTCGGGACGCTGTTCTGGCACGACGACGAGCCGGTCGCAGCAATCGGTTTCTTCCCGATGTGGCCCGGCGTCGTCTCGGTCTGGGCCTTCGGCTCGCCGCGCTGGGACTTCGTCGTTCACGCCATGACACGGCACGTCATCAACGAGATGGTGCCGGACCTCCTGAACAAAGGAATTCACCGCGCCGAGTGCCGGACGCTTGCCGAACGGCAGGACAGCGAACGCTGGCTGACGGCGCTCGGCGCGCATGTCGAAGGCCGCCTCGAAGAGTTCGGCCGCAACCGCGAAGACTTTCTGCTTTACGCCTGGTCGGATCGTGACACCGGCCACCGCCGACACGTCGACTTTCACTAAGGAAAGGGCTCAGCCATGGCCGCAAGCAATATGGCCGCGATCATCATGGAGCAGAACGCGGCGAACGAGGCGCGTTACAAGGAGATGCTGCGCGAAGCCCGCCTCAAAGAGGGCACGGCGGCGATCAACGCGCTCTACGATCCGGTGCCGATCATGGAGACCCGCCACCAGAAAGGGAAGGTCGGCGGCAGCAATCTCCCGGCCGGTAAGTTCTTTACGCGTACCGGCGCAGCCGTGGCGCCCGCCGACGGCGGGGCGCCAGTCGACGATTTCGACGCTGCGAGTTATCTCGCCGCCAATCCCGATGTTGCCGCCGCGACCGTCGGCCCCAATCAAGCCGGTGCTGCCAGACAGCACTATGATCTCATGGGCAAGGCCGAAGGTCGCCCAGGCGCCAAGCGTGCAGGCGGCGGCAGTGGCCAGACGGCGACCGGCTTCGACGAGGCTGGATACCTCGCCCGCAATCCCGATGTCGCCGCTTCGGGAGCCACCGCCAAGCAGCACTACGATCTCTTCGGCAAGAGCGAGGGCCGTTATAACCCCGAGTTCACCTACGATCCGGCCAATCCCAATCAGGTCGTCGACGCGAAAGGCAACATCATCGGCGCTTCAAGCGACCCGAATGCACAGTACGACGCCGAGTGGGATGAGACCTACGACACCGGCAAGAAACAAGACCCGTTCCAAGGACTGTACGACAGGTACGAGACCAGCCAGCGCGACTACTACATGCCGGAACTCAGCAAGCAGTACGGCGACGCCCGCAAAAAGGCGTACCTTGCTCATGCTGGCGCTGGCACGCTCTGGTCCTCGATGCGCGGGGACACCGAGGCCGATCTCGGCAGTCAGAACACGCTCAACAAGGGTCAGATCGAGAGCCAAATTCAGGACAGCCTCGGCGGCCTCCGGCGCCAGGTCGCCTCGGACAAGTCGTCGCTGATCAATCAGCTCTACGCGACCGAGAACCCGGAGATGGCGGCGAACGAAGCTCTCGCCAGAACCAAGACCATCTCGCAGCAGACCCCGCCGCTGTCGCCGATGGGCGACCTGTTCAAGATTGCCGCCATCGGTCTCGGCAACGCCTTCGGCAACGCCAACGACCCGTTCAACCGGGTCCGTAACAATGGCGTCAACTCGTCCGGCTCCGGCGCCGTCCGGACTGCCTGACACGGGGAGTGTTGTTAGATGTGCGACCCGCTCAGCCTCGTTCTCGGCGGCCTCTCGGCCGCCGCCTCGCTGGCATCGAACTCGGTGCAGGCGAACGCCGTCAAGAAGCAGGAGAACCTCAACAATCAATGGATGATGATGCAGGAGCGCGAGCGCCGCGCGGAAGCGGCGCGGCAGGAGCAGATGCGCCAGCAGGCCGAAAGCGCACGGGCAGCGACGGTCCAGGACATGAGCCCCGAGAACCAGGGCACGGCGCAACAGGCAGAAGCGGAGCGGCTCGAGGAGAAGCTCGGCGGCAACGAGCCGGCCGCAGACCCGAACGCAGCGGTGGCGGCGCAGACCGAGGGCAACGCCGCACTGCTCGAAGGCAAGGCGATGGGCGGCCAGGAGTTCAACGCCGACATGGGGTCACGGATTTCCAAGGCCACGGCCGACGCAAGAGCCCGCATCCGGGCGCTTGCCACGGCGCAGTCTTTCGGCGGCACCTCGGGCGGCCTTCAGACCCGGAACGCCCTTGAGCTGAACGAGGGCGAACAAGGCATCAATCTCGCCAACAACATGCGCCAGGGTTCGCTCTCGGCGTTTCAGTCGGTCCAGAACATCGAGCCGGTGAAGCTCAACCCGGTGTCAAATCCGTGGGGCGGCATCGCCAGCGCGCTTGGTGGTATGGTCGGCAAATTCGGAAAGGCGTGAGCGATGCCCACACTCGTCGTCAACGATAATTCGTGGGGAGAAGGGATCGGCGGTCTTCTCGGCGGGCTCACTGCCGGAAACGACCCGAAGCGCCGCGCCGAAGCCATGGCGCTGCAAGCGCAGATCGACGCCCGAAATCTCGCCGCGCGACAGACGCAGATCGAGAACGAGAACCTCGTCACGCTGCAAAAGTCGCGTGAAGCGGCGGCCCGTGCCGCCGAAGGCGAGCTGACACCGGAAAAGTTCTCTCGCTTCGTGCCGGAGACGGTGACGCAACCTGCCCCAAGTCCGGACTTCATGGGGCCGATGCCGCAGGTGCCGAACCCGGATCGAGCCACACTCCCAGATCGTCTCGCCGCCGCAAGAACCTTTGCTCGAAACGCCATCCTACACGGCACCACCGCCGAGGGTGCACTGAAGGGCGCCTATGGCGGCCTCGGCTACGGCCAGCTTTACTCGACCGGCATTCCGCAAGACGAGAACCAGGCCCGGCGTCTCACCGGCCTGGTCGAGGGCAAACTGCCAAGCGCCAGTGTACCCATGACCGAGGGCGCACGGCGCCAACAAGTCCTCGAAGAAGAGCAGAAAGCCGTCCGTCTGAAAGAGATGGAGGCGCAGGCGGCACTCCAGCGCGAGCGCGAGCAGCAGGCTGGAGCCCTGACACGCGAGCAGCTCCAGGAGCAGGGCCGGAACACCCGCGCCGCCGGGGCCGACCTCCACGTCTCGCAGGACAGCACCGTCTACATGACGCCGGAGCGGCGCCGTCAGCTCGGGCTCCCGGCAGAGGGTCCGGTCCAGGGCCAGATTTCTTACGGCAAGACGCAGACCGTTATCCGGCCGGACGGCTCCATCCTGCGCGGCTCCGACGTGCCGGACCCGAACGCGCCTCCGGCCGCCGAGGACCCGCTCGCAGGCTCAAACGCCGAGACGATCACGTACCGGCGCGCCAGGCTCGCCTACGAGAAGAAGCAACGCGAGGGCTCGCTGACACCAGACGAACTACGGGCTTGGATCGAAGTCGACAGCGCCTTGCACGATCCCAAAGTCGAGACCCGAAAGGGCGAGAACGGCGCCAGCCAGACCGTCATCACTCAGGCGCCGAGGCCGCCGGGGTCTATCGATCCGCGCACGCTCCTGCCGCCGCCAGCTAATCCTGCACCAGGAGGGACCACGCCGGGCGGTGCTGGCACCGGCCCGCAGTCCGGGCCTGTTGCGCGAACCACACCGGCCGACGCGGCGGCGGCCGGAGTGCCGCCCGCCGTCAGACCGGAAAGCAAGACCCGCACCGTCACCGACCCGAACTCAGGCGTTCAAGTCACGACCATCGAGAGCGGCGGCGAGACCCCGCTGGCCACCGCCGACCGCTCGAACGCGATGGCGCAAACCCGTGTCATCGAGGGCCAGCTGGCTAAGATCGAGGGGATGCTGCGTGGCGGCGCAGCGAAGCCCTACGTCCCGGGCACCGTCGAGATGGCGCTCGGCGCACGCTCGCGCTCCGGAGAACCAGGGCTCAAGAACACGCTCTGGGACATGGGCATGGGTGCAACCCAAAACGTGCTCGACCCGCAGGCGTCGACTTATCAGACCCATACCGCCGGGCTGATTAACGCCCTGACACGACTGGAGAGCGGCGCGGCCATCGGCGAGCGCGAAATCC
>VBAE01000054.1:4049-14935 GCA_005882415.1 Alphaproteobacteria bacterium | reverse complement strand
TCCGCGAGGCCCTTGCGGGCGCCGTGGGTGGAGTTGAAATATTCGAGGACGGTCAGGCCTTCCTTGAAGTTCGAGATGATCGGCGTCTCGATGATCTCGCCCGACGGCTTGGCCATGAGGCCGCGCATTCCGGCGAGCTGCTTCATCTGGGCCTGCGAACCGCGGGCGCCGGAGTGGGCCATCATGTAGATCGAGTTGATCGGCGCCATCCGGCCGTTCTCGTCCTTCGGCTGCGCCTTGATCTTCTCCATCATGGCGTTCGCCACCTGGTCGCCGCAACGGCTCCAGGCGTCGATCACCTTGTTGTACTTCTCCTGCTGGGTAATGAGCCCGTCCTGATACTGCTGCTCATAATCCTTCACGAGCGCACGGGTCTCGTCGACGAGGCCCACCTTCTCGTGCGGGATGATCATGTCGTCCTTGCCGAACGAGATGCCGGCCTTGAAGGCGTGGCGGAAGCCGAGCCCCATGATCGCGTCGGCGAACAGCACCGTCTCCTTTTGGCCGGTGTGGCGGTAGACGGTGTCGATGACGTCGCCGATCTCCTTTTTCGTGAGGAGGCGGTTGACGGTCTCGAACGGCACCTTGTGGCTCTTCGGCAGAGTCTCGCCGAGCAGCATGCGGCCCGGGGTCGTCTCGAAGCGCTTCATGTAGGTCTTGCCCTGCTCGTCGGTCTGCGGGACGCGGCTGACGATCTTGGTGTGCAGGGTGACGGCGCCGGCGTTGAGCGCCTGGTGGACTTCCGACATGTCGGAAATCATCGCACCTTCGCCCGGCTCGCCCTCACGCTCCATCGACAGATAATAGAGGCCGAGCACCATGTCCTGCGAAGGAACGATGATCGGCTTGCCGTTGGCGGGCGAGAGGATGTTGTTGGTCGACATCATCAGGACGCGCGCTTCCAGCTGGGCCTCGAGGCTCAGCGGAACGTGAACGGCCATCTGGTCGCCGTCGAAGTCGGCGTTGAACGCGGCGCAAACCAGCGGGTGAAGCTGGATCGCCTTGCCCTCGATCAGCACCGGCTCGAACGCCTGGATGCCGAGACGGTGGAGCGTCGGCGCGCGGTTCAGAAGCACGGGATGCTCGCGAATGACTTCGTCGAGGATGTCCCAGACTTCCTTGCGCTCCTTCTCGACCCACTTCTTCGCCTGCTTCAAGGTCATCGAGAGACCCTTGGCGTCGAGGCGCGAGTAGATGAACGGCTTGAACAGCTCGAGCGCCATCTTCTTCGGCAGGCCGCACTGGTGGAGCTTCAGCTCCGGACCGGTGACGATGACCGAACGGCCCGAATAGTCGACGCGCTTGCCGAGCAGATTCTGGCGGAAGCGGCCCTGCTTGCCCTTGAGCATGTCGGACAGCGACTTCAGCGGACGCTTGTTGGCACCGGTGATGGTCCGGCCGCGGCGGCCGTTGTCGAACAGAGCGTCGACCGCCTCCTGGAGCATGCGCTTTTCGTTGCGGACGATGATGTCCGGAGCGCGCAGCTCCATCAGCCGCTTCAGGCGGTTGTTGCGGTTGATGACGCGGCGGTAGAGGTCGTTCAGATCGGACGTCGCGAAGCGGCCGCCGTCCAGCGGGACGAGCGGGCGGAGCTCCGGCGGGATCACCGGGATGACCTCGAGGATCATCCACTCCGGACGGTTGCCCGACTCCAGGAAGGACTCGACGACCTTCAGGCGCTTGATGATCTTCTTGGGCTTGAGCTCGGACTTGGTCTCGCTGAGCTCCTTCAGAAGCTGCTCGCGCTCGCCTTCGAGGTCGAGGCTCTCCAGCATGACGCGCACGGCCTCGGCGCCGATTCCGGCCGAGAAAGCATCCTCGCCATATTCGTCCTGGGCGCTGAGGAGCTCGTCCTCAGTGAGGAGCTGGAACTTCTCGAGCGGGGTCAGGCCCGGCTCGATCACGATATAGTCCTCGAAATAGAGGACGCGCTCGAGCTGCTTCAGCTGCATGTCGAGGAGGAGGCCGATGCGCGACGGCAGCGACTTCAGGAACCAGATGTGGGCGACGGGCGCGGCCAGCTCGATATGGCCCATGCGCTCGCGGCGGACCTTGGAGACGGTCACTTCCACGCCGCACTTCTCGCAGACGATGCCCTTATACTTCATGCGCTTATACTTGCCGCACAGGCACTCGTAATCCTTGATCGGACCGAAGATGCGCGCGCAGAACAGGCCGTCGCGCTCGGGCTTGAACGTGCGGTAGTTGATGGTCTCGGGCTTCTTGATCTCGCCGAACGACCAGGAACGGATCCGCTCCGGGGAAGCGATCCCGATCTTGATCATGTCGAACGTCTCCGGCTTGGCGACCGGATTGGCGAAATTGGTCAGTTCATTCATGTGCACTGTCCTCTAAATCTTCTGCCCCTCTCCCTGCAGGGGAGAGGGAGGGGCCCGCCGCCGTCAGGCGGTGGGAGGGTGAGGGCATTGTGCCGCGACGCACTCTTGCCCTCACCCCAACCCCTCTCCCGCCGGGTTCCCATCAAAGTACTACTTTGATGGGGTCCCATGGGGAGAGGGGCTCTAATCGCTACTCCGCGGCCTTCTGGAAGCCGTCCTCGTCGAGCGCGTGGCTGTTCAATTCCACGTTGAGGCCCAGCGAGCGCATTTCCTTGACCAGCACGTTGAAGCTCTCGGGGATGCCGGCCTCGAACGTATCGTCGCCCTTGACGATCGCCTCGTAGACCTTGGTTCGGCCGATCACGTCGTCCGACTTCACCGTCAGCATCTCCTGCAGCGTATAGGCGGCGCCGTAGGCCTGGAGCGCCCAGACCTCCATCTCGCCGAAACGCTGGCCGCCGAACTGGGCCTTGCCGCCCAGCGGCTGCTGGGTGACGAGGCTGTACGGCCCGATCGAACGCGCGTGGATCTTGTCGTCCACGAGGTGGTGGAGCTTCAGCATGTAGATGTAGCCCACGGTCACCTTGCGGTCGAACGCCTCGCCGGTGCGGCCGTCGAACAGGACGACCTGGCCCGACGGGTCGAGACCCGCCTTGACCAGCATCGCCGACACGTCCGCCTCGCGGGCGCCGTCGAACACCGGGGTGCCCATCGGAAGTCCGCCGACCAGGTTGGAGGCAAGCTCCATCACGTCGCCGTCGTCGCGGGCGTCGATGTCGGCGTGATAATTCTCGCCGTACATGTCCTTGAGCTTGGCCCGGATGTCGGTGACGTCCTTGCCGAGGATGCCCTGACCGCGGTCCTGAATGCCTTCCAGCATCTCCGAGACCTGCTTGCCGAGGCCGCGCGCGGCCCAGCCAAGGTGGGTCTCGAAAATCTGTCCGACGTTCATGCGCGAAGGCACGCCGAGCGGATTGAGGACGATGTCGACCGGGGTCCCGTCCTCGAGGAACGGCATGTCCTCATTGGGCAGGATGCGGCTGATGACGCCCTTGTTTCCGTGACGGCCGGCCATCTTGTCGCCCGGCTGAAGCTTGCGCTTCACCGCGACGAACACCTTGACCATCTTCAGCACGCCCGGCGGCAGCTCGTCGCCGCGCTCGAGCTTCTCGATGCGGTCCTCGAGCCGGCGGCGGATCGTCGCTTCGGCTTCCTCATATTGCGTGCGGGTCGCCTCGAGGTCGGACTGGACGCGGTCGTCCTTGACCGCGAACTTCCACCACTCGTGCGGCTCGACGCTGTCGAGAAGGGCCTCATCGACCGTCGCGCCCTTCTTGACGCCCTTGGGGGCGGCAGTGGCGGTCTGGCCGTTCAGCATTTCCCTGAGGCGCGAATAGCTGGCGCGCTTCAGGATCGAACGCTCGTCCTCGGCGTCCTTCCTCAGGCGATCCTTCTCCTCGGCCTGGATAGCGCGGGTACGGTCGTCGATGTCGATGCCGTGGCGGTTGAACACGCGGACCTCGACCACCGTGCCGGCCACGCCCGGGGGCAGGCGGAGCGAGGTGTCGCGGACGTCCGAGGCCTTTTCGCCGAAGATCGCGCGGAGGAGCTTTTCCTCAGGCGTCATCGGCGATTCGCCCTTCGGCGTGATCTTGCCGCAGAGAATATCGCCCGGCTCCACTTCGGCGCCGATATAGACGATGCCCGCCTCGTCGAGGTTGCGCAGCGCTTCCTCGCCGACGTTCGGGATGTCGCGGGTGATGTCCTCCGGCCCCAATTTGGTGTCGCGGGCCATCACCTCGAACTCTTCGATGTGGATCGAGGTGAAGACGTCGTCCTTCACGATCCGCTCGGAGATCAGGATCGAATCCTCATAATTATACCCGTTCCACGGCATGAACGCGACGAGCACGTTCCGGCCGAGCGCGAGCTCGCCCATCTCGGTCGAGGGACCGTCGGCGATGACGTCGCCCTTGCGCACGATGTCGCCCACCTTCACCAGCGGACGCTGGTTGATGCAGGTGTTCTGGTTCGAGGACCTCTTCGGTCGCGCGGATGACGATTCGGGTCGCGTCCACCTGGTCGACGACGCCGGTGCGGCGGGCCGAGATGGCGGCGCCGGAATCGCGGGCCACCGTCTCTTCCATGCCGGTGCCGACCAGCGGCGCCTCGGCGCGGATCAGCGGCACCGCCTGGCGCTGCATGTTCGATCCCATCAGAGCGCGGTTCGCGTCGTCGTTCTCCAGGAACGGGATCAGCGAGGCCGCGACCGAGACGAGCTGCTTGGGCGAGACGTCCATCAGCGTGATCTGGTCGCGCGGCGCCATCAGGAAGTCGCCGGCGCGGCGGGAGGAAACGATCTCCTCGCCGAAGCTCTTGTCCTCGGTCAGCTCTGCGTTCGCCTGGGCGATCGTGTGCTTCCCCTCTTCCATGGCGGAGAGGTAGACGACGTCGTCGGTGACCTTGTTGTCGATCACCTTGCGGTACGGAGTCTCGATGAAGCCGTACTTGTTCACCCGGCTGAAGCTGGCGAGCGAGTTGATCAGGCCGATGTTCGGCCCTTCCGGAGTCTCAATGGGGCAAATCCGGCCGTAATGGGTCGGGTGGACGTCGCGGACTTCGAAGCCGGCGCGCTCACGGGTGAGACCGCCGGGCCCGAGGGCCGAGACGCGGCGCTTGTGGGTGACTTCGGACAGCGGGTTGGTCTGGTCCATGAACTGCGACAGCTGCGAGGAGCCGAAGAATTCGCGAACCGCGGCCACCGCCGGCTTGGCGTTGATGAGGTCGTTCGGCATCACCGTCGAGACGTCGACGCTGGACATGCGCTCTTTGACGGCGCGCTCCATGCGGAGCAGGCCGACGCGGTACTGGTTCTCGAGCAGCTCGCCCACCGAACGCACGCGGCGGTTGCCGAGATTGTCGATGTCGTCGATTTCGCCCTTGCCGTCCTTCAAGTCGACCAGGGTCTTCACGACCGCGATGATGTCCTCCTTGCGGAGCGTCGTCACGGTGTCCTCGACGTCGAGCTCGAGGCGCATGTTCAATTTCACGCGGCCGACGGCCGAGAGGTCGTAGCGCTCGGGATCGAAGAACAGGCCGGCGAACAGGGCCTCGGCGGTCTCGCGCGTCGGCGGCTCGCCGGGGCGCATCACCCGGTAGATGTCGGAGAGGGCCTGGTCGCGGTCCTCGGCCTTGTCGGCCTTCAGCGTGTTGCGGATCCAGGCGCCGGTCGAGACATGGTCGATGTCGAGCAGCTCGATCCGGTCGATTCCGGCGCGGTCGAGCTTGTCGAGATTCTCAGGGGAAACCTCGTCGCCGGCCTCGATGTAGATCTCGCCGGTGGAGTCGTTGACCAGGTCGTAGGCCGAATAGCGGCCGAAAATCTCTTCGGTCGGGATGACGAGGTTCTGAAGGCCGTCCTTGGCCGCCTTGTTGGCCGCGCGCGGGGTGATCTTGGTGCCGGCAGCGAACACGACCTCGCCGGTGTCGCCGTTGACGACGTCGAAGGTCGGCTTCTGGCCGCGCCAATTCTCGGTGACGTAGGGGATCGCCCAGCCGTTCTTGCCGCGGACGAAGGTCACGCGGTCGTAGAAGGTGTTGAGGATCTCCTCCGAGCCCATGTCGAGCGCGTGGAGCAGCGCCGTCACCGGAAGCTTGCGCTTGCGGTCGATACGGACGTTGACGATGTCCTTGGCGTCGAATTCGAAGTCGAGCCAGGAGCCGCGGTACGGAATGACGCGGGCGGCGAAGAGATACTTGCCCGAAGCGTGCGTCTTGCCGCGGTCGTGGTCGAACAGCACGCCCGGCGAACGATGCATCTGCGAGACGATGACGCGCTCGGTGCCGTTGATGATGAAGGTGCCGTTCTTGGTCATGAGCGGCATGTCGCCCATGTAGACGTCCTGCTCCTTGATATCGAGGACGGAGCGGGTCTCGGTATCGGGGTCCACTTCGAACACGATCAGGCGAAGCGTCACGCGCATCGGCGCCGCGTAGGTCATGCCGCGCTGGCGGCACTCGTCGGTGTCGTATTTCGGCTGCTCCAGCTCGTAATGGACGAAGTCCAGCTCGGCGGTGCCGGCGAAATCGCGGATCGGGAAGACCGAGCGCAGGGTCTTTTCGAGGCCGGAGACATAGGAGTCCTGCGGACGCGAGCGGAGGAACTGCTCGTAGCTTTCGCGCTGGACCTCGATGAGGTTCGGCATTTCGGAGACTTCGTGGATGTTTCCGAAGATCTTGCGGATTCGCTTGGAGGCCGTGGAGCGGGTCTCCGGAGCCTTGGGAGCGGTGGTCGCCATGTGGGTTTTTCGCCTTCTTCGCCTGATAGTGGCGCGCTCAAAGACGCAAAAAGCCGCGAGTCCCAATGCTTGGAACCGCAGCTTCAGCGTCTTGAAATCCCCGCCCGATCAATGCGTTGAACGCGCTGCGCGACGGCGCGTCCTGTTCCGATACGAATGGGGTGTGGCGGCTATTTAGGGTGAGGGAGGCGAGGGGTCAAGGGCGCGGGCCCTTCAACGTGCGGAAGGTGATCGAGTAGCGGAGCGCGTCCAGCTCCGGGATGCTGTGCTCCCACTCCGTTCGGGCCGGGCCGGTGAGAAGGTAGGCGGAGCGCGTCGCCGAACACCGAGCGGTCGCGGTGCCAGCCGATGCCGGCGCCGGGGGCGTATTCGGTGAGGAGGGCATGGACGATCTCCTCCGTCTCCACACCCATCAACGCCGCCGCCCGCGCCCGCACGTCCTGCAGGAAGCCCGGGATCGGTTCGGCTTGGGTGAGGCCGCTGCCGTCGAACACATAGCGCCAGCCGAAGGACACCACGCGGCGCTTGCCGAGGAAGCCCTGGAACTCGAACGGGGCGAGCGGCAGGCGCGCGATCTCCGCGGCAAGCGCCTGCTCTTCCTCCGCCGACACGAAGCCGGGGCGGTAGACGAGGCCCTGCGGTTCGGCAGGGTCGAACAGGCTGGGCTGGGGCGCATCCATCGCTCGCTACCAATCCTTTCCCCCGCCCCACCGTTCCTGCCTAGCAATTCGGTAACCCTTTGCGTGGCATAGGGGCTGCGAGACTGGACGAAAGACGAGGCAGGAGCATGAGCTCGGCAAAGCAGAACGGACGGGTGAGCCTTACCGGCAGCCTGACCCGGGTCGCCATTCCCCGTGGCGAGACCCGGACCACCAACCAGCGCGCCGAGGACCGCCACCGCGGCATCGTCGGCGAGACTTTGCTGTGGTTCCGGCGGCGCAAGCATGTCGTGCCGGTGGTCAACGTCTCCTCGCGCGGCGCGATGATCGACGCGGAGATCGAGGCGCGGATCGGCGAGACGGTCGAGCTCCAGTTCGCCGACGACCACCGCACCCGCTGCGTCGTCCGCTGGATCCGCGAGGGCAAGATCGGCGTCGAGTTCGTCGACGAGACGATCTTCTGGCACGAGTTCCAGCTGAGCCGCGCCGAGGCGGTGGCCGTGGCCGCTGCCGAGGCCGGACCCGAACCGAAATCCGAGGAAGCACCCCCGCCCCAGCGCCGCTGCACCGGCGCCCACCGCCCGCCGCGCCATGCGCTGATGCGGATGGGGACGGTGCTGTGGAACGGCATGGTGCTTCCGGTGCGCCTCAGGAACATCTCCGAAGGCGGCGCCAAGCTGGAGAGCGGCCGCGACCTGGCTCCCGGGACCGAGGTCGAGCTCAACCTCGGCGACGCCGGCTTCGTCTATGGACAGGTGCGCTGGTCGAAGGACGGCCAGGTCGGCGTGTGCTTCGTCGAAGACTTCGATCTGGAAGCGCTCGCCCCGGCCAAGGGCGAAGCCCCGCCGCCGATGCTCAAGCCGCAATATCTGGAGAGCGAGACGGATCCCGACTCCCCCTGGGCGGCGCGCTTTGAGCGCCTGAGCCTGGGCGATCTGCCGCATTAGCTTGTCCTCCCCCCGAGCTGCGCTCGCGGAGAGGACTTAGCCGTTCGCCGCCCAGAAGGCGCCCATGACCACGAAGAGCAGCCCGAAGGCGGCCATGACCAGGTACAGAGGCCCGGGCTTCTTCGTTTCCAGCACGCATTCCTGCGGCTTTTCCGGGTTGTAGCGGACCATCGGGGTGCCGCCCGCCGAGTAAGGCGCCAGCGCCGCTTCGGCCTTCTTGCGCGAGGCGCTGCGGTAATTGCCGAAGCGGAGGCGCTGGCCGGTCAGCTCGCCGCCGCCGGCATTGTAGGCATAGGTGACGACCGGATTGTACCAGGTGCTCGTCCCGCCCTCGCGGTCGGTCGATTCCTCGACCACGACTTCGCTCGATACCACCCGGCCCTGGCAAACCGGCCAGCTCTCCGCCGCCTTGGCCTTGCCGACGGCGCGGAAGTGGGCGAAGCCGAAGGCGGCCATCCAGAGCAGCCCGAACAGGATCAAACCGACAGCCACAGGCTCCATTCACCCCTCCATCCCAAGTTTCGACCCTAATTGAGCATCGCCCGGGCGGCGGAGTAAAGAGGGGCGCAACAGGAGATTTCGTACAATGAAGCGCCGCCTTTTCCTCCCGCTCCTCGCCCTCATCGCACTCGCCTTTCCCGCTGCCGCCGGGGCACAATCGGCCTGGGCGGGGCGGCTCAAGGAAGGGGAGACGGTGCTGAAGGACTTCCGATTCGGCTCGGGCGAGCGGCTCGCGGAAGTCCGGATGCACTATGCGACGCTCGGAACACCGCACCGCAATGCGAAGGGCGAGATCGACAATGCGGTGATGGTGCTGCACGGCACGGGCGGCAACGGGCGCCAGTTCGTCCAGCCGCAATTCGCCGACGATCTGTTCGGCCCCGGCCAGCCGCTCGACGTGACGCGCTGGTTCGTCATCCTCCCGGACAATCTCGGCCACGGCAAGTCGTCGAAGCCGAGCGACGGGATGCGGATGCATTTCCCCAAGTACGACTATGACGACATGGTCGACGCGCAGCGGCGGATGCTGGCGGAAGGACTTGGGGTGAAGCACCTCCGGCTGCTGATGGGCACGTCGATGGGCTGCATGCACGGCTTCGTCTGGGCCGAGAGCCACCCCGATTTCGCCGACGCGATGATGCCGATGGCGTGCCTCCCGACCGAGATCGCCGGCCACAACCGGATGTGGCGCAAGGCGGCGATCGAGGGGATCGAGGCAGACCCGGCCTGGGCGGGCGGGAATTACACGGCGGAGCCGGTGCAGGGGCTCCGGACCGCGGTCAGCCTGCTCCAGGTCGCCGGCTTCGCGCCGCTCTATCTGCAGAAGGCCTATCCCACCCGGGAGACGGCGGACGCTTACATCGTCGACCGCATCGCCAAGGACCTGCCGACCCGCGACGCCAACGACCTCATCTACCAGCTCGACGCGTCGCGGAGCTACAATCCCTGGCCGAAGCTGGAGCGGATTTCGGTGCCGGCAGTGTGGGTGAATTCGGGCGACGACTTCATCAACCCGTCCGACTACGGCATCGCCGAAGACGCCGCGCGGCGGATGAAGAGCGTCCGCTACGTGCTGGTCCGCGCGACCTCGGACACGCGGGGGCACGGGACGCACACCTGGGCCAAGTTCTGGCGGCAGGAGCTGATCGACCTGATGGGTCGGACGGCGCGCTAACTCACTCCTCCGCGCTGACGTGGTTGAGGGCGATGACCCAGCGGCCGCCCACCTTTCGGAAGAGGCGGGTGTTGATGCCTGTCTGCGGCTTGCCGCCGCCTTCGAGGCGGTAGCGGCCGATGAGCTGGGCGGCGTCGGGGGAGAGCATTTCGATCCGGAGGTCCCAGAAATGGAGGCGGCCGCGGCGGGCGGGGTCGCCGCCATAGTCGCGGACATAATGGTCGAGCGTGCCTTGCCAGCCCTGCTGGAAGCGGCCCTTGGAGACGAACACCACGTCCGGGTTCTTGAAGCCGGCCATATAGCCGGCGAAGTCGCCGCGGTTCCAGGCCGCTTCCATGTCGGCGACCACGTGGCGGATCGCGGCTTCCTCGCTCGCGGGGACGAGGCGGGGCGTGGTGGCGCAGGCGGCGAGGAGGAGGGCGAGGAGGAGCGGCTTCGGCATCCGCGCCTTCTACACGGGCGCGGCCGGGGGTGCATCCGGGGATGGTCAGCGGAGCGTGGCAACAATCATCGTCCCGGCGACGGCGAGCGCGGCGAGGCTGGCGAGGAGGACCGCGCCGGCGGCGGCGTCCTTGGCGTGGCCGATCTCGGCGGCAAGGGCCGGGTGGAGGTGGTCGATCATGTATTCGAAAGCGGCGTTGGCGAGCTCGAGGGCTAGGACGAAGCCGCAAGCGACGAGGACGAGCGCGGACCAGAGCCAGCCGGGGCGGAGGAGGAGGAGCGCGGCGAACGCGGCGGCGGCGAGGGCGAGCTGGATTCGGAAGCTGCTTTCCCGGCCGGCGACGGTGCGGATGCCGGCGAGGGCGTAGCCGAGG
The DNA here is from genome assembly GCA_005882415.1 of Alphaproteobacteria bacterium. Lineage (GTDB taxonomy): Bacteria > Pseudomonadota > Alphaproteobacteria > Sphingomonadales > Sphingomonadaceae > Allosphingosinicella. Next base: position 4,202 of record VBAE01000054.1, on the reverse strand, counting down.
CGGGCGCGGAAGGGGCGGCCCTTCAGAGCGGCACAGGGCGGGGTGTCGAGGGGCATTCGCGTTCGATAGCAGGCGGCGCGTGCAGGCGGGGTGTGGGTTCGGTGCAGATGCTCCTCCCCGTTCCGGGGAGGAGCTAGGGGGGAGGGACCGCGC
>VBAE01000054.1:0-4039 GCA_005882415.1 Alphaproteobacteria bacterium | reverse complement strand
AGACAGGAGTATTTGTCATGACGAGCGTATTGAAGAAGGGCGCGCTGGGCCTCGCCGCCGCGGCGACGCTGGCGATGGCCGCGAGCCCGGCGGACGCGCAGTACCGGCGCTACCACCACCACGACAACACCGGGGTCGCGATCGGCGCCGGCATCATCGGCCTCGGCATCGGCGCGGCGATCGCGTCGGGCAGCCGGGGTTACTATGGCGGCGGCTATTACAGCCCGGGTTATTACAACCAGGGCTATTATGGGCAGGGCTATTACGGCCGGGGCTATAACAGCGGCTATTACGGCCGCGGTTACGCCCCGCGCTATCGCCACCGCTGCACCACGGTCCGGGAGTTCGACCCCTATTGGGGCCGCTGGGTCCGGGTCCGCTATTGCTGAGCTGAGGGAGGGGACAGGTACGTACCTGTCCCCTTCCTTTTCCCGGCGCCGGGACCCCTCCACCATGCTTCGCATGGTCCCCCTCCCCGTTCCGGGGAGGAGTTCTTACCTCGTGAACTTCTCTCCTGCTTCGGCTTTGCGGGCCAATAGGGGGGCGACTTCGAAGCCTCGGCGCTTCAGGGCTTCGGCGATTTTGGGGAGGCCTTCGGTGTCGGCCCAGAACATCGGGCCGCCGCGGTAGACGGGCCAGCCGTAGCCGTAGACCCAGACCACATCGATGTCGGACGCGCGCTGGGCCATGCCTTCGTCGAGGATCTTCGCGCCCTCGTTGACCATAGTGTAGAGGGTGCGCTCGACGATCTCCTGGTCGGAGATTTCGCGGGGCGTCACGCCTTCCCTGGCGCGGAATTCATCGATGATCCCGGCGACGACGGGGGAGGGGGAGGGGCGGCGCTTCTCGTCATAATCGTAGAAGCCGGCGCCCTTCTTCTGGCCCCAGCGGTCGGCGGCGCACAGCGCGTCGCGGACATTCTCGACCCGGGTCGGATCGCGGTGCCAGCCGATGTCCACGCCGGCGAGATCGGCCATCTGGAACGGGCCCATCGGCATCCCGAACTCGACATGGACCCGGTCGATCTGCTCGGGGGTGGCGCCTTCGAGGAGAAGCTTGTTCGCCTCGATCTGGCGCGGCATCAGCATCCTGTTGCCGATGAAGCCGTAGCAGACCCCCGCGACCACCGCGACTTTCCGGATCTTCTTGGCCAGCGCCATCGCGGTCATCAGCACGTCCGGGGCCGTCTTGGCGCCGCGGACGACTTCGAGGAGCTTCATGACGTTGGCGGGCGAGAAGAAGTGGAGGCCCACCACGTCCTGCGGCCGCGACGTCGAGGCCGCGATCTCGTCGATGTTGAGGTAGGAGGTGTTGGAAGCGAGGATGGCGCCGGGCCTGGCGATCCGGTCGAGCTTGCCGAACACCTCCTTCTTCACGTCCATATTCTCGAACACGGCCTCGATGATGAGGTCGCAATCGGCGAGGTCTTCGAGGCTGAGCGTGGGTTTGAGGAGCCCCATCGCACCCTCAGCCTGCTCGGCGGTGATCCGGCCCTTCGAGGCCGAGGCTTCGTAATTCTTGCGCATGAATGCCGCCGCCCATCGTGCCGGCGCCGATCACGCCGACGCGCCTGATCTCGCGCGGCTTCGTGCCTTCGGGGAGGCCTTCGATCTTCGAGGCCTTGCGCTCGGCGAAGAAGAAATATTGCTGGGCGCGGGACTGGGTGCCGCTCATCAGCTCCAGGAACAGGCGGCGCTCGTCCTGGACGCCCTCGGTATAAGGCTTGGAGACGGCGGATTCGATCGCCCGGACGTTATATTCGGGTGCATCGAAACCGCGGAATTTACGCGCGTTGGCCTTGCGGAATTCATCGAAAACCGATGAGTCGGTGTTCTCCACCTTGTCCTGGCGCTGGCTGGCGCGGGGGATTGGGCGGACGTCGCGCACTTCTTCTGCGAAGGCGACGGCGTGCTGCTCGAGATCGCCTTCGATCAGGCGGTCGACGAGGCCGATTTCATAGGCTTCCTTCGCGCCGATGGGATTGCCGGTGGCGGCCATTTCCAGCGCCTTCTGCACGCCCGCGACGCGGGGCAGTCGCTGGGTTCCGCCGGCGCCCGGGAGGAGGCCGAGCTTCACTTCCGGAACGCCGAGCTTCGCCGAGGGGACGGCGACCCGGTAGTGGCTGGCGAGCGCGACTTCGAGGCCGCCGCCGAAGGCGGTGCCGTGAATCGCGGCGACGACCGGCTTCGAGCAATTCTCGATGATGTCGACCACCTGCGGGAGGGCCGGGGATTCGAACGATTTGGGCGTTCCGAACTCCGAGATGTCGGCGCCGGCGAAGAAGGTCTGGCCCTGGCAGACGATCACCACCGCCTTCACCGCCGCGTCGCCCTCGGCTTCCGCGATTGCGTTCACCAGGCCGTCCCGCACCGCATGGCCGAGCGCGTTGACCGGCGGGTTGTTCGAGGTGACGACGAGGACGTCGCCGTGGCGGTGGGTGGTGATCGGGCTCATCTGGGTCTCCGGAGCTGAAGCGTCGGGAGTCGATAGGCTCTGCTTTACGTGAACGTCAACTGCGGGGGCGGCGGCGATCCTCTGCTCGGCTTGCTTGAGCCTTTCCAGCGGGCGCTGCGGGGGGGGCGTAGGCTGTTTTTGTTCGCGCAGAGACGCGGAGGCGCAGAGAGGCTGTAGCGGTTCGGCCGTCATGCCGGGCTCGACCCGGCATCCATGAACACGGTTCGTGTCAGGTTCTCGCCGACCTGTGTTCATGGATCCCGGGTCAAGCCCGGGATGACGAGCTGATCCAGCGCCGGTCGGAACCTCGGCCTCTCTGCGTCTCTGCGTCTCTGCGCGAACCATTTCCGGACTAGGCGCTGCGCCGGGCTTGGAACGGTCGAAAGGCGTGGAAGGTGTGGAAGGTTCGGCTTGCATGGGATCGGAAAAATCATCCGCTCTAAAGCCGAAGAAGCGGTCGCGGCGGGCGGCTTCTTTTTCGGCTTCTTTGGCTTCTTCCTCATGGGCGACTGCGAGCTCGCGGTCGGAGAGGGAGCGCCTGTAGCCGGTGGCGGGGTCGGTCTCCTCATAGCCGTCGAAATCGGGCGGCGGGGGGAATTCGGTCCACCAGTCGCCGTTCATGTCCTGCCAGACTTCGGAACCATCGAACTCGTCTGTCGGATCGGTCTCGGGTGCCTGCTGTGCAATGGGTATTGGAGGCGGGGCGCCTTGCCGGACCGCTTCCATCCAGCGGTCCCAGTCGGTCTCGACGGTGGCGGCTTCGGGGCGGGGCTCGAGCAGCGGTTTCACCCGGCCGAGCAAATAGATGAGCAGCTTGTTGTCGAAGACGCGCTCCTCGCCTTTCAGCTCGCCATGATAATAATGCTGCCGGATCGTGCCTTCCATCGCGCGCTGCCAGGCGACCGACTCGATGCCGCGGCCGCCCATTCGCTGGGCGGCGTCGCAGGCGATGTCGAAGGCGCGGGCATCGGAGCGGCGGCGAAGGCGGGACACCGACTGCTCGGACATGCCGACCATCGCGGCGGCCTTGCGGACGATGCCGGTGTCGGCGAGCGCCTCGAGGAAGGCGACCTGGCGCTCCGGCGTCCAGCCGTCGCTGCGGTGGCGAAGCTCGACGGGCTCATATTCGGCGAAGCGGCCGTCGGGGTTGGAATAAGAAGCGTGCTCATCGGTCGACGCTTCATGCGAATGCGCATTGCGCGGGTCGAAATGGTCCATTCCAATTGTAGAACATAAAGCGAACGGTGTAGGAAAGTGTTTTTTTGGGGTGGGGTGTGGGTTTGGTTTTTCGCACGAGCTTCTTACCGGTGGGATGGCTGTAGTTTCACCCGAAGCACCGAAGGCCCGAAGGGGCCGAGGAGGTGTTGGTGGACAGTGCCTGCCTACAGGCTGGTTTGGAGCGACGAAGTCGCTCCCTTAGTCATGTCGCGAAGGCGTTGCCGGCAGCCGTGGCACTGCACCTTTGGTATCTTTGGTGCTTCGGGTGAAACAGGGACTGGCGGGCCAGGCGCGGCCGTTTGGCGACCGCTACTCCGACGGCTGAGCGGGTTGGGAGGCTGTTTTGGTTCGCGCAGAGACGCGGAGA
>VBAE01000053.1 GCA_005882415.1 Alphaproteobacteria bacterium | reverse complement strand
GCATCCCGCCCAAATCGTGCGCGGCGATGGCGGCGTTCGATTGCGCGCGAACCGCCTTGATCTGGCGGACGTCCGAAGCAGCTGGTCCGGCGAGCAGCACGGCGGCGGCGATTGCGATCATGGCGGTTCTCCCCGTGAGCAGCCTACAACCGAGCAGCGGCACCGCAAGGCTGGAACTCGCACGCCTCGCCTGCCATTAGGCGGCGATGAAGCAGAGCAGAACCCCGCTCGCGGGCGGTTTCATCCTGACGATGTGCATCATGGCCGGCGTCGTCGTCGGCGTGATGAACCACCAGTCGAGCATCGGCTTCCTCGCCGGGGCCGGCATCGGGCTGCTGCTGCTCCTCCTCTTCTGGCTCATCGAGCGCCGCCGCTAGCGCCTTCCTCCGTCCGCAATTGCCCCGCGGAGGGATGTTCGCACCATTGTGGATAGGAATTAGCCTAGACATGTAGGAATTCACCAGCGACAGCGGAACAGACAGCGAACAGCGATTCGAAAGGGTGTCGATGTCTGTGCTTGTGTTGCGGCGCGTGGAGAAGTTCCTGAGGCGCAGCCGGATGTCGCCGTCGCGCGTCGGGTTCGAGGCGATGCGGGACCGGCGGCTCGTCTTCGATCTTCGGCGCGGGCGCCAGCTTCGGCCGGAAACCGAGCATAGGCTGACCGTCTGGCTCGACTCGCGGGAAAAGGGGGAGGGGCCATGCCGGGGGCGGTGACCGATGCGACGACCGAGCTGCTGCGTGCGCTCCGGGGCCAGGTCGAGGGGCGTGCGGAGTTCGTGCTGGAGAAGGTGACCAGCCGGCGCTGGGCGAGCATCACCTTTACCGGCGCGCGCCACGAAGTGCGCTTCCGGATCGAAGGGGACGAGGCCGGGGAGGTCGCGGGTCGGTTCGTGGCGGGAGCCGCGGCGGCCGAATTCGCGATGCGCGGCCATCTGCTCGCCGACCTCGCGGTGGTGGCGGAGGAGAGGGTGCCGGGGGGCGTCCGGATCGCGCTGGAGGCGCTGACCGTGGAAGACGCCTGAGCGTCAGCCGGCGGCGCCGCCCGCCATCTTCTGGAGGTCGCGGAGCGCGCTCCTCAGGCTGTGGCCGGCGGTGGGCTCCTCGGACACGGGCTCGAGCTGCGGCGGCGGCGGGAGGGCCTGGCCGCGCTTCTTGAGGCCGCCTTCGAGGCGGGCGAGGAGCTCGGGAATGGCGCCTTCGGCGGCGGGGTCGTTGGAGGGCTCGGGCGCCGGGGGGGCGGGTTCGGGCTCCGGCTCGGGGATCGGAGTCCAGGCCTTCGGAGCTTCGGGCTCGGATGCGGCGGGTTCCTCCTCGGTCGCGCCGAAGATCGACTGCGGGAGCGGCTCGGGCTCGGCCTCATGGGGCGACGTGAAATATTCCTCGACCGGCTCGGGCTCGACCGTCTCGACTTCGCCGAAATCGCGGGCGGCGAAGATCGGGCGGCGGGCGGGGGCGTCGGGGTGCGAGTCGGCGCGGCGGAGGCGGGGGACCGCTTCCTCGCGCAGCTCTTCCAAGGGCTCGGGAGCGCGGGCTGGGCGGACGATTGGCTTTGCCGGCCGGTCGAGCGCGCGCATCAGCAGATAGACGCAGAGGAAGGCGAACACGCCACCGGCGCCGACCGCGGCCAGGCGGGCGGTGGCGCCGAGCGGCGGCTCGGCGGCGGAGACCAGGCTCGGCAGGTGGCTGAGCTCGATGAGGCGCGAGAAGAGGCCGGCCGGCATCGCGAACAGAGCGAAGGCGACGGAGCCTCCGGCCAGTCCGGCGACTGCCAGGTCGAGGACCGGGAAACGCCGGGTCGTCATGATCGTCCTGGAATTGCGTGCCATCAGAGCGCCTTGCCGGTCAGCTTTTGGTAAGCGGGTGTGTAACGCGAAATATTTGACGACCAGTTACGATCCCGTTCGACGAAGCGTCGCGCGGTCTCGCGGCGCCGCTCCCATTCGCTTCGGTCGGCGAACAGGCGGGCGAGGGCGTCGGCGATGGCGTCGGGATCGCCGGCGGGGAAGAGGGTGCCGGTCACGCCGTCCTCGATCAGCTCGCGATGGCCGCCGACGTCGGACGCGGCGACCAGCTTGCGCTGCGCCATCGCTTCCAGGGGCTTCAATGGGGTGACCAGCTCGGTCAGCCGCATCGCCTTGCGCGGATAAGCGAGGACGTCGATCAGGGCGTAATAGCGCTCGACCTCGTGATGGCCGACCCGGCCCGTGAAGTGGATCCGGTCCGCGGCGGGCGAGGCGGCGGCCTGGGCGCGAAGCTCCGCCTCCATCGGCCCGCCGCCGACGAGGAGGAGCTGCGCCTTGGGGCGGGCGGCGACGAGGCGCGGCATTGCGGCGATGAGGTCGTCGAGGCCTTCGTAATCGTAGAAGGAGCCGATGAAGCCGACCACTTCCGAATCCGCGAGGCCGAGGCCACGGGCGAAGGCGGCGTCGGCCTTCAAGGGGTTGCCGAACATGTTCATGTCGACGCCGTTGGGGGAGATGAGGATCTTCTCCGGCGCGATGCCGCGGGCGATGAGGTCGCCGCGGAGGCCTTCGCAGATCACCGCGACCGCGTCGGCGCGGCGGGCGGCCCAGGTCTCCAGCGCCCGGGTCACGCGGTACTTGGCCGAGCCTTCCGAGCCGGTGCCGTTGCCGACTGCGGCGTCCTCCCAGAAGGCGCGGATTTCGTAGAGGAGGGGAAGCCGGCGCTTGCGGGCGACGCGGAGGGCGGCGAGCGCGTTCAGGACCGGGGAATGGACGTGGAGCTGGTCTGGCTTCCATTGCTCCACCAAAGCATCGAGCCGCCGCGACAGGGCCCCGATCTCCCGCCATTCGCGCAGCGGCGAGGCTGCGGGCCTGGGCGCGGGGGTTCGGTAGAAGGTGATCCCATCGATCTCTTCCGGGTCCGGCTCCGAGGCAGGGTGGCGGGCGCCGGTGAGGCAGGCGATGTCGTAGCCGCGCGCCTGCTGCGCCTTGACGATCGCCCGGGTTCTAAAGCTGTAGCCGCTGTGCAGCGGCAGGCTGTGGTCGAGGACGTGGAGGATGCGCATCGCAGCCAAGTCTTTGCCACGACAAACTTAACGGCCCGTCAACCGCCTCTCGATATGAGGAGGCCGTGGAGGCGCCCCGATGATCGACAATTTCGCGCTGGCGCTGAGCCACGGCCTGATGCTGCTGGCAGCATGGCGCCTCCTCCGCAGGCCCGACCTCGACGATTCCGCCGCCCCGCCGCCCTCGCCGGGGGAGACCGTTCGCAAGCCGTTCGGAAGGCCGCGCGCCGGTGCGTGACCTCGCCTTCATCGGATTTCTCGCAGCCCTGCTCGGGTTCGGCTTCAAGCGGCCGTTCCTGTTCGTGCTGGCCTACGCCTATAGCATCCAGATCTCGATGGTGACCGCCGCGCTTGCGGTGGCCGGCTGGCTGATCGCCGACGACAAGCGCCACTTCGTGATAGCGCCGCGGCAATGGCTGATGCTGGCGCTGCTCGCTTATGCCGGCTTCACCACGGTCCACGCCGACATGCCCGACTTCGCGCCCGACAAATGGGACTGGGTGTGGAAGGGCGTCGCCTGGGCGATCTTCCTCCCCTTCACGCTCCGCACCCGCCTCCGGGTCGAGGCCTATCTGCTGTTCATGACCCTCTCGGCGTCCGCGATCATCATCGTCGGCGGCATCAAGACGGCGGCTTCGGGCGGCGGATATGGCGCGCTCAACCTGATGGTGACGTCCAATTCCGGCCTCTACGAGGGCAGCACCATCTCGACGGTGGCGATCGCCATCGTTCCCATCATTCTCTGGCTGGCGCGCTACGGCACCATCTATCCTCGCGACTGGCGGGTGCGGCTGTTCGCCTACAACCTTATTTTCGCCTGCCTGCTGATCCCGGTCGGGACCGAGGCGCGGACCGGGCTCGTCTGCATCGCGGTGCTGACCGTCCTCATCCTTCGCGATGTGAAGCGGCGCTTCGTCTATATGGGCCTGGTTGGGCTAGCGGCCGCGGTGGCGGTGCCGATGCTTCCGGGGAGCTTCACCCAGCGGATGGAGACGATCTCGAGCTACGAGGCGGACAGCTCGGCAACCTCGCGGCTGGCGGTGTGGGAGTGGACCTGGAACTACGCCAAGGAGCATCCGATGGGCGGCGGCTTCGAAGCCTATCGCCAGAATTCGCTGCGGGTGAAGACCACCTCCACCGCGAGCACCGGGGCGGTCGAAGTGATCGACCAGCAGCTCATCCAGGACAAGGGCCGTGCCTACCATTCGAGCTATTTCGAGATGCTGGGCGAGCAGGGCTTCCCCGGCCTCTTCATGTTCCTCCTCCTCCACGGGACGGGCCTCATCCGGATGGAGGTGCTGCGGCGCCGCTACCGGAAGAGCAGCGACGAGGCGGACCAGTGGATCGCCCCGCTAGCGACCGCCTTGCAGGGCGCGCACGTGGTGTACCTGGTCGGGTCCCTCTTCGTCGGGATCGCGTTCCAGCCCTTCATCTACATGCTGCTGGCGGTCCAGATCGGCTTCGACACCCAACTCGGCCGCCGCGCCCGGGAAGCGGCGAAGAAACCCTTCGCCCGCACCCCGGCGCCGGCTGCCGCCTAGGCGGGATCGCCTTTCACTGTTCCGTCATTGCGAGGAGCGAAGCGACGCGGCGATCCATGGGCCTCGGAGGCCGCACTGGATTGCTTCGCTTCGCTCGCAATGACGGTTGAGTGAATCCTCCTACGCCGTCTCTGACGAAGCCTCCGCATTCTCCACCAGGCGGATGAAGGCTTCGGTGAAGGCGGGGATGTCTTCGGGCTTGCGGCTGGTGACGATATTGCCGTCGGTCACCGCCTCCTGGTCGACGACAGTGGCGCCGGCGTTGCGGAGGTCGGTGCGGATCGAGGGCCAGCTCGTCACCGTACGGCCGCGCACCACGTCGGCCTCGACCAGTAGCCACGGCCCGTGGCAGATCGCTCCCACCGGTTTCCCAGCATCGGCGAAGGCGCGGACGGTGGCTACGGTCCGCTCGTCCATCCGGAGCTTGTCCGGATTCTTGGTGCCGCCGGGGAGAAGCAAGGCGTCGTAATCGCCCTCGGCCACCTCGCCGATCGTCGTCTCCGCGTCGATCGTCGCGCCATTGTCGCCCTTGATCTCGCCCTTCTCGAGCGAGGCCAGCGTCACCTTCGCGCCGCGTTCGATCAGGATCCGGCGCGGCTCGAGGAGTTCGCTGTCCTCATAGCCGTCCGTGGCGATGATGAGGATCCGTGCGTCCGAAATTGCGGGCATGTCAGTCTCCGTAAGTGCAGGATTTGCTGGTGAACGGCCATTGCGAGGCGGCGTTCCGGAACGAACCGCTCGGGCGGACGCTATAGAGGCCCAATGCTTCGCTATGTCGACGACGCCTCCACGCCCGGAATTACCCGCAAGCGGCGCGGCCGCTACTGGATGTATTTCCACGCGGACGGCAGCCGCGTGTCCGACCGGGACGAGATCGACCGGCTGAACGCGGTCGGCATGCCGCCGGCATATGAGCGCTGCTGGTTCTGCCCCTATCCGAACGGCCATATGCAGGCCGTCGGCTACGACGCCAAGGGGCGCAAGCAATATCGCTACCACCCCGATTTCCGAGCCCAGCAGGAGAGCGCCAAATATGAGCGCCTCGCCGCCTTCGGACGGGCGCTGCCGAAGCTAAGGAAGCGCGTGGAGCAGGACCTCGCCGGCAAGCCCACAGCCTATGAGACCGTGATCGCCGCAGTCGTCCGCCTGATCGACGAGACCCGCATGCGGATCGGCAATGAGAGCTACGCCAAGGAGAATAAGAGCTTCGGCGCGACCACCTTGCGCAACCGCCACCTCAAGGTCGAGCGCGGTCGCCTCAAGATCAGCTATCGCGGCAAGCACGGCATCAAGCGCACCGTCACCATCACCGACCGCAATTTGCTCCGGATCGCCAAGCGTACCCAGGAACTGCCCGGCCAGCATCTGTTCGAATATGTGAATGACGAGGGCGGCGTCTGCCCGGTCACCTCCGGCGACGTGAACGCCTATATCAAGGAAGCGATGGGCGACGATTTCACCGCCAAGGACTTCCGCACCTGGGGCGCGAGCGTGATCGCCTTCGAGGAGATGGTGAAGCGGGCGGCCTCCTCGCAGACGATCAAGCTCAAGAGCGTGATCGAGCCGGTCGCCGAGGCGCTCGGCAATACGGTTGCGATCAGCCGCAAATCCTATGTCCACCCGGCCCTCATAGAAGCCGCCAAGGACGCCGGCGCGATCGGCGCGCGCAAGCTGCCGCGGGCGGGCAAATATCTCAGTGCCGCCGAGCGCGGCCTCATCGAATTCCTCGACGCACTCCCCGGGGAAACCGCGAAGCTGGACGAGAAGGCCCGCGGTAAGGCAAAAGCGGCCCTGACCCAGGATAAAGTGACAGCGGAAGCCGCCTGATGTTTCGAACTACGAGCGCGGCCTCGATCGCCGAGGCCTCGCAGAATTTCACCCAGAAAAGCTACGGCCTGTTCGACGAAGTGTCGCGCTGGGTCACTCACAATAGCGTCGATATCCTCGTCGCCGCGGCGATCGGCGTTGCGGTGGCTTTGGTCATGCTCGGCCTTCGCACCTTCGGCTGCCGGCTGCTCGGCCGCATCGAGTCCGAAGGAAGCTGGGAGCTGATCTTCGCCAGGGCGCTGGCCAAGACCCGAATCTTCTTCATCGTCATGGCCTCGGCCGAACTGGTCGCCGAGCACGCCTCGACCCCGCCCGGGCTGATGAGCGTCATCCACGTCCTGTTCGTGGTCGCCGCCGCCTTCCAGGCGGCGATCTGGGGCCGGGAGCTGATCCTCGGCTTCGTCCAGCACCGCGCCGGCATGGACGACGAGCATGGCCGGCTGAGCTCCGCGATCGGGATCATAAGGGTGCTGGTCACGGTCGCCCTGTTTGCGATCGCGATCATACTCATCCTCTCCAATCTGGGCGTCAACGTCACCGGCCTGGTCGCGGGCCTCGGCATCGGCGGCATCGCCATCGGCCTTGCAGCCCAGGGCATCTTCTCCGACCTGTTCGCCGCCCTTTCGATCATCTTCGACAAGCCCTTCCGCCGGGGCGACAGCATCCGCTTCGGCGAGATCAACGGCAATGTCGAGAATATCGGCCTCAAGACGACCCGGATTCGCTCCCTCTCCGGCGAGCAGATCGTGGTGTCGAACGCCAAGCTGCTCGACCAGCAGATCCACAATTTCGCTTTGCTGGACCACCGGCGCTTCGTGGTGACCCTTGGGCTCGTCTATCGGATCGCGCCCAAAGTGCTGGCGCGAGTCCCTGGAATGGCGAAGGAGATCGTGGAGGCGCAGGAGCACGCGCGCTTCGTCCGCTGCGGCCTTACGACCCTGGGCGCGTCGAGCCTCGACTTCGAGCTCCAGTTCGACATGGTGACGCCGGAATGGGAAGTCGCCTTCAACGGCCGGAGCGCGGTGCTGCTGGAGATCGTCCGCCGCTTCGCCGCGGAGGGGCTGGAATTCGCCTACCCCACCCAAACCACCTTCACCGCCGCTCCGGACGGGACGCTGATCATGCCCTACCCGCACGTAAAGGTGCTGGCGGAGAAGGACGGGGAGGAGCCGGAGGGGGAGTAATGCCTAGACCGTCATCCCGGGCTTGACCCGGAGTCCATGAACACAGGTCCGCGAGAGCTGGACTCGAACCGTGTTCATGGATGCCGGATCAAGTCCGGCATGACGAGTTTGGGTCGGGCGGCAGCGCCTCTCCTTCGTCACTCCGGGCTTGACCCGGAGTCCATGAACACAGGTCTGCGAGAACTGTCACGGATCCGTGTTCATGGATGCCGGATCAAGTCCGGCATGACGGGTTTTCTCGCTTCGCCCCCCTTCGCCTTACGCCGCCTCGGCCAGCGGGAGCCGGGCCTCCAGCATGCGCTGCCAATTCTCGATGGTGACGGAGGAGACATATTGCTGCTGCATCTCCTCGGTCAGCACCTCGATCATCTGGCATTCTTCGACGAAGATCTCGATCACGCCGAAGACGCCGCCACGCAGGCGGTACTTCGCCGGCCAGCCCTGGCGCTCGCAGATCGCGAACACTTCTTCCTGGCTGAGCCTGGTGCCGATCGCCATGTGGGTGGCGCTGTGGCGGCGCGGCATGACCCGGATTCCGATCGCGTCGTTATCGCCCTCGACCTCGTAGATCGCGGTGCCGCGCGGATAGACCTCGATCATGGTGCCGCGGTCGTCGCCGGCGAAGGCGACCCAGGAGCCGGGCGTGACCGCCGGGAAGGGAAAAGCCTTGCCGCCCCAGATTTCGGCGAAGATTTCGGCGACGTGGCGCGGCTCGTCCGCTTCGATGGAGAGGTGGAACAACATTTCAATGCACCTTCATGTCCGGTCTG
>VBAE01000052.1 GCA_005882415.1 Alphaproteobacteria bacterium | reverse complement strand
TCATCACCGGCGGGAACAGGCCGGGGATCGAGGCGGAAGCGACGAGGACGTTCCGGAACAGCGCCGGCGCCCGCGGATCGGAACTGGCGGCGATCGCGGTCATGTTCCAGATCACCGGCTCCAGCGAATCGAGATCGGCGGTGCCGACCAGGAGCAGCCGGCCCTTGGCATATTCGGCGGCGATCGCGTCGAGCAGCTTCTTGTCGACATAATGGGCGACCATGTGCCGGAGCGGCGCGGAATCGGCCATTCCGTCGCCCATCACCCCCTCGATCATGCCGCGCTTCCTGAACACGTCTTTCGCGGAGATAGTGGTGTAGACCTTCTCCAGCATCGGATCGTAGGCCGAGCCGAGGAAGGCGAAGGGGGCGGCCAGCGCGCCGGTGCTGACCCCGGTCACCACCTTGAACTGAGGCCGGGTGCCGGCGGCGGTCCAGCCGGTGAGCAGGCCGGCGCCATAGGCCCCGTCGTCGCCGCCGCCCGAGATGGCGAGATAATAAGCGGGCGGAAGCGGGCCGCTTTGGCCTTGCGAGACCAGCCATGCCTGCTCCTTGCGAAGCGCCGACTCCGCTTCGGCCGCCATCGGCTTGGGATCGAGCCGGACGAGGAAGCGGACGTCGCCGATCGCCGGCTCGGCAAGCGCGGTCTCCGAAGGCGGCACCGCCGGCATGCGCTGCGGCGTCGAACAGGCCGCGCTCGCCAGCAGCAGGGCGGCGGCAAGGCGCAAGCGCAGGGTGGGAAGGGTCATTGGGGATCCCCGAATGGCGTCCGGAGTGCGTAAGAATAGAGGTCGTGGGAGTGGGGCGGCATCGGGGAAACAACGGAGGCCGGGGAGGCAGCAAACCCGCTCTCCCTTCGATCAGAAAGCCGTCATTGCGAGCGAAGCGAAGCAATCCAGTACGGCGTCGGACGCAGTCTGGATTGCCGCGTCGCTTCGCTCCTCGCAATGACGGAGCCCTGGACCTTTCCCCGCCCCCTCCCGCGGAGCCCCATGTGTCCTCCGCGCAACAGGCCGCGGGGAGCAGCTGCGCCTAGGGACTTGCCTGCCATCGCCTCGGGACTTGAACCGAGTGCCCGCCTCTGCGCCCCGCCCATAATCGGCCCCGAGAGCGACGACTTTGAGGGGCTTCAATATGGACGTTTTGACCTTAGCCGCATCCGCCCTGTTGGGGACTTCCCCGGTGGTGACCGCAGATTCAGGCGCAATGGCCGCCGACGTTCCGGCCGCCGAAGCCCCCGAAGCCGCTCCGCTGCCCGCGGAGCCCGAGGGCGGCGGCAGCACCGAGGACAGCCACAGCCTCGAAATCTACGGCTTCGCCCAGTTCGACGGAATCCAGGATTTCGACCGGGTGAACCCCGATTGGGAAGCGGCGCTTCGCCCGTCTCGCATCCCCACCACCAAGGGGCAGTATGGCAGCGACGGCCAGTCGATCCTCAGCGTCAAGCAGTCGCGCCTGGGCGTCAAGGCCGGCGGCTTCCTGGCGGGCAGGCCCTATGAGGTGAAGGTCGAGTTCGACTTCTTCGGAGTCGGCGGCGATGCGGGCAAGACCACTCCGCGGCTCCGCCACGCTTATGGCCGCTGGGGCCCGATCCTCGCCGGCCAGACCAACAGCCTGTTCATGGACGGCGACCTGTTCCCGAACGTGGTCGAATATTGGGGGCCGCCGGGCATGGTGTTCGTGCGCAACCCGCAGGTCCGCTTCACCCACCAGAGCAACGGCTGGACCATGGCCGGCGCACTGGAAGTGCCGAGCAACGACATCGACCCGGGCTCGATCCGCCTGATCGACCCGGAGCTCGCGACCAATTTGCGGCCCAATGAGGAGCTTCCGGACCTCACCCTGATGGTCCGCTACGACGCCCCCTGGGGCCATGTTCAGCTCTCCGGCCTCGCCCGCAAGATCGGCTTCGATACGCTGGGAACGCCGGACAATGAGCCGAGCGGGAGCAAGTTCGGCTGGGGCCTCAATTTGGGCGGCTCGTTCAAATGGTCGCTCGCGACCTTCCGCCTGGGCGCGGTCTATGGCGACGGCATCGCCAGCTACATGAACGACGGCGGCATGGACCTGGCGCCGAACGCGGCCCTGTTCCCGGCGCCGCCGATCTTCCCGCCGCCGCCGTCGCCGCCGCTCAACGAGATCCTCTCGGCGGAAGCGGTGCCGCTGCTCGGAATCACCGCTTATGTCGACCTGCAGTGGACGCCGGAACTCAGCACCGCGATCGGCTACAGCTTCACCGAGGTCAACAACACCAACTTCCAGGACCCGACCGCCTTCCACAAGGGCGAATATGCCTCGACCAACCTGCTCTGGGCGCCCGACCCGCGGATCCTGACCGGCGCCGAGCTGCAATGGGGCCAGCGCACCGACAATGACGGCAACAAGGGCACCGATTTGAGAGCCCAGTTCACCTTCAAAGTGTCCTTCTCGAGCAAGGACATCTGGGGGCGCTGACGCCGGCACAATCGCGAAGGGAAAAGAAGATATGTCCGAACTGATCCTCAGCCGCCGCTCCATCATGGCGACCCTTGCAACCGGAGCGGCGGGCCTCGCCGCGGGCGGCGGTGCTCTCGCCTTGGCCTCCCCGGCGCAGGCGCAGAAGCGCAACATGCTCGCCCCCGGCGCCAACGCGATCCAGACCGCGATCAACGCCGCCCATGGCCGCTATCTCGGCCTGCAGGAAGGAAAGAACGCCGACTATATCCCGGCTTTGGCCGAGGTCTCCTCCGCCTTCTTCGGAATCGCCGTCGCCGGCCAGGACGGCAAGGTCTACGAGGTCGGCGATTCGAAGCAGCTCTTCTCGATCCAGTCGATCTCCAAGGTCTTCACCGCCGCCCTCGTCATGCAGGAATCGGGCGACCAGAAGATCGAGGACTCGGTCGGCGTCGACGCGACCGGCCAGGTGTTCAACTCGATCACCGCCGTCGAGCAATATCGCGGCAAGGAGATGAACCCGTTCGTCAACCCGGGCGCGATCGCGACCGTGGGCAACGTCAAGGGCTCGTCGCCCGACGAAGTGTGGGCGAAGATCCTCCAATTCCACTCCGACTGCGCCGGGCGGCAGCTCGACGTCAACCAGCCGGTCTACAAGTCCGAAGGCGACACCAACCAGCGCAACCGGGCGATCAGCGCGCTGATGTCCGCTTATGAGCGCTTCCCGATGGACCCGGCGGTCGCCGTCGACCTCTACACGCGGCAATGCTCGATCAACGTGTCGGCCCACGACCTGGCGGTGATGGGCGCGACGCTTGCGTTCGGCGGACGCAACCCGGTGACGGGCAAGCAGGTGCTGGACAGGAGCCACGTCCCCGGCCTGCTCGCGATCATGTCGACCGCCGGCATGTACGACGACAGCGGCAAGTGGCTGTTCCACACCGGCCTTCCGACCAAGAGCGGAGTCGGCGGCGGCCTCGTCGGGGTCGCGCCCGGCAAGTTCGGAATCGGCACCTTCGCGCCGCCATTGGACGCGGCCGGCAACAGCGTCCGCGGCCAGCGCGCGATCACCGACATCGTCCGGGCGCTCAACGCCAACCCCTACGCCCAGTTCGACTGAGCGTAACGATGCGGGGGCCCGCCCTGTTCGCCGCAGCGGCGGCCCTCGCGCTCTGGGCAGCCCCCGGTGCTGCAGCGCCGCCCCCGCCGGGATGGCTGTTCAACGACAGCCATTTCCACCTCACCAACTACGTCCAGCGCGGGCTGACGATGCGGCAATATGTCGCGATGATGGGGACGACCGTCAAACGCTCGACCGTGTTCGGAATCCCGCTGCAGCAGACCTGGTCCTACCCGAACAGCGGCGATTACGCGCCGACCTATTACCTGCAGACCGACGCCTCGCTTTATTATTACTCCTTCACCGACGCGATGATCGCCACCGGCTATCTGTCGCTGCCGCCGGAGGACCGGGCGCGGCTCGATCCGATGATCACCGGCTTCAACCCGGCCGACATGTACGCCGCCGACCATATCAAGCGGGTGCTCCAGATCTTCCCGGGCGTGTTCAGCGGAATCGGCGAGTTCAGCATCCACAAGGAGTTCGTCTCCGGCAAGGTCGCCGGCGAGACTGCGAGCCTGACCGACCCGGCGCTCGACCGGATCCTCGACTTCGCCGGCGAAGCGGGCCTGGTCGCGATCGTCCATTGCGACATCGACATGCCCTTCACCAAGGGCAACCAGCTCCCGCTCTATTTCGCCCAAATGCGCGACCTGCTTCTGCGCCACCCCAAGACCACGATCATCTGGGCGCACACCGGGCTCGGCCGGGTCGTTCAGCCCATCCCCGCCCAGGCCGGCACCGACTCGGCCCAGCGTCCCGCCGGGCATCTCGAACTGATCGAGAGCCTGCTCGCCGACCCGCGCTTCAGCAACCTCTATTTCGACATCAGCTGGGACGAAGTCGCCAAATATGCGCTGTCCTCGCCGCAGTCGATCGAGCGGGTGGCGGCGGCCTTCGAGCGCCACCCCGACCGCTTCCTGTTCGGCACCGACAATGTCGCGCCGCCGGACCTCGCGACCGACCTCAAGGTCTACGAGATGTGGGGCCCCGTCTTCGGCCGGCTCAGGCCGGCGACGCAGGCCGCGATCACGATGGGAAATTACGAACGACTGTTCGACGCGGCGCGCCTCCGCGTTCGCGCCTGGGAGAGAGCGAATGCTTCATAAGTGGGTGGTTGCGGCATTGCTCGCGTCGGCGGCGGCACCGGCGCTTGCCGCGGAGACGCCGGACCAGCCCGCCCCGGTAGAGGTGGAGGGAACGCCCGCGCCCGACCCGGCGGCCGACGAGGCCCAGGCGGCGGCCGAGCTTCGCGAGCTTCAGCGCCTGCACGTTGAACCGCATCTCCTTGCGGCGGAACGGGTAGATGTTCATTCCGATGCCGAGCTCGGTGGGATCGCCATATTCGCCGAAGATCTTGGTAGACGACAGCCAGCGGACCGAATGGGGCAAATACGAGCCGGGCAAGGGCTTCGTCCTGGTCCGCGGCGAGCATGGCGAACTCGGCGCCGGCGTCTACGCTTATGCGCGCTACCTCAACCAGAAGGGGCTCGACCCGACCTATGTCGACAGCTTCGGCCGGACCAAGAACCTCCAGGACGTCCGCCAGGACCTCCAGTTCCAGAAGCTGAGCTGGAACTTCAAAGGCTGGCTGTTCGACCCCAATTTCCGTTATTATTTCTTCTTCTGGACCTCGAACCCGCAAATGGGCGAGGGCGCGCAGGTCGTTCTCGGCGGCTACTTCCAGTACAGGTTCAGCGACAAGGCGATCGTCACGGTGGGCGTGATGCCGCTGCCGACGACGCGGACGACCAACTACACCTTCCCCAACTGGCTCCGGAACGACAACCGGATCATGGCCGACGAATTCTTCCGCGGCTCCTATTCGACCGGGATCGACATCCAGGGCGAGGTGCTAAAGGGCCTCAAATACCGCTTCGCGCTGGCCAACAACCTCGCCCAGCTCGGGGTCAGCTCGCAGGAACTGGACGCCAAGTTCAACACCATGTCCGGCGCGATCTGGTGGATGCCGACCACCGGCGAATTCGGCCCCGCCGCCGGAATGGGCGATTTCGAGGACCATCAGGAGCTCGCCACCCTGGTCGGCGCCCATTACACGCGAAGCCGCGAGGACGCCCAGGGCCAGCCCGACATCGACGATTTCGAGAACAGCCAAATCCGCCTCTCCGACGGCACCCTGCTGTTCAGCCCAGACCCGTTCGGAACCGGCGGCAAGGTCCAGAAGGCGACCTACCAGATGGTGGCCCTGAACGCGGGCCTGAAATATCACGGCTTCCACCTGGAAGGTGAATATTATTTCCGCAAGGTCAACGACTTGCAGGTGATCGGCACGATCCCGGTGACGAGGCTCAAGGACAACGGCTTCTCGCTCCAGGCCTCGGCGATGGTGCTTCCGCGGGTGCTCCAGCCCTATGTTACCTATTCCAAGATCTTCGGCGAATATGGCGATCCCACCGAGCTCGGCATCGGAATGAACATCTACCCGTTCCGCCGCAAGGAGATGCGGTTCAACGTGCAGGCGCTGAAGCTCGACCATTCGCCGATCGGCGGCTCGTCGCTGGTCGCGCAGGTCGGCGGCGACGGCTGGGTGTTCAACACCGACTGGATCGTGAACTTTTAGAGCCATGGGGAAGCGGCTCTTAGCGCTGCTCCTGCTCCTGTCCTCTCCCGCCGCGGCGCAGAAGCTGCCGGCGAGCCTTGGGCCGATGATCCGCGAGGCGCATGCCGACGAGCGCAAGACTGTGATCGACGTCGCCAAGCGCATGTACCCCGAGTCGATCGCCGCGATCGACAAGCTGCTTGCGAAGATCGAGGCTGACGAGAAGGCGCGGGTGACCAGGGCCGGCTTCGTCGAGGGCTTTACCGGCGAGGTCGAGCTCGGGGGTTATTTGTCGACCGGCAATACCGAGGAATGGGGAGTGACCGGGGCGCTGGCGATGAAGCGGCAGGGGCTGCGCTGGGTCCACAATCTCGACCTCAAGGTCGACATCAAGGAGGAGAACGGCCAGCGGACCACCGAGCGGCTGTTCGGCAATTATACGGCCAGGCGCAATTTCGGATCGGCCGGCTGGTTCGCCTTCGCCGGCGTGCGCTACGAGCGCGACCGCTTCCAGGGCATCGGCCGGAGGACCGGCGAGGCGGCCGGCATGGGCTATCAGATATTGAAGGGGCCGAGGGCGACGTGGGACGCGATGGCCGGCCCGGTGCTTCGCCAGACCCATTTCGTCGGCGAGCCCAATTCCAACACCTTCGGCCTGTTCGCCCGAACCCGCTTCGCCTGGAAGCTGACCGATACGCTGAGGTTCAGCCAGAATGTCGACGGGGTGCTGGACGGCGAGAATAACAGCGCCGCGGCGACGTCCGCGATCACGTCGGACCTGTACGGAGACTTCGCGCTCCGCCTGTCGTTCACCGCCGAGCTGGAGACGGACCCGCCGGAGGGACGGGAGAAGCTGGAGACCTATTCGAAGGTCACGGTCATCTATGATTTCTAGCCGTCATTGCGAGGAGCGAAGCGACGCGGCAATCCAGTTCTACGTCGGAGCCCCACTGGATTGCTTCGCTTCGCTCGCAATGACGGTAGTAGTTGGCTCCGCATTCGGCAGCACCAGGCCAGGAAGCACCTCCTCCGCGCCTTCGCCCAATCGGCGCATCAACCGGACGGCGGTGACGACGTCGATGTCGAGGGGGTGGATGTCGCACGGGCGGCAGAAGGAGACGGAGCCCGAAGTGCAGCGGGGAGCGCTCGGCAGATAGACGCTGGCCCAGGGGCCATCCAGGGGCCCGAAGGAGAAGCCGATCGCCCAGCGCGGGCCGATGGGAACGAGCACGACGACGATGTCCGCCTGGTCCGGATCGAGCATTCGGCTGATCGCCCGGGCCGCGACGAATTGCGGCAATGCGCCCACCACCGTCCCGCCGAGCGCGTTGAACAAGGACCGGCCGGCCCGGGTGTGGGCGAGGAAGCCGGCGCCGAAGGAGAAGATGACCAGGATGGCGAGGCCGACCAGCGTCTGCGGGCCGATTCCGAAGGTGCTGTCGGGGAAGAGGTTGGCGAGCGGCCTGGCCAGCTTGCCGACGAACCCGACGCCGCGCTGAAGCACCAGGATGATGAGGAGCAGGGGCACCAGGAAGGCGAAGCCGCTGAAGCCGGCGAGGGCGAGCAGCTTCAGCCGACTTCGGGGTGCGCGGGTGAGCTCAGCCATTCTGGATGGTCCGAAGCACGTCCTGCATCGGCACCTGCCCTTCGCGGATGGCGCCGCGGTTGGGCTGGTCGATGTCGAGAATCAGGCCGTAGGACAAGGCGAGCATGAGGAGGAGGACGGCCGCCGCCCAGCGGCCCTTGCCCTGATCCTTGACGAAGCCGATGATCACCGCGGTGATCGCCATGTAGAGGAGGAGCATGGTCAGCACCCGGGTCGGAATCGTCGCCAGCCGCGCCGCCTTGCGGCCCGAGCCGATGTTGAGCGTGTCGTTCAGGCTGTCGACGAAGGCGGTTCCGAACTCGGTGTTGTACATCGGCCGGATCGCCGCCAGCGTCGTTGCCGAAATCGCCTTGCGATAGGCCTCGGTCTTCACCGACATCTGCCGCTGGACGTCCTCGTCGGCCACGCCCGCTATCTCGATCCGGTGCTCGGTATAGCCTTCGAGCAGCGCCCGCATCCGCGCGCGGTACGGGTCCTCGAGGAGCTGGGAGCGCATGTACATCGAGCGGATCGAATTGGCTTCCTGCAGCGTCATCGAGCGGCGGACGTCGAACCGGTCGAGCGCGAGCGCGAAGGAGAAGCCGAGAAGAAGGGCGAGCAGGCCGAGAACCGCCGACGCGGTCATATTCTCGAACGTATGCTCGTCGTCGTCCTCTCCGCGGCCGAGGATCTTGCGGCGCCTCAGATAGATTCCGAGGCCGAGCAGCAGGACCAGCAGCAGGAACACCACGACGGTGATCAGCCAGGGAGGGGTCTGCCGGTAGAAGGCATCCATCATCGATCCTTCCCCGCGCCCCTGGGGGCCGCACCCAGTCTACGGCATAGGCTGGGCGGGCACGTTCATCTG
>VBAE01000051.1:3073-8079 GCA_005882415.1 Alphaproteobacteria bacterium | reverse complement strand
TCGATCCGCTGACCGACCTGTGGCTTGAGACCGCGGACGTCGACCGGCTGCTGGACCAGGAGGTGAGCGCGGTCTCCCGCTTCGCCAAGGCCGCAGCGGTTCCCGTCGCCTGGGCGCTGTCTGCGCGGCGGGGCGGCGACGTCGAGAAGACGGTGGATTCGGAGCAGCGGGGCGAGATCCGCGCCAAGCTCGCCAATTTCGTGCGCGCGCGCTGGTTCGCGCCGCCGTTCAGCGGCAGCGGCTTCACCCATTTGCTGCTCGACGCCTTCGACGCGATGGCGAAGCAGCCGGCCGGGCCGCCGCTCCTCCCCCACTACCAGCCGCTCGACCTGTTTGTGACGGTCACCGACTTCCACGGCTATCCCGAGCAGCTCCGACTCAACTCGCCGCCGGTGGTGATGGAGAGCGAGCACCGGCTGATCCTCTCCTTCCGCGACGAAGGCGGACCGGAGCGACACCTCGCCGACACAGCCGAGCTCGCCTTCGCCGCCCGCGCTACCGCGAGCTTTCCCGGGGCCTTCCCGCCTTTCCAGGTGGCGGAGCTCGATTCGGTGCTGGAGAAGCGGGATCGGGAGTGGCCGGGGCGGTCGGCCTTCCTGGAGCGGACGCTGGGCGCCCACGGCGACGATGCGGAGAATGCGGTGCTGATCGACGGATCGGTGCTCGCCAACGCGCCGTTCCGTCCGGCGATCGAGGCGCTGACCCACCGCCCGACCCGCCGCGAGGTCGATCGGCGCTTCGTCTATATCGATCCAAAGCCGGGCTCGCGGGCGGTGCAGCCGACCGGGGCAGGCAACCAGTCGCCCGGCTTCTTCGCGACCATCTTCGGCGCCCTCTCCGACATCCCGCGCGAGCAGCCGATCCGCGACAATCTGGAGGCGATCGAAGAGCGCTCGGCACGGATCCGCCGCTTCCGCCGGATCCTCGAGGCGATGCGGCCTGAGGTCGAATCGGCGGTGGAACGCTGCTTCGGCCACACCTTGCTTCTCGGCCGACCCACCCCGGCCCGGATCGCCGGCTGGCGCGCCCGGGTGCAGACCATCGCCGCCCGCGAGGCCGGCTACGCCTTCGCAGCCTATGGGCATTTCAAGCTGTCGACGGTGGCGGAGGACGTCGCCGGGCACCTGATGCGGATCGGTGGGCTTGGGCAGGACCGGCACGAAGGCGTGCAAGGTGCGGTTTGGCAGACGATCCGCCGGCAGGGGATCGCCGATCCGGAAGCGATGACCGCCACCGGTGCCAAGGCCGAGACGATCCTGTTCTTCCGCCGGTTCGACCTCTCCTTCCGCATTCGCCGCCTGCGCTTCCTCGCGCGGCGGCTGGGCGAGGTGGAGCAGCAGGGCGGGACCGACCCGCAGGCGACCGAGCAGGCGCGGACCATCCTCTATACCCTGATCGGCCGCTACGGCGCCGCCGCCGAGGCCGCCGCGCCCGGCCCCGGGCCTCTCGCCTTGATCCGCGCTGCCGAGACGAACGGCGATGCCGCGCTCGACGCGCTCGCCGGCCTGTTCGACTTGAAGAGCCTCGACGACGAGGCCGACGCTTCGATCAGCGAGATGCTGGCCGCCTTTCCAAAGGCCGAGCGACGGCTGCTCATCCTCACCTATCTCGGCTTCCCATTCTACGACATCGCCACCCTGCCCCTCCTCCAGGGCGAGGGGCTGGACGAGTACGATCCCGTGAAGGTCGACCGCATCTCGCCGGAGGATGCGACGGCGATTCGCAGCGGCTCGGCGGCGACGCTCAAGGGTACGCAATTCAACAGCTTCGGCGCCTTTTTCAGCCGCGCCTATCGCGAGAACGACTATCTTTGGGGCCGTCTTCACGGCGCGGAGCGTCTGATCGACATCGTCGTCTCCGCCATTCCCGAGGGAGAAAGCCTCACCGAACAAACGGTAAAGGCGCTCAAGCGGCAGGCGTTCCGGGCAATTCTTGAGGAAGAAAAGTCGCGCCTCAGGGCAATTCCTTCCCTTTTCAAGGCGCTCGACAGCGAAATCGGCTGAGCGCTTCGCTTGCCACGGCGGCGGAGGGTTCATAAGGCAGGCGCAT
Source organism: Alphaproteobacteria bacterium (assembly GCA_005882415.1). Lineage (GTDB taxonomy): Bacteria > Pseudomonadota > Alphaproteobacteria > Sphingomonadales > Sphingomonadaceae > Allosphingosinicella. The sequence continues at coordinate 6,030 of VBAE01000051.1, read as the reverse complement.
CGCCGAGGGAGGCCCCGCAAATGCAGTTCCTCAAGACCCTGTTCTGGATGGTGGTGGCGGTGATGCTGGCGCTGTTCGCCAAGGTGAACTGGCACGACGTCCAGCTCGTATTGTGGGGCGGGCTTCTGGCGGACGTGAAGCTGCCGGTCCTCGTGTTCGCCGCTTTCCTGCTGGGCTGGATCCCGACCCTCCTCATCTACCGCGCGCGGCTGTGGGCGCTCCGCCGCCGGTTCGAGCCGATCGAGCGCAACGTCGCCCTCGCCCCGCGCCCCGTTGCGCCGACCACCAATGCGCCCGGCGGCCCCGATCCCGAGCGGGTGGCGACCGACAGCAAGGTCTGGCCGGCACCGTGAGAAGCCCCATTTTCGTCGCCATCGACACGCCGGACATCGAGCGCGCCAAGACCATCGCCAACCGGGTCCGCAACCATGTCGGCGGGATCAAGCTCGGCCTCGAATTCTTCGCCGCCAACGGCAGGCAGGGCATTCGCGAGATGGCCGACCTCCATCTGCCGATATTCCTGGACCTGAAGCTCCACGACATCCCCAACACCGTCGGCAAGGCCGTCCAGGCGCTTCGGCCGTTGCAGCCGGCGATCATAACGGTCCACGCAGCCGGGGGCCGGGCGATGATGGAGGATGCGAAGGCGGCGGCGCCGGAAGGGACTAAGGTGGTCGGGGTGACGGTGCTGACCAGCCTCGACGGCGGCGACCTCGACTCGATCGGGGTCGCATCGGACCCGCACGAGCAGGTCGAGCGCCTCACCCAGCTCGCCCGCGAGGCGGGGCTGGACGGCGTGGTCTGCTCCGGGAACGAAGTGGCTGCGGCGAAAAGGATATGGCCGCAGGGCTTCTTCGTCGTCCCCGGAGTCCGCCCGGCCGACAGCCATAGCGCCGACCAGAAGAGGGTGATGACTCCGCGGAAGGCGCTCGATGCGGGCGCCTCGATCCTGGTCATCGGCCGCCCGATCACCCAGGCCGCAGATCCGGACATTGCGGCGCGCGCGATCGAGGCGACGCTCTAGGCGTAGACAAAGCACGGGCCCGCGGCCTATCCGGCGCGCGAAGGAGATCAGGCCCGTGAGCTGGCTCACCCGCGTACGCAACAGCATCCCGTTCATCGCCAAGCGCGAGACTCCGGACAATCTCTGGCACAAGTGCCGGAGCTGCGATTCGATGATCTTTACGAAGGAATGGGAAGAGAATGAATTCGTCTGCCCACGCTGCGATCACCACGACCGGATCGGGCCGAAGCGGCGTTTCGACTCGATACTTGACGGGGGTTACACGCTTCTCGCCCAGCCGCAGGTCTTAGAAGACCCGCTGAAGTTCCGCGATTCCAAGCGCTACACCGACCGCCTGAAGGCCGCGAGGCAGCAGACCGGGGAGACCGACGCTTTGCTCAACGCCCGCGGCACCGTCGAAGGGCGCCGGGCGATCGTCGGCGTGCAGGACTTCGCCTTCATGGGCGGATCCATGGGCCTCGGCGTCGGCGCTGCCTTCGTCGCAGGTGCCCATGCCGCGATCGCCGACCACGTCCCCTACATCCTGTTCACCGCCGCGGGCGGGGCGCGGATGCAGGAGGGGATTCTGTCGCTGATGCAGATGCCGCGGACCACGGTCGCGATCCAGGAGCTTCGCGAGGCGGGGCTGCCCTATATCGTCGTCCTCACCGACCCCACCACGGGCGGAGTCACCGCCTCCTATGCGATGCTCGGCGACGTCCATATCGCCGAGCCGGGGGCGCTGATCGGCTTCGCGGGCCAGCGGGTGATCGAATCGACGATCCGCGAGAAGCTCCCCGAGGGCTTCCAGCGCGCCGAATATCTGCTCGAGCACGGGATGGTCGACATGGTCGTCCACAGGAAGGAGCTCAGGCACCGCCTCGCCCTCCTCGTCGACTATCTCGCCCCCGAGCGGGCGGCGGCGTGAGGCGCCCCGGCTAAAGTGGCCGACCGCGCGGTCTCGGACGACGCGGCGGTCCAGCGCCAGCTCGACCGGCTCGCCACCCTCTCCCCCGGCGCCGACATCCTCGGGCTGGAGCGGATCGCTCGGCTGATGGAGCGGCTCGGCCATCCCGAGCGCCAGCTTCCCCCGGTGTTCCATGTCGCCGGGACCAACGGCAAGGGCTCGACGTGCGCGTTCCTGCGCGCGGCGATCGAGGCGTCAGGGCTGGAGGCCCATGTCTATACCAGCCCGCATCTCGTCCGGTTCAACGAGCGGATCCGGATCGCCGGCAAGCTGATCGAGGATTCGCTCCTGGCGCAATTGCTGGAGGAGGTGCTCGACGTCGCGGAAGGGGTGGAGGCGAGCTTCTTCGAAGTGACCACCGCCGCCGCCTTCCTCGCTTTCGCTCGGGTCCCGGCCGACGCCTGCATCGTCGAAGTGGGGCTCGGCGGGCGGCTCGACGCGACCAACGTCATTCCCAACCCGGTGGTCACCGGCATCGCGCAGCTCGGGCTCGACCATCAGCAATTCCTCGGCGACAGCATCGAAGGGATAGCCACCGAGAAAGCGGGCATCGCCAAGAAGGGCGTGCCGCTGGTCACCCAGCATTATCCGGACCGGCTCGGCAACCGCATCGGCGAAGCCGCGGCGGCAGCGGGTGCAATCTGGCTTCCCAAGGGCGGGAAATGGGACGCCGCCGCCTATCGCCAGAAGCTCCATTATCGCGACGAGGCGGGGAAGCTGGAGCTTCCCCTGCCCCGCCTCGCCGGCGCCCATCAGGCGATGAATGCGGGTCTGGCCGTCGCGATGCTACGCCACCAGCAGGCGGTTCCGGTGCGCGAATCGGCGTTGAAGGCGGCGCTCGGCTGGGCGGACTGGCCGGCGCGACTTCAGCGGCTCGGCGCCGGGCCGCTCCACGCTCTGCTTCCCAAGGGCTCCGAGCTCTGGCTGGACGGCGGCCATAATCCGGCGGCGGCGCGGGCGATCGCCGACTTCTTCCGGGCCCATGTC
>VBAE01000051.1:0-3068 GCA_005882415.1 Alphaproteobacteria bacterium | reverse complement strand
CTGAAACCCTTCGCGGGTCGCGTCCCGACGCTCCACGCGGTCCCCGTCGAAAGCCACGCCCACCACGCCCCCGCCGACCTCGCCGCCACCGCCCGCGAATCAGGCATGAACGCCCTCCCCGCCCGCGACGTCCCCGACGCCCTAAGCTGGATATCCCGCCATGCCGACCGAAGCCGCCCGCCGGTGGTGCTGATACTGGGCTCGCTCTACCTCGCCGGCGAGGTGCTCAGAGCCAACGGGCAGGTGCCGGGGTAGCGTGGAGCGACGTGCAGCCGCGTGGGCTCTCACGCTGTAGTTTCACCCAAAGCACCAAAGCACCAAAGAGACCAAAGATGCAGTGCCGCGCCGTGTGTCGGCGCGTTCGCGACTTGGCGTGGGAAGGAAGGGAGCGACTATGTCGCTCCAATAGTGCGTCGTCGGCAGGCGCAAGCCATCAAGACCCGTTCGGCCTCTTTGGTTCCTTTGGTCCTTTGGTGCTTCGGGTGAAACTACGACGTCAGCGCGCTTCCGGCTCCGTGGCTTCTCCGCGGCGTGCGTTCCCCTCGCCTTCGGTGCCGGCGGTGCCGACGGAGGCGTCCCCCGCCGTGGTGCCGGTGAGGAAGCGGCCGACCACGCTCGCTGCGGCGGAGATCAGCGCATATTGGGCGGCGGTGAAGCGGAGGTCGCAAAGCGCGGAGAAGTAAGCGACGACGGTCACCCCGCCGATCCCGCTGGCGAAATTCTCGAAGCCGATGGCTCCGCCGAGGCCCCAATTGGTGTGGCCCGCCTGGGCGAGGGCGGCGAAGCTGAAATTGGAGACCGCCATCAGGATGAGGCTGATCAGCACCGACCGTTTCATGCCCAGCTTGGAATAGAGCACGCCGCCGACGAAGATTCCGATCAGATAGGCCCAGAAGCCGACCCCGACGTCGTAAAGGGCGATCTCGTCGTTGCTGAATTTGAGATCGTCGAGCAGCAGGCGGAGGGTGAGCTGCCCCAGCGTGTCGCCGATCTTGTGGAGCAGGATGAAGAGGAGGACGAGGAAGGCACCGCGCCGCCGGAAAAATTCGAGAAACGGACCCCAGACGGCGGCGAGGGTCTCGCCGATGCCGCTTCGCGCCTTGGGTTCCCGGTGGCGCTTAGGCTCGCCCATCACCAGCCCGGTGAGCATCCCCGGAAGCGCGAAGGCGGCGCAGGCGGCATAGCCGACCCCCCAGCCGTAGCGGGCCGACAGGACCAGAGCGAGCGCGCCGGCCGCGACCGAACCGATTCGCCAGCCATATTGCGACATGCCGGAGCCGACGCCGAGCTGGCGCGGCTCGAGCAATTCGATCCGGTAGGCGTCGATGACGATGTCGAAGGTCGCTCCGGCGATTCCGACCAGGACCGCGGCATAAGCGGTGTAGAGGAGGCTGGCGGAAGGATCGACGAACGCCAGGTTCAGCACCGCCGCGATCACCATGACGCCTGCGACGAGCAGCCAAGAGACGCGCTGGCCTAGCCTTCCGAGCAGCGGGATGTGCACTCCGTCGACGCTCCAGGCCCAGAGGAATTTCAAATTGTAGACGAGGAAGGCGAGGCTGAAGGCGGTGACGCTCTTCTTGTCGATCCCGTCCTGCGCGAGCCGCGTCGTCAGCGTCGCGCCGATCATCGCGTAGGGGAAGCCCGACGACATGCCGAGGAACAGGGCCGCGAGCGGAGCGGCCTCCGTATAGGGCCGGACGGATTCGGGAAGGACGCTGCGCCAGCCGGCGGCGGCGGGATGTTCGGTAGCGGTCATTACGCCTTTGTAGCGGCTCACCCCGCACCCGCCAGCCACTTTGAAGGCTTGCCTTGCGGTGCCGGGAGACGCAGTCTCTGCCCATGGACATGCCGACCCGGCAGCGGCCGACCGAGGGCCAGCTCGCGCTTGCAGCCATAGTCGCGGGCGGGGAGGCTTCGCATGGGGCCGGCGTCACCACCGTTCCCGCCTCGGCCTATACCGACCCGGAGCGCTTCGCGGCCGAGAAGGCGCGGCTGTTCGAGAGGTTGCCGCAGGTGATCGCGCCGTCCGCGCTTCTGCCGCGGCCGAACATGGCGGTGCCGCATGACGGGTTCGGGCGGCCTTTGCTGCTGACCCGCGACAAGGCCGGCGTGGCCCACGTCTTCTGGAACGTCTGCCGGCACCGGGGGACTCGGCTGGTGGAGGGCGGCGAGGCGGTGTGCGCGCCGCGGCTGGTCTGCCCCTATCATGCCTGGTCCTACGCGCTGGACGGAGCGCTGGCCGGCCTGCCGCGGCCGGACACCTTTCCCGGCCTCGACAAGGCGGCGCACCATCTCGCCGAGCTTCCCAGCCGGGAGGCGGGGGGCCTGATCTGGTTCGCGTTCGACGAGGGCGCGGATTTCGCCGACGCGGAGGGGCTGGCCCCGGAGTTCGACGCCTTCGGCCTCGCCGGCCACCATCTCTACCGCCGCCGGGTCCATGACGTTGCGTCCAACTGGAAGCTGATCATGGACGCCTTCCTGGAGAGCTACCACGTCCAGCGCCTGCACGCGCCGACCATCGCCCGCTTCTTCACCGACGGAGTCACCGCCGCCGACCGGATCGGCCGCCACCAGCGCTCGGCGGTGGGGCGGACCGAGCATCTCGCCCGGATCGACCATAAAGACTGGGCGGCGCTGCGCGGCGTGATCACCTTCGCCTATCAGCTCTTCCCGGCGACGATCATGATCATGAGCCCGGACTATGTGAATTTGATGGTGCTGATGCCGCAGGCGGCGGGGCGCACCCTGGTCGAGGACTTCATGCTGATCCCCGAGGCCCCCGCGACGCCCGAGGAGGAGGACCATTGGGCGCGAAGCTGGCGTCTGCTGGATGAAGGCGTCTTCGCCGGCGAGGATTATCGCGCCGCAGCGCTCGGCCAGCAGGGGCTAGAGACGGGAGTGCTCAAGGAGCTGACGCTGGGCACGCTCGAAACCGGCATTCGCGACTTCCACGACGAGGTGGAGAAGGCGCTAACTTAAGAGGTGGGCGCGGGGATCTCGTAGAGGCTGAGGCCGGCCGGGAGCCGTTTGACCGTATGGCCCTGGAGCTTGCGGTCCACCGCGGT
>VBAE01000050.1:1742-6753 GCA_005882415.1 Alphaproteobacteria bacterium | reverse complement strand
TCTCGATGCGGCATTGGCGGCCGTCGACGACAACACCGCCGGCTTCCTCGTCGAGCCGGTGCAGGGGGAGGGCGGCATCCGCCCGGCAAGCACGGAATTCATGCAGGGCCTCCGCGCCATCTGCGACGAGCGCGACCTGATGCTGGTCCTCGACGAGGTCCAGTGCGGAGTCGCCCGCACCGGCCGCCTCTACGCCTACGAGCATTACGGCATCGAGCCGGACATCCTCGCCTCGGCCAAGGGCATTGGCGGCGGCTTCCCGATGGGCGCCTGCCTCGCCACCGAGAAGGCCGCGGCGGGCATGGTGATCGGCACCCACGGCTCCACCTATGGCGGCAACCCGCTCGCCATGGCCGCCGGTCAGGCGGTGTTCGACGTCATCCTCGAGCCGGGTTTCCTGGAGCAGGTCCGCTCGACCGGCGAGCGGCTCCGCGGCGCTTTGGAACAGATGATCCCCAACCACGACCACCTCTTCGAAAGCGTCCGCGGCCTGGGGCTGATGCTCGGCGTCAAGATGAAGACCGACAGCCGCGCCTTCGTCACCTATTTGCGAGACCACGGCCTGCTGACCGTGGCCGCCGGCGACAATGTCATGCGGGTCCTCCCGCCGCTCACCATCGAGGAATCGCACATCACGGAGTTCGTCGAACGCCTCTCGGAGGCGGCGCGCCACTATGAGGTGCCGCAAGCCGCCTGAGCTTGAACCTCTTGCCTACCCTAGCCACATCGCGGCCATGACGCTTTCTTATGCCCAAACCGCGCAGGGCGCGGCCAATCTCGACCAGGCGGTCGGCTTCACCATCCCGGGGCGCAACGCCCGCGGGCGGATCGTTCGCCTGGGCCCGCTGCTTGACCTCATCCTCTCCGCCCACGATTATCCGGCGCCCATCGCCCGGATCCTGTCCGAGGCGCTGGTGCTCGCGGCGCTGCTCGGCTCGCTGCTCAAGGAGGATGAGGGCCAGCTCACCATCCAGGCGCAGACCGAGAGCGGGATCATCGACCTGCTCGTCGTCGATTATCGCGCCGGCGAGCTTCGCGGCTATGTCCGCTTCGACAAAGAGCGCCTCTCCACCGTCCCGAGCCACCGCGACCTCGCCGCTTTGTTCGGCAAGGGCTATCTCGCCATCACCTTCGACCATCCGGTGGCCGAGGAACGCTACCAGGGCATCGTGCCCCTGGAAGGGAGTTCGCTCGCCGAGGCCGCGCAGAATTATTTCGTACAATCCGAGCAGCTTCCGAGCATCGTTCGCCTCGCGGTCAACGACACCGGCCACATCGCCGGCGGGATTCTCGTCCAGCATCTGCCCGAGGGCGAGGAGGGGCGGGATCGGCTCCATACCCGGCTCGACGATCCGGAATGGGAGCATGTCCGCATCCTCGCCGAGACCATCAAGGGCCATGAGCTGACCGACAGCGAACTCCCTTTGGAGGGGGCGCTTTGGCGCCTGTTCCACGAGGAGGAGACGCGGGTTCTTCACGCCGTCCAGCTCGCCAAGGGCTGCCGCTGCAATTTCGACTATATCCGCGACATCCTCTCCCGCTTCGGGGCGGACGAGCGTGCCGACATGGTCGACGAGGACGGCTTTATCAGCGTCGACTGCGAATTCTGCTCCCGTATATTCCCGGTCTCGCTCCACGATCTCGACCGGCCCGCCCAGTAGAAGCCCGCGCTCCCGCCACTCGCTTTTCGGCCGGGTTTGCGCTAGTCACGGACCCGCAATGACCAGATTCATACGCAACGCAGCCATGGGGGTGGCTGCTGCGATGGGGCTCTTGATACCCGCGCAGTCGCCCGCCACCGGCGAACTCCCCGCTCTGGCCCAGCTCCAGCGCGGCCGCTGGATGCTGCGCGCGCTCGACGGCGACACTCCTCCGCGCGCGATCTGCCTCGGCGACGCACGGGTGCTGCTCCGCCTCGAACATGCCGGCCCCGGCTGCAAGCAGAGCGTGGTTAGCAGCGACAGCCGAAGCGCCACCGTCCACTATGCCTGCGACGGCCGCGGCTTCAGCCAGACGACCTTGAAGGTCGAAACGCCCCGCTCAGCGCGGATCGACACCCAGGGCTACGTCAAAAGCCACCCCTTCTCCTACCGCATCGAGGCGACCCGCACCGGCCCCTGCTGAGGGGAGCGGGCGCCTTCGGTGCCCCCTTCCGGTAAGAAACCTCCCCCGGATGCGACTACCTGCCTTGAGAAGGGGCGTGGATGAGTCAGGACGAGCAATATCTGAGCGCGATCGCCGAGTTCGGCCCGGCCCTGGTCCGCCTGGCGCGGACCTATGAGCCGGATCCCGACCAGCGCCGCGACCTCCTGCAGGACGTCTACCTCGCTTTGTGGCGGAGCTTCGCGCTCTATGCCGGCCAATGCTCGCTCCGCACCTGGGTCTATCGGGTCGCGCACAACACGGCGATCTCGGCGCGCCTCAGGCGGCGCAAGGCGCGGCTGGTCAGCCTTGAGGAACTGGCCGACATCCCCGCGCCCGACGATCCCGAAGGCGCCGCCGGCAATGCCCATGTGCTCGCCCGCCTGCAGACCCTGATCCGGCGCCTCGCCCCGCCCGACGACCAGGTGATGCTGCTCTATCTGGAAGACCAGGACGCAGCCTCGATCGCCGAGATCACCGGCCTTTCGCCGGGCGCCGTCGCCACAAGGATCCACCGCATCAAGCAGCTACTCTCGAGCCAATTCCATCAGGGAGACGGCGCATGACCGACCCGAAGACCGTCTGGAAAACCCAAGAATCGGAGGAGAATGAGATGAGCAATATCGCCGAAGTCCGAGTCCGCGCCGACCGATTGCAGGCGGGCACCCGCACGCGCAATATCGCCCTTTACGCTTACTCGGCCTTCAGCATCGCCGTCTCGCTCTGGCTGGTCGCGCGCGGCGCCTTCCCGGCCATGCGCTATCCCATGCTGCTCATGGTTGCCGCGCACCTGCTCGTCCTGTGGCAGGTGAACCAACGCATCACCGCGCGCAGCCTTCCCGCCGACATGGCCGCGCGCCCGGCGCTCGATTTCCATCGGGAGCAGCTGGAGCGCCAGGCCCACGGCCTTTCCCGCGCCTGGCTATGGTACATGATGCCCTTCCTGGTCCCCTTCGCCTGGGAGCTCGCCATCATGCTCCACCGGATCCAGACCGGCGAGGCGCCGCCGGAGAACATGCGCCTGCTCCTCGTCTTCGTCGTGGTAGGCATCTGCTTCTGGACCGCCGTCCTCCTCGCTTTCTCCCGCGCCGCCTTGAAGGCGCAGCTCCAGATCGAACGGCTGAACGCGGTGAAGGCGGAGTAGCGGAGGGATGGCAAGCGGGCTTCGCCTGTGCGAGGCTCGCCTCATGCGCCCCCTGCCCATCCTGCTCGCCTTGGTCTTGGCCGCCTGCGCCGCCCAGCCGCCCCTGATCGTCCGCGCAGTGACCGAAGGCGACGCGTGCCGGGTGCATGTCGACGGCGCAGCCTACGCACCGGACGAACTTACCGGCCCCCGCCTCCAAACCCTTCGCGCGAAGACCCGTCGCCTGGTCGTCGATGCCGCACCCGGCACCCCCTATCGCTGCGTCGGAGGGACCGTCTTCATGCTCCAGCGCGCCGGCTTCGACATCGTTTCGGTCCAGGGGAACGGCGCCCAACCGCTCCTCGACTGAGCGCCGGGCCCGCGAGCGAGGTGGAGAGCAGATGGGTCGCATGCCCGACGACGGGGCGGGTGCGATGCAAGTCCGGCATGACGCTTCCCGCCGTCTTGCGTCCCGTCTCCAACCGCGCCACCTAGCGCGCCATGAACCAGCAATCCCGCGGCACCCACCTCGTCTTCGCCGACCGCGGCTTCGCGACCGGCGGCGGGGTGCTTGCGCGGCTGGTGGCTGGGAGCTTCTCAAAGATCCTCGACCGGATCGACTCGGGCCTCCTGCACGGCGCGATCGACGCCACCCTCCCCGATGGGTCGCGGCGCCTGCTCGGTGGGCGGGGGGAGGGGCCGGTGCCGGTCGTCCACCTCCATAGCTGGCGGGCACTGGTCCGGCTCGCGGCGTCGGGCTCGGTCGGCTGGTACAAGGCTTGGGCGGCGGGCGAATGGTCGAGCCCGGACCCGGTGCCGCTCTTCGCTTTGTTCATGCTCAACGGCGAGAGCCTGGGCGATTCCGCCCGGGCCAAGGGCCTGTTCCGGCTCGCCAACCGCCTCGCCCATCGCTTGCGCGACAACGCCAAAGCGCGGGCGCGGGACAACATCGCCTTCCACTACGATCTCGGCAACGACTTCTACCGCGCCTGGCTCGACGAGAGCATGACCTATTCGAGTGCGGTCTTCAAACACCCGGAATCCGAAACCCTGGAAGCCGCCCAGGCCCGCAAGGTCCGCCTCCTGCTCGACCGGCTGGACCTGAAGCCGGGCCAGCGCCTGCTCGAGATCGGTTGCGGCTGGGGGGCGCTCGCGGAGACTGCGGCGCGCGATTACGGCGTGGAGGTCGTCGGCCTCACTCTCTCGGAGGAACAGAAAGCCTGGGCCGAGGCGCGGGCGCAGGCGGCGGGGCTAAGCGACCGGATCGAGATCCGTCTCCAGGACTATCGCGACGTCGAGGGCCGTTTCGACGCCGTCGCCAGCGTCGAGATGGTCGAGGCGGTGGGGCAGCGTTACTGGCCGGCCTATCTGGGCGCCATCGCGCGGGTGCTGGAGCCCGGCGGCAGGGCGGCGCTCCAGCTCATCTCGATCCGCTCCAGCCTGTTCGACGCTTATGCCGCGAGCGCGGACTTCATCCAGACCTATGTCTTCCCGGGCGGAATGCTGATCGAGGAGGGGCAGTTTGAGGCGCTCGCCGCGGAGGCCGGCCTCGAATGGCGGGACCGCTGCGGCTTCCGCCCCGATTATGCCGAGACTCTGAAGCGCTGGCGGGCCCGCTACGACGAAGCCGTGGCCGAGGGGCGGCTCCCCCCCGGCTTCGACGAACCTTTCCACCGCCTGTGGCGCTATTACCTCATGTATTGCGAGGGCGGCTTCCGCGGCGGCGGGATCGACGTCGCCCAGGTC
>VBAE01000050.1:0-1540 GCA_005882415.1 Alphaproteobacteria bacterium | reverse complement strand
TTCGAGAGGAGAAATGACGAAGGCGGAGCGCCGTTCCGCCGGTCAGCGCCGCTTCGGGGCGAACAATCGCACCAGCAGCAGCGCCCAGAAGGCCCCGAACGCCCAGCCGCCGACGACATCGGTCGGCCAGTGCACGGCGAGGATGAGGCGCGTCGAGGCGATCGCCGCCGACAGCGCGATCGCCGTCACGATCGCCCACCAGCGCCCGCCGAAGGCGATGAGGGCGATGCCGAGCAGGGTCGCCATCGAATTGCCGGCATGGCCGCTCGGGAAGGCCCGGAAATGGGCGACGACGAGGCGGCCGCTCGGATCCGGCCGGGCGCGGTCGAATGCATATTTCTGAAGGTCGATGAGCAATTGCGCGCCGAGGAAGATTGCGAGGAGCAGCACCGCCTCGCGCTTCCTCCCCCGCCACCACATCCACCCCGCGACCCCGAGCGCGATCGGCAGCAAATATTGCCAATTGCCCATATGGGTGAGCAGCCGCGCCGCCGGCACCAGCGCGGGATCGTGGAAGCGGTGGAGCAATTCGAGGTCGAACGGCGCGCTCGGCCCCCCCAGCGCCAGCGCAATCGCCCAGATGAGGACGAGGAGGACGAGCAGGAGCGGGAATGCGAGCGACGACAGCCTGGCCATGGCCGGCCTGTCGTCGAGAAGAGAGGTCCTGTCCAGCCCCCGCGCCCTCTGCGTGGAACCCACGGGGCCTTCGGCGGCTTTGGCCATTCGGGGCAGCGCTGGACAGGAGTGGATGGTGGACGTCGCGATCGTCTTTTCGGCGGACAAGAAGAGTGCGGCCACCCGCATCCGGGACGGCCTCGCGAGCGAAGGCTATTCGGTCGATCTAGTGGAGGGCGGCGGCCCGGCTTCCGCCCGGGCGCTGATCGTTCTCTGGTCCCGCTCGGCGATGGAATCGGAAGCGGTGCAGGCCGCGGTTTCGGAGGCACGGCGGCAGGGGAGGCTGATCGAGGCCTCGTCGGACGGAATCATGCCGATCGGCGAAGGCTCGGAAAGCCGCACGATCCTGATCTCCGGCTGGCGCGGCGAGCCCTTCCACCCCGGCTGGCAGCGAATCTCGGCTGAGGTCCGCCGCCTCTGCGGAGCGCCCGGTGCCAAGCCTGCGCCGGCAAAGTCCGCCGCTTCCGCCCCTGCCACCGCCGCGCGTGCGCCAGCTCCGAGGCGCGGCGCCTTGCTCGCCGGAGCCTTGGTTCTCGTCCTAGCCCTCGTCGGCGCCGCCCTCTGGGTGATCGGAAGCCGATCGCCCGAGCCGAGTCCCGTCACGGCCTCCGCCGTTCCTCCACGGGCCCCCACGCCCGCGCCCGAGCCTGCCCCGGTGGGAGAACCCGTCCTCGCAGACGCCGCCCCACCGCCAGAGGCCGAGCCCATTCCGTCCGAGCCGGTCGCCGCCGCCGTTCCCGCCGCCGCTCCGGTCCCCACCGCCGCCCCGGCCACCGCCAAGCGCCCCGCCGCAAAGCCGAAGCGCTCCGGCCCTCATTATTCCCCGCGCCAGGCGCGCACGATGCGCCTCTTCTGCCAGCGCGCC
>VBAE01000049.1 GCA_005882415.1 Alphaproteobacteria bacterium | reverse complement strand
TGACGGTGTTGACGAGATTCGGAATGAGGTCGTTGCGGCGCTGAAGCTGGTTCTGGATTTCGCTCCACGCGGAATCGACGGATTCGTTGAGTCGGACGAGCGCGTTATAGCCGCAGCCCGGCAGCGTGAAGATTGCGATCCATCCGAAAAGCGCCAGTGTGACCGGCATCGCGGCAGTCGCGACTCTCGATGGGACGGGCGTGGCTCGATTGTTCATCGTGATCTCCTCTATGCCTGATGCTACCAGCTGCGACCTGCGCCGCCGCCGCCAAAACCTCCGCCGCCTCCACCAAAACCACCACCGCCGAATCCGCCGCCGCCAAAGCCTCCACCGCCGCCGAATCCGCCGCCGAATCCGCCGTTCATCGGTCCGCCGAATCCGCCTCCCCAGAAAATCGGAAAGAAACGCCGGCGTCGCCGTCCGGACACCATTCTCGAAAGGAAAATCCACAGGAGGATCACGACGAGGAGCGTCCACGCGCTGAACTGCTGGCGCGGGCGCGGCGACGGCCGTGCCTCGCCGCCGTACTCGGTCTTGAGAATGCGTGCGACCTCGGTCATCCCGGCGCGGATTCCGCCTGCGTAGTCGCCGCTGCGAAATTCGGGAACGACGAAACGGTCGAGAATTGCGCCAAGGCGACCGTCGGGCAGGACGCCCTCGAGTCCGTAGCCTGGGAAAAATCGCGCGCGATGATCGTCGACCGCGACGAGCAGCAGCAGACCGTCGTCTTTCTCGGCGCTTCCGAGTTGCCAGGCCGAGACCACTTTCATTCCGTAGGTGAACTCGTCGAGCGGCGCTGTCGTGCGCACCGTCAGCACCGCAATTTCGGCACTCGTGGTCTGCCGGACATCGTACGCAAGACTTTCGAGCACGCGCTCGTCGTCAGCATCGAGGATGCCGGCGGTGTCGACGACCGGCGCGGGAATTGGCGGGATAGCCGGTTCTTTCGACGATGACGGTGATGGAGACGGCGCCGGATTGCCCCGCGGAGTAGCGGGCGCGGGCGGCGCAATTGTACGCGGGTCCGTGCTGGACGCTGGAGCTTCGATCGGAATTGCGGCGATGAGGATGGACGCGGGCGTAGCGGCGAACGTGACGGCTGCCAGTGCGGACGAGACGAGAGCGCGGCGAAGCTTCATGTGCGCCGGCTCCTCGTGATCCGGTCGGCTGCGCGCGCGAGATCGGAAAGCTCCCCGAGATACCGATGGAACAATTCGTCGACGTCGCCGCCGGCAGACGGGCGGCCGTGCTCGCTTTCGGTGCGGACCAGGCGAAACGTTTCGAGTGAGACGCCGGTTGCACTTTCGACCTCACGCGCACTGCCGTTGCCGCCGGCCGCATGTTCACGTCCGGCAAGCGCGAGAAGTCCGCGCATGATCTCCTCGAAGCCGGCGCTGCTGTCGAGCATGAGCGACCTGAGGCTGCGCTTGTCTCCAGCGCCGCCAAGATACGCCTGCCGCAGATGAAGGACCTTGCCTTTGAGCTGCTGCTCGATCTCCAGTCGAAGGTTGTCCTGGTCGAGCACGAGACCGTCAAGAGGATTCGAGTCGCCCCACAAAAGATCGCACGTCCGCATCAACGTGAGGATCTCGAGCGGGAAGACGTCGCACGACGTCGTCAGATATTCGTCGTCGAGGAGAAGAGGCAGCGCAATGCCCTTGGTCCGGCGGGCGAGCTCGGCGACGTGGCGGAGCAACTGCGCGGTGATACTGGTCACGATCAGGACGGTCGGCGGCGGGTTTTTGCGCACGCCGTTGTCGCGCTGGACGAGCACGGCCCGCAGGTCGCCTACGAGTGCTGCGGCACAGTCCGCAGCAAAACGACGAACCTTTTCCCTCTCGGCGTCGGTGCTCACTGAACACTAGTTTAAACGGAGAACTGCTGGAATCGAGGGCTGCGGCCTCCCGCACGTCACAAACAGGTGGTTTTCACGACGATAATCCTTCCATCGAGGCGTTCGCGCGCAGCGAGGCGCTCGCGTGCCACGCTCGTTTCCTCGTCGGCCGGCGGCAGAACTGACAGAAGCGGTCGCTCGGCCATTGACGGCTCGCTTGCCAGGGACATAGGATCCGGCGGCGCGCCGCGGGGATTCGGCGCAAGCTTCACGTTCTGGAACACAACCACCGGCGATGCCGGTGCATTTCGACCTGGAGGGATCATGGCACACGATCGTGAACGACGAATGCTCATCGCCGGCATCGGCGCAGCCAGCGCGCTCGCTATCGCGCGAACGGCCAGCGCCGCGACCTGCGGTGCCGTGGGGCCGCTCGCTCCGACCGGACCGACGATGCGGGACCTTTCCACCAAAATCGCACCTGACGATGGTGCAGTAGCCGAGGCGCGCACGGCGCTCTCGAGCTGCCCGTCAACGGCAACTGCAACGTGTTCGATCAGCGTACCGGGCGTGTACTACATGACGCACAATCTTGTCGGAGAGCCGGGAAAGGCCTGCATCGAGGTTCTCTGCGACAACGTCGACATCGAGGGCGACGGCTTCATCGTCACAGGCGTCCCCGGCACGCTCGAATGCATACGCACTCCGGGCCCGCAGCAATGCATCGGCGTCTTCGATCTCGGAATCGTCGATTGGCACCATACGGCCATCAATCTTTCCAACTCGCTCTACTGTTATTGCGAAGAGGTCTGGTTCCATCGCTGCGACGCGAGCGCGACTCCGGCCGGCCTCGGCTGTTGCGCACTCGGACCAGGCGGCACGATCGACGACTCCAACGTGCTCTCGTGCGTGCAGGGTCAGCTTTCGGTCGACCGGGACGGCACCGTCGAAGAGTGCGTCGTGATCGACAGCACCGGCGGCGGGATCTATTCGCCGGGACCGGCGACCATCGAGGACAATTTCGTGCTGAACAACGACGGCACGGGGATCTCTGTCGGCAGCGGTGGAGGCATTGTCCTCAACAACCGTGTCTGCAGCTGCCCGCAAGGAATGGTTGTGTTCACCACGGTCGGACCTCACAGCACTGTCCTCGCTGAGAACGACATCTCGGACTGCGTGACTGGCATGTCGATCTCCGGCTCCGACGTCACGGTCGAGGAAAACCATGTCGCGCGCAGCACGCACGCGATGGTCGTGACCGGTTCGGCCACTCGAGTGATGCTCGATAGCAACCATTGTCCGGGCTCATCGAGCACGGCGATCACGCTCGAAAACACGACGTCGCGATGCTTCGTGTTCCGTAACGTCGTCTCCTGTCCTATAGGCGTTCCGGGATATTCACTCGGCGGCGCGAACTCATGGGGACCCGTCGTCAGTGCGATCGGCGTCGGTGACGTCACCGGCAGCGGCACCGCGACCGATGCCACTTCCAACTTCGAGGTCTGAGGAGAATTGCCATGATGAGACACAAGAAACATCTGATTCTCGCAGTCGCCTCGGTGCTGATTGCCGGCCGCGCATCGGCCGGCGTGCTCGACAGCCCGCTCCCGGATCTCGGCGGCGGCGGCAAGACAGCGCTCAACTATGCCGTTTCCGGCGTGGTCAATGCCGCGGGGCTCGCGACGTTCTTTTCGTGTACCAATCCGTCGTCGGTCTCCGTTCACGTCAGCGTCGAGCTGTTCGCCGATGACGGCGGAGACCCGTGCAACACCGCGTCGACAGTCGCCGTCACCGTCGGTCCCGGCGCGACGGCGATGTTCTCGACGCAGAACAACGTGCAATCGTCGTTTTTCTCGTCGACACCGCTGATGTCGGTAGACATGTTCATGGCGGCCGGCTCGGCAAGGGTCATTTCCGATGGGAAAACCCTGCTCTGCTCGGCGTTCGTCGCCGACGTCTACAACTCGCCGCCGATGTCGATGATGTCGCTGTCGCTCGTGTCGAGAGGAAAGCCGAAGTAGCCGGAGGAGACAGGAAGAGACTGGAAGGGGACTGGTACAGATTTCCGCTTTGGGAAATCTGTACCAGTCCCCGTTTTTCGTCTCACAGCTCCGGCGGATATTCGACGCCGACCAGCGACAGCCCTGCAGCCGGCGCGGTGCGGCCGCTGTGCATCCGTGAACCTCCGCCCAGCAATTCCGCGAACGTCGCCTCGGCGAGCCTTCCGACCGCCACGTCGACCATCGATCCGACGAGCGTTCGCACCATCTGCTTGAGGAACGCATTGGCCGCGACGCGGTAGGTCAGAACCGCGCCGTCACGCGACCAGGTACTCTCGCTTACGAAACGGTGCGTGCTCGGCGACTCGCAATCCGCCGCGCGAAACGCTGCGAAGTCGTGATCGCCGGCCACCATGGCCGCGAGCCGCGACAGATGCGCGACGTCGATCGGCGCCACCACGTGCCAGCTCCGGTCGCGAAGAAACGGTGACTGCGGTCGTGCATTCACGATCGTGTATTCGTATGTGCGCGTCAGCGCATGACGGCGAGGGTCGAACGCATCGTTGACCCGCACGAGATCGACGAGAGAGATGCTCTTGTCAGTCAGCCCGTTGATCGCAAGAAACAGCCGCTCCAGATCGGTATTGTCGGCCACGTCGAACGCGATGACCTGTCCGGTCGCGTGCACGCCGGCGTCGGTTCGGCCCGCCGAGTACACGCGCACGGGAACGCGTGTGTAGATCTCGATCGCACGCTCGAGCTCGCCCTGCACCGTCGGCTGGTCCGGCTGAAGCTGCCACCCCGCCCACTTCGTCCCAAGGTACTCGACTGTCCCGCGCAACCTCATGGAATTAATGGGGACAGGTACATTTAATTTTCCGTAGTGTTCTCGCACGCCTGCATTTCAAAG
>VBAE01000219.1 GCA_005882415.1 Alphaproteobacteria bacterium | reverse complement strand
GCCGGCATCGCATTGTACATGCGCGACATGCGCGAGGAGACGATGATCTCCTCCGGCGGCTCGACGCTATAGGAGGGGAGGTCGCTGGTGGTGGTGCCCGAGGGCCAGCAGCGCAGCACCAGCGGCGGCGCGCTCGCCCGGCGGGCGCGGATATCCTGGCGGTTGAGCCGGCCGGCGACCGCCTGGGTGTCGGCGCGGACGAAGCTGGTATCGTCGCCGCTCGCCAGCGTCAGCCAGGCGAACAGGTTCACCGCCGTCCCGTCCGGGGCGACCTCGGCGACGTAATTGGCCTGCCAGTCGAAATCGCTGGCGAGGTAGGACAGGGTGACGGTGGCGGTGCGGGCGCGCGCGCTTCGCACCTTCACCGACAGGGTAGGCTTGGCGGACAGGCGCGGCGGGACGCCGTCATAGCGAAGCGCCTCGGGAAGGCCGGAGCAGCGCAGCGCCTCGACCTTCCCCTCCGTCTCGATCACCACCCCTCCATCCGGGCCGGAGCGGACGATGGCATCCACCTCGACCGCCTTGCCCGTCGCCCTGGAGGTGCGGCGGAGGTGGACCTTCTTGCCGAGCGACGCATCGATCAGGCTGCCGGGCGAGAGGAGTAGGGCGTCCTGATTCTTCTCGACCACGCCCATCGGCAGGCCGGTGACGATCGCGCTTTCGGGGAGGATGCTGCCCGACACCCCCTCGAAGCGAATGTCGGTCTCGCCCGCCGGGATGGTGATGCGCCGAGTCTCGGAGACGAGGGCGTAGCCGTTCAGCCAGGCGAGGTTGATCGCCTCCGAAGCGCTCCGATAAGGCGCGCGGTAGACTGTGACCGAGACCGACTGCGGCCCCGGCGAACGCGCGATCTTCTGGCCCGCGGCGGGGCCTGCGGCGATTAGCGGCGCTGCCGCCGCGGCGAGGAGGAGGCGGACGCCCCGCATCGCCCGGGATCAGTAGCGCGTGTCGAAGGTCGCGGTGACGGTGGCGCTGCCATTGGCCGGCACCGGCACCCGCCACATCGCCTCCTCGGCCGAGCGGCGCGTGCTCTTGGCGCTCTCCGACGCGATCTTGACGTCGCCCCACAGGCCGCCCTGG
This sequence comes from Alphaproteobacteria bacterium, assembly GCA_005882415.1. Lineage (GTDB taxonomy): Bacteria > Pseudomonadota > Alphaproteobacteria > Sphingomonadales > Sphingomonadaceae > Allosphingosinicella. Next base: position 28,887 of record VBAE01000219.1, on the reverse strand, counting down.
ACCAAATCGACGGTGACCGGGTTCGAGCGCGCGTTGGTCAGCGTATAGCGCATGGTCGTGCGCCAGCGGTTGGTGCCCGCTTTCTCGCGTTTCTCGACGACGGGCTGGACCTTGACGTCGAACGCCTCGCCGGTGGCGAGCGAGATGTCGGAGCCCATCGGCGTGTGGTCGATATGGTTTTCGCCGACGAACTGCGCCTTGCCGCGCTGGTCCTTCTGATAGACCCGGACGGTGCCGGCCGGCAGCGCGTCGCCCAAGCCCTGGTCGCGGCTGCTCGAGAATTGGAGGACGGTTGCCGCACTCTCGGCCTCGTCCTGGGTCTGGAGCCAGCCGACTCGGTAGACATAAGCGCGCTTGGCGGCGGCGCCGGTGACGTCGAGGAAGCTCACCTGCTTGGTCTGCTGGTTGGCGATCGTCGTCCGCTCTTTCAGCGGATAGAGGTAGAAGTCGCCGATCCGCTCGCGGTCCGATTCCTCGGTCCCGGGCCGGCTCGTCGTCCGGCGCGAGGGGCGGTAGCCGCCGTTGACGTTGCCGACGTCGCCGGCGACCAGCATCGTGTCGGCATTGTCGAAGGTGGTGCCGGTGGTGTTGGTCAGCGTCACCCAGCCCTGGACGTCGATCGTCCCCGCCGCCTCGTCGAACAAAGTGACGTAGTCGGCCTTCCAGCCCATGCCTCGGGAGAGGTAGCTGAGCGTCACCGGCCGGGCGCCGGCGGCGGCGCTCTCGACAGTGACCGAGAGGGTCGGGCGCGGGCGCAGATTCTCCGGCACGCCGTCGAACACCACCCGGACCGGAAGGCCGTCGTCGCGGAGCACCTCGATGCGCGGGCCAATCTGGAGGACCACGCCCCCGTTCACCGCCAGCACCTTGGCCCGCTCGCGCACCTCGGCGCCGGTGGCCGGGTTGGTGCGGATCAGCGTCACCTCCTCGCCCACCGCTTTCTCCATAAGCTTCGATGGCGAAAGCAGGTCGAAGTCGAAATTCTGTTCGACGATCCCGACACCCTGGCCGGAGAGGGTGACGGTCTCGGGGCTGATCCGGCCGGAGACTCCCGGGAATTCCTGGCGGGTGCGGCCGGCGGGGAGATCGATCTGCCGCGTGTCCTGAACGAGGGCGAGATCGTCATTGTAGATGGTGAGGGCGAGGTTGCCGGGGCCGGACTGGGCGAAGGCCGTGGCGGGCGCGGCAACGGCGAGGCAGGCGCTCAAGTACAGGAAATGACGCACGAACAGGCTCCCCATGGCAGATGTGCCGGGGCAGAATGTTACAATGTTACGCGACCTGTCAACGGCAAAAGAAAACCCACGGACGGCCGGGGCTGCCCGTGGGGTTTTCTTGTCTGCTTAGGAAGCTGGGCTCAGGCCGCGGGAGCGATCTCGGCTTCGCCTTCCTCGGCGCGGGGACGGCGGGTGCGGCGGCGGACCGGCTTGGCAGCGGCCTCGCTCACATCCGCGGCGATCGCCGGCGGCAGGACGTCGAGCGAGATGCGGTCGTCCGGAGCCTCGGCGGCCTGGGCAGCCTCGTCCTCACGGTCGCGGCGGGGACGCTCGAAGCGCGGACGCTCGCCATTGCGCTCCTCGCGCGGCGCCCGCTCGGCGCGGAAGCGCTCGCGGGGGGCACGCTCGGGGCGGTCGTTGGCGGAACGCTCCGGACGGTCGTTCGCGGAACGCTCCTGGCGCTCGTTGCCGGAACGCTCGCTCCGCTCGTTGCCGCCGCGGTCGTTGGCGGCGCGCTCGGGGCGGTTGTCGCGGTTGTCTCGGTCGTTCCGATTGTCGCGGTCGTTCCGGTCGTTGCGGTCGCGGCGCTGGGGGCGGTCGTCGGCGGCTTCGCGTTCGTAGCCGCGGTCGCCCTCTTCATCCTCGCCGTCGTCATTGGCGCCGGCCGACATATTGTCGTCCTGCTCCTCGTCCTCGTCGCCGTAGAAGTCGTCGCGGGTGCGGCGCTGCTCCTCGAAGCGGGCGCGGTTCTCGTTGAGCACGCGGTAATAATGCTCCGCGAACTGAAGCCAATATTCGGACTGGACGCGGTCGCCCTGCATCTGCGCATCGCGGGCGAGCGATTTATACTTCTCCAGAAGCTGGGCCGCATTGCCGCGCGAGCGGTTGTCCTGGCGGTTGTTGCCCGGGTTCGGAGACTGGTTCGGCGAGCGGGGTCCGCCACCGCCACGGCCGCGACGGCGGCCGTTCTGACGATTGTTGATCAAAAGTAGGTCCTCGTCTTCGTGGTCCTATTCAGCCACAGGGGCAACCGGGGCCATTCCCGGCCGCCTAATCCTTGCACGACCGCTCCGGCAGGCGGCCGCAATGCGCGGCTCCCGCCACCTCAGGCTGAGATCGTCCTGGGACGTCCGAGCAATCGGGGGTCGGCGATGGCGGCCTCACGCAATCATAATGCTGTGGTTGGCCCCATCCCTGAGAAACTATGTAGCTAGCCTTAGGGGCTTTTCCAAGCGGAAAGATGATGCTCTGGATCAAGCCCGGATTGCGAGGCAGCGGACATGGCCGGAAAGGTCGCGTTTCGGGGCGGTTTTCAGGCCCTCCGCGGTGAACAGGGCGGAGACGCTATCCTCCTGCCCCGCACCGATTTCGAAGCAGGCGAGGCCGTTCGGGGCGAGCAGGCGGGGGATGGAGGGCGCGAGGCGGCGATAGGCGTCCAGGCCGTCCTCGCCGGCGAAGAGGGCGGTAGGGGGTTCCCACTCGGCGACGTCGCGCGGGAGGGGGGCGGCCGTTTCGATGTAGGGCGGGTTGCAGAGGATGAGGTCGAAGCGGGTTTCTACGCCGTCGGCCCAGTCGCCGAGGCGGAAGTCGGCGCGGAGGCCGAGGCGTTCGGCGTTGCGGCGGGCGTAGGACAGCGCCTGTTCGGAGGCATCGATGCCGAGGCCGCGGGCGTGGGGCCATGTGGAGAGGGCGGCGAGCAGGAGCGTGCCGGGGCCGGTGCCGAGATCGAGGATGGTCGCTGGGGCGGAGGCGGCGAAATGCTCGACCGCCGCTTCGATCAAAGTCTCGCTGTCCGGGCGCGGGATGAGGACTCCGGGGCCGACTTCCAGGCTGATCGTCCAGAAATCGCGGCGGCCGACGATGTAGGCAATGGGCTCGGCCGCGGCACGGCGGGCGACGAGCGGGTCGAAGGCCGAGGGGGCGGGATCGCCGAGGTGCGAGAGCAGCATCGCCTCCCGCTCCACCCCGAGCGCGTGAGCCATCAGCAGCTCGGCGTCGAGGCGGGGGGTGTCGGAGGTTTCGGCGAGCGTGGAGGCGGCGCGCGCCAGCGCCTCGCGGACGCTTTCGCTCACACCACGTCCAGAGTCGCCAGGCGGGCGGCTTCGTCTTCGGCGATGAGGGCGCCGATCAGCTCGTCCAACTGCCCCTCCAATATCTCGGGCAGGCGGTGGAGGGTGAGGTTGATTCGGTGGTCGGTCACGCGCCCTTGCGGGAAATTGTAGGTGCGGATGCGCTCCGAACGGTCGCCGGAGCCGACCATCGACTTCCTTGCCCCTGCCCGCTCGTCGGCCAAACGCGAGCGTTCGAGCTCGTAGAGGCGGGTGCGCAGGACCTTCAGCGCCTTGGCCTTGTTCTTGTGCTGCGACTTCTCGTCCTGCTGGATGACGACGAGGCCGGTGGGAAGGTGGGTGATGCGGACCGCGCTGTCGGTGGTGTTGACCGACTGGCCGCCGGGGCCGGACGAGCGGTAGACGTCGATGCGCAGATCCTTGTCGTCGATCTGGATGTCGACCTCTTCCGCCTCCGGGAGCACCGCGACGGTCGCGGCGGAGGTGTGGATGCGGCCCCCGCTCTCGGTGACGGGGACGCGCTGGACGCGGTGGACGCCGCTTTCGAACTTCAATTTGGCGAACACGCCCTGGCCGGTGACCGAGGCGACGACTTCCTTGAAGCCGCCGACATCGGCCGCGCTGGCCGAGATGATCTCCATCCGCCAACCCTGCCCCTCGGCGAAGCGCTGGTACATGCGCAGCAGGTCGCCACCGAACAGGGCAGCCTCGTCGCCGCCGGTTCCGGCGCGGATTTCGAGCATCGCCGGGCGCTCGTCGGCCGCGTCGCGGGGGAGGAGCTTCAGGGCGAGGTTGCGCTCCGCCAAAGGGAGCTGGGCCTGGAGCTCATGCATCTCCTCCGAAGCCATCTGCCGGATCTCGTCATTGGGATCGGCGAGCATCTCCTGGAGCACGTCCATCTCGGCCCGGATGCGGCGGACCTCGCGCGCGGCCTCGGCGACCGGCTGGATCTCGGCATAATCCTTGGAGAGGCGAACGAACTCCTCGGCCCCGAGATTGGGCGCCGACATCGCATTCTGAAGCTCATCCCGCCGCGCCTCGATGGCGGCGATCCGGTCCGGAGAGATGGAGGTCATCGGTCCGGGCCGCCGCTTATCGACCCGAACTCCTTTGCAAGTGGAGCGTGCACGCGCTCCATAAGGCTGCGGGAATCGACATCGCCATCACCGCGGCGCAGGCGCATCAATCTAAGCCGTCCGTGGGTGCCGTATGTTTCGGACTCGCCCTCGCGAATGAACAGTACGGCTGTGGCGTTGGCCCTTCTCGCCAATTCCACCCGACGCTTCGCGTTCCCTTTGAAGGCCATGTCTGCGCGAACATCAGCCTTTCGCAGCATTGCCAAAGCCTTCAGAGCATCCGATTCAAGCTCGGGCTGATCAGGCACGACAACCACTCCCGGCGCTTCGGACATCGCTGCTTCCGCGAGCATTCCCAGGCGCTCAATCCCAGCGGCCCAACCCACAGCGGGGGTGTGGGGGCCGCCGAGGCTTTCGATGAGGCCGTCATAGCGGCCGCCGGCGATGACGGCGCCCTGGGAGCCAAGGCGGTCGGTGACGAATTCGAAGGCGGTGTGGCGGTAATAATCGAGGCCTCGGACGAGGCGGGCGTTGCGGGTCCACTCCACTCCGGCGGCGTCGAGGCCGGCGGTGACTTTCTCGAAGAAGGCGCGGGCTTCGGGGGTGAGGAAGTCGTCGATGGAAGGGGCGCTGTCGGCCGCCGGCCGGTCGCGGGGGTCCTTGCTGTCGAGGATTCGCAGCGGGTTCTTGTCCAAGCGTGCGAGGCTGTCTTCGGAGAGGTCGCTCCGGTGCGCCTCGAAATGGGCGACCAAAGCGGCGCGCCATGCGTCGCGGGTCTCGGCATCGCCAAGCGTGTTGAGCTGGAGGGTGACGCCCTCGGTGATGCCGAGCTCCTTCAGGAGCTGGTCGGCCATGACCAGAAGCTCGACATCGGCGGCGGGGCTGTCGGAGCCGATGATCTCGGCGTCCAGCTGGTGGAACTGGCGATAGCGGCCTTTTTGCGGGCGCTCGTAGCGGAAGACCGGGCCGTGGGCGGCGATCTTGACGGGGGCGTGCTGCTGCCAGCCTTCGGAAAGATAGGCGCGGCAGATCCCGGCGGTGAATTCGGGGCGCAGCGTGAGGCTGTCGCCGCCGCGGTCGGGGAAGGTGTACATCTCCTTCGAGACGATGTCGGTGGTCTCGCCGATCGAGCGGGCGAAGACCTCCGTCGCCTCGAACACCGGCATCTCGACCCGCCTGAAGCCGTAGAGCCGGCGCACGCGTTCGAACCCCGACACCACCGCCTGGAAGCGGTCTGCATCCTCGCCCCAGATGTCCTGGGTTCCCCTTACGCGCTGCGGCCCTTTGCTCATCGGCGGCGCCTTAGCATTTTTGCGCGGCGTGGGAAGCATGGCGCTCCCGGCGCTGGACAGACTCGGGCACGATGTTCCATGCGCGCAGCGCATCCCCCGCCGGAGTAACCCTTTCCATGCGTTCCGCTTTCCTGGCTTTGCTACTCCTCTCCTCCGCCGCCTCGTCCCAGGTCCCCGACAATTTCACCCGCGGCCACCCGACGCCCCGGGTCGACACCATCCCGGCGGCGCGCGACGTGCCCTTCCCCGGCACCATCCGCCTCGCGGTCGACGCGACCGACCTCCAGCGGCGGATCTTCCGGGTGAAGGAGACGATCCCCGTCCCGCGCGCCGGCGATTTCGTCCTGCTCTATCCGGAGTGGCTGCCCGGCAACCATGGCCCGAGCGGCCAGATCAACAAGATCGCCGGCTTCCGCGCGAGTGCGGGCGGCAAGGTGCTGAACTGGACCCGCGACCCGGCCGACGTCTTCGCCTTCCATGTGAACGTGCCGCAGGGCGTCAAGTCAATCGACGTCGAGTTCCAGTACGTCTCGCCGACCGACGAGGACCAGGGCCGGGTGGTGATGACCCCGGACATGGCCAGCATCCAGTGGATCGCCAACTCGCTCTACCCGGCCGGCTATTATGTCCGCCAGATCCCGATCCAGGCGACGCTGACCGTGCCGGCCGGCTGGCAGGTGGCCACCGCGCTTCGGCCCGTCAAAGGCTCCGGCGGCACCTCGACGATCACTTACAACACCGTCCCGTACGACGTGTTCGTCGACTCCCCTGCCCTTGCCGGCGCCTATATGCGCAAATGGGAGCTGAGCCCGGACGTGACTCTGAACGTCGCCGCCGACAATCCGCGCGAGCTTGCTGCCAGCGAGGAGACGATCGCGCTCCACCGCAACCTGGTGGACCAGGCGGTGAAGACCTTCGGCGCCCAGCATTACGACCATTACGACTTCCTCTTCTCGATCTCGAACCTGCTGGGCGGGATCGGGCTCGAGCATCACAGGAGCTCGGAGGACGGGGTTAAGACCGGCTATTTCACCGACTGGGCGTCGGCGCAGCGCGACCGCAATTTGCTGCCGCACGAATATACCCATAGCTGGAACGGCAAGTACCGCCGCGGCGCCGACCTGTGGACGCCCGATTACCGGATGCCGATGCAGGACAGCCTGCTCTGGGTCTATGAGGGGCAGACCCAATTCTGGGGCTATGTGCTCGATGCGCGCTCGGGGATGATGTCGAAGCAGGAGACGCTCGACGCCATCGCCGCGATCGCAGCGACCTATGACGCGACCCCGGGGCGCCAGTGGCGGCCGCTGATCGACACCACCAACGATCCGATCATCTCCCGCCGCTCGCCCCAGCCCTGGCGGGCCTACCAGCGCTCCGAGGACTATTATAATGAGGGGCTTCTGATCTGGATCGACGTCGACCGGATCATGCGCCAGCAGTCCGGCGGGCGCCGGTCTATCGACGATTTCGCCAAGGCCTTTTTCGGCGTGCGCGACCGCGATTATGGCGAGCTCACCTATAATTTCGACGAGGTCGCGGCGACGCTCAACCGGATCGTGCCCTATGACTGGGCCGGTTATCTGAGGGCCCGGACCACCGCCTACACCCAGCGGGCGCCGCTCGAGGGGATCGAGCAGGGCGGCTACAAGCTCGTCTACACCGACACGCCAACCGACTGGTTCAAGGCGGGCGAGAAGAAGTCGAAGGCGGTGGACCTGACCTATTCGGGCGGATTCACGGTCGCCACCAAGGACGGCGCGATCGGATCCGTGCTGTGGGACAGCCCGGCCTTCGACGCGGGCCTCACCGTGGGCACCAAGATCCTGGCGGTGAACGGCCGCGCCTTCGATCCCGACGCGCTGAAGGCCGCGATCGCGGCCGCGGAGGGCAAGCGCAAGGAGCCCGTCAAGCTGCTCGTCCAGAGCGGCGACGTGTTCCGCACGGCCGAGCTGGATTGGCATGGCGGGCTTCGCTACCCCAGGCTCGAAGCCACCGCCGCCGGCAAGGGCACGCTCGACGCCCTGCTCCAGCCGCTTCCGTAAGAGGGGACGATCCGATGCGCCTGAAGCCGCTCCCCCTCGCCGCAGCCTTCGCGCTCGGCGCCTGCACGACGACGGCCCAGCAGCTCGCGCCGCCGCCCGCCTTCGCCTCCACGGCCAGCGCGGAAGCGAATGTCCGGGCCTCGCTCGGGCGGATCGCGGCGGTGGAGCCGCGGGTGAACGCGGTGATCGCGACCAACCCAGAAGCGCTCGCCGAGGCGCGGGCGCTAGACCGCTCGGCGGCGCGGGGGCCGCTCTACGGCATGCCGATCCTGATCAAGGACAATATCGAGCTCGCCGGGCCGCTTCCGACCACGGCCGGGAGCCTGGCGCTGGCAAGCAACGTCACCAACCGCGACGCGCCGCTGGTCGCACGGCTGAAGGCGGCGGGGGCGGTGATCGTCGGCAAGACGAATTTGTCGGAATGGGCGAACATCCGCGACGACAATTCCATCAGCGGCTGGAGCGCGGTCGGCGGGCAGACGCGCAATGCCTATGCGCTCAATCGCAACGGCTGCGGATCGAGCACGGGCAGCGGCGTGGCGGTGGCGGCGGGGATGGTGCCGGCGGCGATCGGGACGGAGACGGACGGGTCGATCACCTGCCCGGCGGCGATCAACGGCGTGGTCGGGTTCAAGCCGACCGTCGGCCTGGTCAGCCGCACCTTCATCGTTCCTATCAGCCACAGCCAGGATACGGCCGGGCCGATGGCGCGGAGCGTGCGCGAGGCGGCCCTGGTGCTGAGCGCGATCGCCGGCTCCGATCCCGCCGACCCCGCCACCGCGGAAGCCGACGCGCACCGGGCCGATTTCGCGGCGGGACTCTCCGCCGATTCGCTCCGCGGTAAGCGAATCGGCGTGATGCGCTTCGCCAGCGGCTTCGGAACCGACGAGGTGTTCGAGGCGGCGCTGCAGACGCTTCGGGCTCAGGGTGCCACCCTGGTCGAGATCAAGGAGATGAAGAACCGCGGCGAGATCGGCCAGAACGAGTTCCCGGTGCTCCTCACAGAGCTCAAGGCGGACATGAACGCCTATCTAGCCTCCACTCCGGCCTCGGTCCGCACGCGGACGCTCGCCGACCTAATCGCCTTCAACAAGGCGCATGCTTCGGAAGAAATGTACCTGTTCGACCAGGACACGTTCGAGGAAGCCGAGAAGACGAAGGGCCTCGACGATCCCGCCTACAAGAAGGCGCGGGAGACTTCTTACCGGCTTGCGGGGCCGGAGGGGATCGACAAGCTGCTCAAGGACAATGACGTCGTCGCTCTGGTCGGGCCGACCATGCCGCCGGCCTGGCTGATCGACGCAGTGAACGGCGACCAGATCGCCGGCGGCGGCGCCGGCAACCTCGCCGCGGTGGCCGGCTATCCGCACCTCACCGTGCCGATGGGATATGTGAAGGGGCTGCCGGTGGGGCTGAGCTTCATCGGGCCTAAATGGTCGGACGCTGCGATCCTGTCTCTGGGCTATGCCTATGAGCAGGCCTCGCACATGCGGGTGGAGCCGAGATTCTATCCGTCGATCGAGGAGAGCCCCGAGGTGGCGGGGCATCTGAGGCAGCCCTAAGTCCTCCCCGTCGAAGACGGGGAGGGGGACCACCCGCAGGGTAGTGGAGGGGTAGGTGTCTCGGACTGAGAGGTTCTCGCGCGTACCTCCTTACTGAGGGCCTTTTACCCCTCCACCACATTTCATGTGGTCCCCCTCCCCCCGCTTCGCGCGGGGAGGACTAGGCAGCGGTCAGCCTCAAGCCCGCGATGCAAACCACGACCCCCAGGATCAGCAGCATCCGAACCGTCGTCGCCGGTTCGCCGAACCAGATCATGCCGACCGCCACGGTGCCGATCGCGCCGATGCCGCCCCAGACGGCGTAGGCGGTGCCCATCGGGATGGTTCGGGCGGCATATTCGAGGAGGCCCATGCTGATCGTCACCGAGACCAGGAAGGCGAGGGTCCAGGGCATGTTGCGGAAGCCCTCGACGAAGCGGAGCGAGGTGGTGAAGCCCACTTCGAAACAGCCTCCGACGATCAGTAGCAGCCAGGCCATGCACTCCCCTCTCGCCTTTGGGTTAGCGCCGGGGGGCGCAACGCGCTAGCCTGCGGTGCATGGCGACGGGGCTCTTCAGGACTCTGGGCAGGCGGGTAGCGCCGGTGCGGTTCCTTGTGTTCCTCGCGCTGCTCCCGGTGGCGTCGCTCGGCTTCCGGCAAGTCGAGGGGTCGCGGCACGCCTGGATGCTCGGCTTCGACGTCGCGGGGATCGTCTTCCTCCTCTCCTGCCTGCCGCTGCTGCGCAAATCGGCCCCGAGCGACATTCGCCGCCAGGCGGTGGAGAATGACGCCAACCGGGTGCTTCTGCTCGGCCTGACCGGGATCATCACCGCGGCGGTGCTGGCGACGGTCGCGGCGGAGATCGAGACCGGGCCCAAGGCTGCGAGCCCGCTGCTGGTGATCGGGACTTTGGCGACGGCGTGGCTGGTCGGGAATGCGATCTTCGCGCTCCATTACGCCCATCTCTACTACCTGCCGGAGGGCGGCGGCGACCATGGAGGCCTCGGCTTCCCGGCGACCGAGGAGCCCGATTATTGGGACTTCGTCTATTACGCCTTCACGATCGGGATGACCTTCCAGACCTCCGACGTAACGATCTCCAGCCGGCGGATCAGGCGCGCGACGACCTTCCACGCGCTCGCCGCTTTCTTCTACAATCTCGGAATCCTCGCCTTCACCATCAACCTGCTGGGCCGGATTTAGGGCGCCGCCTCGACGTCCGGGATTTGGCCGCGGCGGGCGGCGATCAGGCAGGCGAAGACGATCATCGCGGCGCCGAGCACGGTCAGCGGGCGGATCGGCTCGGCGAAGACGAGGAGGCCGAACAGGGTCGCCCAGATGAAGGCGGTGTACTCTACGGGCGCGAGATGCTGGGCCTCGGCGCGGGCATAGGCCCAGCTCAAGAGCATCAGCGACAGGAAGGCGAGCAGAGCGGCGCCGAAGATGGCGGGGAGGTGCACCGGGTCCGGGACCACCGCCAGGAAGGGTGCGGCGACGGTGAAGCCCAATGCCATCAGAAGGTTCATGAAGAAGGCGATCTCGACCGGCCCTGCCTCCTGCGCCTGCTGCCTCATCAGGATGATGTTGTAGGCATAGAGCACTGCCGAGACGAGAATCGAGATCGCGCCCTGCATCGCCTCGGGGCCCATCTTCGCCTGCGCCTGGCTCGACAGGATCACGATCACGCCCGCGAAGCCGAGCAAGGAGGCGAGAATCGCGCGCCGCTCGATCTTTTCCTTGAGGATAAGCGCCGCGAGATAGAGCGCAATCAGCGGCGCCACGAAGGCCAGCGCTACGCCTTGCGCCAGCGGAACCCGCGCCAGGCCCCAGAAGAAGGTGATCGCCATAAACACGGAGAGGGTGCCGCGGATGAGGTGGAGGCGGGCCGCCTTCCTCCCCGGCCAGCGGCTTCGGTGGGCGAGGAAGAGGGTGCCGCTCAGCATCGTACTAGCCCATGTCCGCCAGAGCAGCGCGTTATAGGCGCCGATCGCGAGCGACAGCCCCTTCATCACCGCGTCCATGCCGGAAAAGAGCGCAATCCCCAGCGCCGCGACGGCGAAGGCAAGGGCTGTGGAGGTGGCGCGCGTCTGCATGGCCCGGCCTCTAGCGGGGGGAAAGGGAGGCGACTAGCGCAGGACTGCCCCCGTCATTCCGGGCTTGACCCGGAATCTATGAACACAGGTCAGCGAGAACTTGCATCGATCCGTGTTCATGGATGCCGGATCAAGTCCGGCATGACGGGCCTGCGGTCCTACCGCAGGATCATGGTTCCGCGGCTCATCTCGACGCCGCTGATTTGCGACAAATAGGTCTGGCCGAGGAGGGAGATGTCGAGGCCCTCGGCGACGAAGCCGTGGATGCCGGTGACTTCCTTCCCGTCGACCGAGATCTTGTCGATGGTGATGCGCTGGCCGCGCACGTCGCCTGACGCGCCGCGGGCGACGACTTCGAACTGGTCCGGCGAGAAGGGGATGCCGAGGCGTTCGGCGTCCGCGGTGGTGAGGGCGACGTCGGTGGCGCCGGTGTCGACGAGGAAGCGGACCAGCTCGCCGTTCACTTGCGCATGAGTGTAGAAATGGCCGTTGCCGCTCGCTTCGAGCACCGTCTCCTTCGCTTCGACGGCGGCGCGCGCGGGCGCGGAGCGGCTGCCGGGCATGGCGAAGCCGATGCCCGCGCCGATCAGGATTACGAGGAAGAGTGCCTTGCCCACGCCCCCATAATAAAGCGGAGAGGGCTACGAGGAGGTTAAGGCCTCAAGCTGCCGCGCGTTCGTTAGCGCCGGCGGGAGTGGGGGGCTAGCACGGCCCAACGGCCTCGCTCGTCATCCCGGGCTCGACCCGGGATCCATGAACACAGGTCTGCGGGAACTGGACACGAACCGTGTTCATGGATGGCGGATCAAGTCCGCCATGACGGCCTGTCGCCCTCTCAGGCAGCCGCGCGTTCGGTGGCGGCTTCGATTTCGGCGGCCTTGGCTTCGACGAGGCGGACGATGTGGTCGACCATGTCGGCGTCCTGGACGTGGTGGTCGGTCACGCCGGATAGGTAGACCATATGCTTGCCGTTGCCGCCGCCGGTGATTCCGATGTCGGTCTCGCGCGCCTCGCCGGGGCCGTTCACCACGCAGCCGAGCACCGACAGCGACATCGGCGTGCGGATATGGGCGAGGCGTTCCTCCAGGGACTGTACGGTGCGGATGACATCGAAGCCTTGTCGTGCGCATGAGGGGCAGGAGACGACGCGGACTCCGCGGTTGCGGATTCCCAGGCTTTTCAGGATTTCGAAGCCGGCGCGGACTTCCTCCTCCGGTTCGGCGGAGAGGGAGACGCGGATGGTGTCGCCGATCCCGAACCAGAGCAGGGCGCCGATGCCGATCGCGCTCTTGACGGTGCCGCCGCGAAGGCCCCCGGCCTCAGTGATACCCAGGTGGAGCGGGCAATCGACGGCTTCGGCGAGCTGCTGGTAGGCGGCGACGGCGAGGAACACGTCGGAGGCCTTCACCGCGACCTTATATTCGCGGAAATCGTGATCCTCGAGCAGGCGGATATGGTCCAGCGCGCTCTCGACCAGCGCTTCCGGGCAGGGCTCGCCGTACTTCTCGAGCAGGTCGCGCTCGAGGCTTCCGGCGTTGACGCCGATGCGGATCGCGCAGCCGTTCGCCTTGGCGGCGTTGACGACTTCGCGGACTCGGTCGGCCGAGCCGATATTGCCGGGGTTGATGCGGAGGCAGGCGGCGCCGGCGTCGGCGGCTTCGAGGGCGCGCTTATAGTGGAAGTGGATGTCGGCGACGATCGGCACGCGGGAGGCGCGGACGATCTGGCGCAGAGCCGCGGTCGAGGCCTCGTCGGGGCAGGAGACGCGGACGATGTCGGCGCCAGCCTCCTCGCAGCGGCGTATCTGGTCGATCGTCGCCTTGATGTCGGCGGTCGAAGTGTTGGTCATCGTCTGGACGGTGACGGGCGCGTCGCCGCCAACCGGCACATTGCCGACCATGATCTGGCGGGAAGGACGGCGCGCGATGTCGCGCCAGGGTCGTACGGACATGGCGGCCATATAAGCGGCAAAGCGCTCTAAAGAAAGGCAGTGCGCCGTCTCCATGCCGTGCAGCGGCGGTGCAGGGGCTATTCTTCGCGCGGCGGGCGGCCCCGTTTCCGCTGCTCCGGGGGAGCGACCTTGATGCCGCGCCGCTGAAGCGCCTCGCGCAGCAGGCATTCGACCTCGGCATTGACGCTCCGGAAATCGGCCGCCGCCGCCCGCTCGAGCGCGTCCCAGAGCGATGGCTCGATTCGGAGCGGGAAAGCCTTTTTCGGGCGGGGCGGGGACGGCACGCGCGCTTCCTATTGGTAGAGCGTGCCCGTATTGACGACCGGCTGGGTGTCGCGCTCCGAGCAGAGCACCACCATCAGGTTCGACACCATCGCCGCCCGCCGCTCGTCGTCCAGTTCGACGACGTTCTTCTCCGAAAGGAGCTGGAGCGCATTCTCGACCATCGAGACGGCGCCGATGACGATCTTCTGCCGCGCGGCGATCACCGCCTCGGCCTGCTGGCGGCGGAGCATCGACTGGGCGATCTCGGCCGCATAAGCGAGGTGGGTGAGGCGGCATTCGTCGATGGTGATCCCGGCGACTGCGACCCGCTCCTGAAGCTCGGTGGCGAGTTCGTGGCTGACCACGTCGGCATGGCCGCGAAGGGTCGTCTCCTGATGCTCGATATCGTCATAGGGGTAGCGCGCGCCGATCGCCCGCACCGCGCTTTCGATCTGGACGAAGAGGAAGCGATTCGAGGTGACGTTGTGGACCCGGGTCGAGATTTTGTGGCGGGTCAGCCAGGGCATGCGCCCGCGAAGGCCGGTCGACCGGTCGGTGCCGCGATAGGCGCCGAACAGGAGCAGGGCCGCGGCCTGGTTGGGCTGGAGCAGGTAAAAGCCGATGGTGACGAAGATCGTGACCACGGCGCCGAGCAGGAACAGGCCCACCCCGATCACGATCTGCTGCTGGGTGACCAGGCCGAAGCCGCCCAGCGTCGTCGCGGCCGCGGCTAGCAGGACGAGGAGCATCGCATAGCCGTTCATCGTCGCCGCCGGCCGCTCCTCGGACAGCCGAAGCGCGCGGTGGTCGGACGCCGTCTGGACCTGGTCGATCATCATACCCTCCCGTAAGAATGATGATATCATAATTATACCAAGATCGTTGCGCAAGCGGAATCGATTGGGCACCACGCTTGCATTCGGGCGGCCGCTGCTGTTGGGCGAAACGGAAAGGCGCGGGCGCGCGTGCGTTCGGACCATATTGGAGCAGCACATGAACTCGAACGGCTGGAAGCTCGTCATCCATGGCGGCGCCGGGGTGATGGAGCGGCACCTCCTCGCCGCGGACGAAGAGTCGGCGATCCGCGCCGCGCTCGACTCGGCGCTGGAGGCCGGCTCCCGCATCCTCGCCGGCGGCGGAAGCGCGCTCGACGCGGTCGAGGTCGCCGCCCGGGTGCTGGAGGACGACCCCCATTTCAACGCCGGCCGCGGCTCGGTCTTCACCTATCAGGGCACCAACGAGATGGACGCCTCGATCATGGAAGGCGCGGGACGCAATGCCGGGGCGGTGACCGGGGTCAGCGCGACCAAGAACCCGGTCAGCCTCGCCCGGCGGGTGATGGAGGCGAGCCCGCACGTCTTTTTGAGCCGCGAGGGCGCCGACCAATTCTCGCGCGAGCAGGGGCTGGACCAGGTCGGGCCGGAATGGTTCGCCACCGCGGAGCGCCGCCGCCAGCTCGACGAGATGAAGGAGAGCGACGACCATTATTTCGACGAGGAGCTGAAATACGGCACGGTCGGAGCGGTTGCGCTGGACGTCCACGGGCATGTCGCCGCGGCGACCTCGACCGGCGGGCTCACCGGCAAGCGCTGGGGCCGGATCGGGGATTCGCCTTTGATCGGATCGGGCACCTATGCCGACGACCGTTCAGGCGCGGTGTCGGCGACCGGGGCCGGGGAATATTTCATCCGGACCGCGGTCGCGCACGAGATCTGCGCACGGATCCGGATGCTCGGCGAGAGCGGGCAGGCGGCTGCGGACGCGGTGATCGCCGAGGTCGGCGAACTCGGCGGGTCGGGCGGGGTGATCCTGGTGGCGCCCGAGGGCGAGGCGGTGTTCTCGTTCAACACGCCCGGGATGTACCGCGGAATGGCGTCGCCCGAGGGCCGGGAAGTTGCGATTTACGGGGACGAATAAGCGTGAGCGACGCGCTATAGCCTCCTTCATGCTGAAACGACTTCTCGCGCTCCTCGCCCTTTTCTTCCTCTTCCCCGCGCCGGCTTCGGCCTGGTGGGAATATGGCCATTACAGCGTCGCCCGGGTGGCGTGGGAGGCGATGAGCCCGCACAGCCGCGCGGCGGTGCGCGAGCTCCTCAGCCACGCGAAGGAAGTCGAGACTCCCGAGTGCCCGCTGAAGACGATCGAGGACGCAGCTTACTGGCCGGACTGCGTCAAGACATTGGGCGAGCGGTTCAGCTACGCCTATTCCTGGCACTATCAGAATGTCGACATCTGCAAGCCGTTCGACCTCAAATCCGCCTGCCGCGACGGCAATTGCGTGTCGGCGCAGATCACCCGCAACTCGAAGCTGCTCGCCGACCGCAAGGTGCCGGTGCGCGAACGGCTGATCGCCTTGGCCTTCCTCGTCCACTTCATGGGCGACCTCCACCAGCCGCTCCACGCCGGCGACAAGAGCGACAAGGGCGGCAACGACTTCAAGGCGGCCTACGGCGTCATCCCGAGCAACCTCCACGCGATCTGGGACGGGCTGCTTGCGGATCGCTCGATTTCGAGCGCGCCGGGGCAGAGCGGGGCGGCTTTGCTTTCGGGCTTCAGCGCCGAGGAGCGGGCCGCGATGGCGAGCGGGACTGTGCAGGACTGGTCGCGAGAGAGCTGGGAGGCGGCCCGGGAGTTCGGTTACGGGGCGCTGATGGCGGATCCGTGCGGGCCGCTGCCTGAGGCGCGGCCGGTGATGGACGAGGCGACCACGCAGCGGTTGATTCCGATCCTGCGCAGGCAGGTGGCGAGGGGTGGGTTGAGGCTGGCTCGGTTGATCGACGGAGCGCTCGCCTGAGCCTCCCTGCGAGCGGCAGCTCGCGGGGAGGGGGACCGCCGGAGGCGGTGGAGGGGTGATAGGGCTCCGATTCAGAGGTTCTTGCGCTCGACGGCGCAGGCTCTTGCCTGGTCACCCCTCCACCAGCTTCGCTGGTCCCCCTCCCCGTCTGGCGACGGGGAGGCAGGCGGGGCGGCGAGTGACTGTCACTGTGACTGTCACTCGGTTTCTAGTCCTCCCCGCGAGCAAAGCTCGGGGGGAGGGGGACCACACGCAGTGTGGTGGAGGGGTAGGTGGCTGGGACTCAGAGGTTCTTGAGAGAACCACTTAGGCCTCGCCTTTTACCCCTCCACCCCGTTTCACGGGGTCCCCCTCCCCATCTTGCGATGGGGAGGACTATTGCGGGATTACCGTTACCGCCCGGCGGTTCTGGGCCCAGGCGCTTTCGTCGCTGCCCAGGGCTTCTGGGCGTTCCTTGCCCCAGCTGATCACCGCCATCCGGCTGGCTGAGATGCCGCGGCTGGCTAGGTAGTTCTTGGCAGCGTTGGCGCGGCGGTCTCCCAAAGCGAGGTTATACTCACGGGTGCCGCGTTCGTCGGCATGGCCTTCGATGGTGACCCGGACGTTCGGGTAGCGCTGAAGCCAGGCGGCCTGGGTGTCGAGAATCGCCCGGTCCTGGTCGTCGACCGAATAGCTGTCGGTCTCGAAGAAGATGCGGTCGCGGCCCTGGCCGACGGCGTTGAGGAAGTCCTGGCGCGAGCCGGGGAGCACGGTCGTGCCGACTCCGCCGGACGTATCGCCGCCGGTGTCGGCGCCGGTCGAGGTGTCGGTCTCGGGCGGCGGCGGAAGCTGCTCGGGCGCCTTCTTGGCGCAGCCGGCGGTCAGCGCCAGCGATGCCGCGACGGCGGCGACGGTGAGGAGGTTCCTCTTCATGCTTACTCTCTCCTTACAGATGCTCAGGGCAGGATCGGACCCCAGGCGGGGTCCGATCCGTCGAGCGGGGTTGGGATCTTGCGTTCGTGGGTCCCGGTGAGGTCGACCTGCCAGACGTTGGACCGGCCGGAGCGGCCCTGGCTGGTGCGGAAGAACTGGATCACCCGGCCGTTGGGCGACCAGCTCGGCGCCTCGTCCTGCCAGCTGTCGGTCAGCAGCCGCTCGCCGCCGCCCGACGGGCTCATCACGCCGATCCGGAAATTGCCGGCGATCCTGGTGAAGGCGATGAGGTCTCCGCGCGGGCTCCATTCCGGCGTGGCGTAGGCGCCGCCGCCGAAGCTGATCCGGTTCTGGTTCGATCCGTCGGCATTCATCACATAGATCTGCTGCTTGCCGGAGCGGTCGCTTTCGAAGACGATCTTGGTCCCGTCCGGCGAATAGCTGCCGCCGACGTCGATGCCCGGCGAGGTGGTGAGGCGCTGCGACGGGCCGCCCTGCGCCGAGACGCGATAGATGTCGGTATTTCCGCCGACGGACATCGAATAGAGGATCCAGCGCCCGTCCGGCGAGAAGCGCGGCGCGAAGCTCTGGTTGACGCTCTCCGTCACCACACGCTGGCGGCCGGTGCCGATGTCGTAGACATAGATTCGCGGCCGGTTGCCGAGATAGGACATATAGACGATCTGCTTGTAGTCCGGCGAGAAGCGCGGGCTCAGCACGACCGACTGGCCGTTGGTGAGGAAGCGGTGGTTGGCCCCGTCCGAATCCATGATGGCGAGGCGCTTGACGCGCTTATCCTTGGGGCCGCTCTCGGCGATGTAAGCGATGCGGCTGTCGAAGAAGGGGCTCTCACCGGTGAGGCGCGAGTAAATGAGATCGGCGCATTTGTGCGCGGCGCGGCGCCAATCGCGCGGGCCGACGACATAGCCCTGGCGGACCAGCTCCTGCTTCAATGCCACGTCGTAGAGATAGCAGCCGACGGTGAGCTGGCCGTCGGCGCCGGCCTGGACCGAGCCCTGGACGAGGGCGTTGGCGCCGTTGCCGCCCCAATAGTCGAATTGCGGCGCCGTGACCTCGCCATAGCCGATCTCGCGCACGCCCGAGGGCCCCACCGGGCGGAACAGGCCGCTTCCGCGAAGGTCCCCCGCGACCACTTCGGCGACCTGCCGGCCGAGCGCGGCGGTGGTGCCGGCGACGGTGTCGACCGGGTGGTCGGTCGGCATGACCGGGACGGCGACGACCATGTCTTCGGCGCCTTCGGCGGTGACGTCGACATGGAGCTGGGCCGCCGCCGGGCTGGCGAAAGCGAGGAGGAACGCGAACTTCATAAACTTCATTGGCTGAGCCTCAGATCGAGGGTGGCGGTGATCTCCTTCCAGGCGTCGTAATATTCGGCCGGAAGGCGGAACGGGGAGGCGAGCATCACCGCCTTCTTCGCCCGCTCCTGGTGGAGGGCCACCTGGGGGCGGTTGGAAGCGGTGATTCCGGTGGTCTTGACGTCGTCGACGGCGGTGACGCGGCCGTCCTGGGCGAGATGGATGGTGACGGTGGTTCTGAGGCTCTCGGCGTCGGCGCCGCTCGGCACCACCTTCTGCCAGTGCGGCTTGAGCTGGCGCTTCACTTCGGCGGTGAGGGCGGCTTCGACGGCGGGGCCGGCCTTGGCGGCGGGAGGGGTGGTGGCACGGCTCGGGCTGTCCTGATCGGAGAGGCCGGAGAGGAGGCCGGTGAGCCTGCCGCCTGTGGGGCGCCGAGCCGGCGCGGGCTTTGCTGGCGCTGGGGCGGCGGCGCGCGGTGGCGCGGGCTTGGCCGGAGCGGGGCGTTGGGGCTGCTGCTGAGCGGGACGCGGCGTGGGCTTCGGAGCGGCGCGGGGGGCCGGAGCGGGCGGCGGCGGGGCCGGTTTCGGGGGAGCCGGAGTTGGGGGCGCGGGGACCGGCTGCGGTTGCGGCTCCGGGATCGGCGGCGCGGCGGCGGGTTCGGGAGGAGCGTCGGCCTCGGCGAGCTTGGGTGCGGGCGCTTCGGCGCTCGGTACCGGCGCCTGGCTCTCGAGCGCACTCTCGTCGACGAAGGCGACTTCGATCGGGACGGTCTGGGGCGGCTTGATTCGGGTGGCGGCGAGGCCGAGCGACAGCGTTGCGAGCAAAGCGAGGTGCCCCGCGGTCGCAACGCCCAGCCCGGCCGCCTCCGCCCGGTCCATCAGCGTGGCTCCCCGCCCTGCGTGTCGCCCTGCGTGGCGCCCTGCGTGCTGACCAGGGCGACCTTGCGGAGGCCGGCGGCGTTGATCTCGCCCATCACCTGCATGACCCGGCCGTAATCGAGCCCATGATCGGCGCGCAGGAAGATGCGCGGGCCGCCGGGTTCGCGCGTCGAGGCGGCGATCTGGGCGAGGCGGGCGCCGAGCCGGTGGGGCGCGAGCGGCTGCTCGTCGACGAACAAGGCGCCCGAGGAATCGAGCGAGATCTGGACCGGCTTCTGCTCCTGGTCGAGCGCGCCCGCCTTGCTGTCGGGGAGGTCGACGGGGACTCCGGCGACGAGCAGAGGCGCGGTGACCATGAAGATGATCAGGAGGACCAGCATCACGTCGACCATCGGCGTGACGTTGATCTCCGCCATCGGCGCGCGCCGGCCGCGGCGGTTGGTGCCGAGGGGGGTCATGGCCATCGCTACTCCTCCCCGGCACGGGGATGAGCAGGCACGCCATGCCCCCGGCATGGCTGCGGGTGTCCGGGGGACACCCGCACCTGCTCATGACCGGACGTAGTCCGGTGGAGGGGGGCGAGCGTAGCGAGCATGGAGGCGTGGGACCCCTCCACCAGCCTACGGCTGGTCCCCCTCCCCGTTCCGGGGAGGAGTTGGAGCCGGGAGGATTTCATCCCTCATGCTCCAGTTCGCGGCTCAAGGTGGCGTGGAAGCCGTCGGCGAAGCGGAGGAGGCGGGCTTCGATTCGGTTGATGCCGAAGCTCATGCGGTTGTAGGCGATCACCGCGGGGATGGCGGCGAACAGGCCGAGAGCGGTGGCGAACAGGGCTTCGGCGATGCCGGGGGCGACGACCGCGAGGCTGGTATTGTTGGCTCCGGCGATGTCGGTGAAGCTGCGCATGATCCCCCATACGGTGCCGAACAGGCCGACGAAGGGCGCGACCGAGCCGATCGTCGCGAGGATGTTCAAGCGGGCGGCGAGCGTGTCGATCTCGGCGCTCGCCATCGACTGCATGACGGTGGCGAGGCGGGAGCGGGTCCCCTCCCTGTCGATGCGGCTGCCCGAGGTCGAGCGGCGCCATTCGGCCAGGCCGGCGCCGAGCACCTTGGCGGTGGGGAGCTCTTCGCGGCCGCGCGCCTCGTAGAAGCTGTCGATGTCCTCGGCCTTCCAGAAGTCGCGCTCGAACTTCTCGGCCCCGGCCGAGACCCGGCGGATCCTGAGCGCGTGGCCGATGATGATCGCCCAGGTCCAGATGCTGGCGAGGACGAGGCCGATCATCACCGTCTTGACGACGATGTCGGCCTGCAGGAACAGCGCCACCGGCGACATCGCTCCCCCTGTCAACGCAACTCCACTCACTCTCTTCCTTCCTCCATCAGCCGCTCGAACCTCTCGACCCAGTCGCGCGGCTGGTGCCTGGGACGGCCTTCCGGGGTCAGGAAGGCGGCCGTCACTTCGGCGTCCGCCAGAATTTCCTGCCCGCGCATGACCCTTTGATGAATGAGGACGCTCGCGGCCCTTACGTGGCGCAAGCTGGTGACGACGATGAGGTCGTCGCCGAGCTTGGCGGGGCTCCGATATTTGATCGCGGCTTCGGCGACTGCGTAGACGCCCTCGCCGGCTTCCAGGGCGCCGCGCTGGTCGATACCGGCGATGCGCAGCAT
This sequence comes from Alphaproteobacteria bacterium, assembly GCA_005882415.1. Classification (GTDB taxonomy): domain Bacteria; phylum Pseudomonadota; class Alphaproteobacteria; order Sphingomonadales; family Sphingomonadaceae; genus Allosphingosinicella. Next base: position 7,772 of record VBAE01000219.1, on the reverse strand, counting down.
GTCGGACCGGGCGCGCTCGATGAAGCGGAGATAGTTGGCGTAATAGACGATGCCGGCGGTGTCGGTGTCCTCGAAATAGACGCGCAGCGGGAAGTAGTGCCTCCCGCTCTCGATGATGCCCTCGGCGGGCCTGACGTCCATGCCGCTCACCCGGCCCTGTTAACCACCGCGGATTCGCGACGGAACCCTTAACTGGCGAGGCGAACCGATTATCGGTTGACGTGTGTGTAACCCTTGGGTTACATGTCACCTTGAGGTTACGGGAAGACGATGGCGCTGCTGAACAGGCTGAAGGATCTGAGGGGCGAGCGGGACCTGACCCAGGCGGCTTTGGCCGATCTGGTGGGGGTGTCGCGAAAGACGATCAACACCGTCGAGAACGGGGTGTTCGTCCCCTCCACCATCCTGGCGCTGAAGCTTGCGCGGGCGCTCGGCTGCACGGTCGAAGCGATCTTCTCGCTGGAGGAGGAATGACGATGACCGAAGTGGAGAGGGCCGACCGGATGAGCCGCGGCGGCGTGTACATCAAGGCGCTGGCGGCGGCGGTGCTGCTGCTCAATGTGTGGCTTCAATATGGCGACGCGGAATATTCCGCTGCGGGACCGCGCGGGGGGAGCTGGCTGGTCCTGATCGGATTGTGGGTGGTGGTGTTGTGGACCGGCGGCGGTTTCATGCTGAGCCGCCGGCTCCGGTCGCTGCTCAACGACGAATTGTCGCTTCAGAACCGAAGCCGGGCGCTCGCCTTCGGCTTCTACGCCGCGCTGGCGCTGGCGATGCTGGTCTATGTCGCCAATTGGTATGTGCCTGTGGCGACCGGGGACGCGATGAAGATCGTCAGCGCCGGTGCGCTTTCGGCGGCTTTGCTTTGCTATGCGTGGCTGGAGTGGCGCTGGCGCTGAACGCCGCCGCCTGCGCCTCGACCAGGCGGATTAGGTCGCCTTGCGCCACGTTCATGTCGGCGAGGTGCATGCCCCAACTCTTGGCGACTTGGCCGCCGATATAGACGTCGCCCGGGATCGTATCGGTGCGGGCGTCGACGGGATCGGCATCGACGTCGATCGCGAGATAGCCGGCGCTGCCCGAATGGACGCACTCGCCGGTGGCGAGGCCCTCGGTGCGGACGAAGGGGGTGGCCGGAGCGCCTTGGCTCGACCACACGATGGGGGTCGAACCGGGGTCGGCAGGGCGCATTGCGAACCAGTAGGAATCGAGCTTCGCCCTGCCGCCGCCGAGCGCGGCCGGGTTGGTGCAGGCGGCGGTCATGCCCTGCATTGCGGCGCGGCCGAGGAAGGAGGGGTCGGGCGGCGGGCTGGAGGCGCGGAAGGACATATAGGTGATCACGCAGCCGGTCTCGCCCGCTCGGGTGCAGAGCGGGGTCGACTTGAAGCTTCCGCCGACGGTCTTGCCCGGCGGGACCTCGACCGCCCAGCCCAGCACGATCGCGGACAGCATCCGCTTCGCCTCGGGCTTGCCCTCCACCTCCTCGCGGAGCAGCCGGATGAGGTGGACCGAACCCTGGCTGTGGCCGATCAGGACGAAGGGCCGGCCCTGGCGGGCTGGACGTTCTCGCCGGCGAAGGCGCGGGGGATCGCGCCCAGCGTCACCTGGCGGTAGATCGGAGCGAAGGTCCGGCAGGCGGTGGCGAAGCGGCCGAGCTGGACCTGGGCGGTCACCTGCTCCTCGAGGCCGGGGGTCAAGTCGCTGTTGAGGCCGGGATCGCGCGACACGGTCGGGTAGACGTAGAAGCAGTCGACCTTCGCCGCCGGGTCCGGCTTTACCTCGCCGAGCGAGCCGTAGCCGGTGGTGCTGAGCGCCACGGTGGGGAGCGGGCGGCCGCAGGCATCGACCCGGCCGGGAAGGCAAAGCCAGGCGGAGTCGCTCGCGTAGTCCGGCGCGGCGGCAGCGGGCGTGTCCTGGGCGGCGGCGGGCGTGCCGAAGACGAGTACGGCCGCGGCGGCCAGCGTCAGTCGAAGCTTCATTTTGTCCCCCTCATTTGCCTTCGAACAGGCCTTCCTGCGCCGCGCGCGGCGGCGTGATTCCGAGATGCGTCCAGGCGCGACCGTTGAGGCAGCGGCCGCGCGCCGTCCGCGCCACCAGGCCGAGCTGAATCAAGAAGGGTTCGATCACTTCCTCGATCGTGTCGCGGGGCTCCGAGAGGCCCGCGGCAAGCGTTTCGACGCCTACCGGACCGCCTTTGTAGATGTCGGCGATCATGTGGAGGTAGCGCCGGTCCATCGCGTCGAGGCCGAGCGCATCGACCTCCATCCGGGTCAAAGCGGCGTCGGCGGCCTTGGCGTCGACCTCGTCATTGCCGGCGGCATGGGCGAAGTCGCGGACCCGCCGGAGCAGGCGTCCGGCGATGCGGGGGGTGCCGCGCGAGCGGCGGGCGATCTCGCTCGCTCCGTCTTCCGTCAGCGCCAGTCCGAGCAGGCGGGCGGCGCGGCGGACGACCTGCTCCAATTCCTCGACCGAGTAGAAATTGAGCCGCACCGGGATTCCGAAGCGGTCGCGCAGCGGCGTGGTGATCAGGCCCTGGCGGGTGGTGGCGCCGACCAGGGTGAATTTGGGAAGGTCGATGCGGACGGAGCGGGCGGAGGGGCCCTCCCCAATCATCAGGTCGAGCGCCCGGTCTTCCATCGCTGGATAGAGGATTTCCTCGACCGCGGGATTGAGGCGGTGGATCTCGTCGATGAACAGGACGTCGCCGTCTTCCAAATTGGTGAGCAGGGCGGCGAGGTCGCCCGATTTGGCGATGACCGGGCCGGAGGTGGCGCGGAAGCCGACCCCGAGCTCGCGGGCGATGATCTGGGCGAGCGTGGTCTTGCCGAGGCCGGGCGGCCCGAAGAAGAGAACATGGTCGAGCGCGTCGCCGCGGCTCTTCGCGGCCTGGATGAAGACGCGGAGGTTGTCGCGCGCCGCCTTCTGGCCGACGAATTCGTCGAGCGTCTTGGGGCGAAGCGCGGCGTCCAAATCCTCGGGCCGCCGCTCGCCGGTGATGATGCGCTCCTGCTCCACGATTGCCAGCTTTAGCGGAAGGCTTGCCGCTGTCGAACAGCTTCTTGTTCGGCTCCGGCCTCGGGCCTAGGCTTCGGTCAAATGGGGAGGGCTGGCATGGACCGCCGTCAATTCCTGATCGCCGCGGGGGCCGCGGGCGCGGCCTTGAGCCTGCCCGGGCTGGGCAAAGCGCAGGTAGCCCCGGCGCGCGCGCGGAAAGACCGGGCCATCCGCGTCGACGCCCAGGGCGGGATCGACGGGCTCGACGAGAAACCGGGCGGCAAGCTCGTCGCCAACCAGAAATTGATCGACGCGATCCGGGACCGGCGCATCGACGTTGTCGCTCTGACCGTCGGCCAGGTCGGCAACGGGCCGGACCGCTTCCGAGGGGCGGCGGAGGAGATCGCCTTCTGGGACAGCGTCATCGCCGAGAATCCGACGGTGCTCGCCAAGATCGACAAAGCGGCCGACATCCGCGCCGCAGTGGCTGCGGGCAAAGCGGGCCTGATCTACGATTTCCAGGACGCGACCCCGCACGAGGCGGAGACCGCCCATGTCGCCACCTTTGCCGCTTTGGGCGTCAAGGTGATGCAGCTCACCTACAACAAGCGCAACTTGGCCGGCGACGGTTGCCTGGAGCGGTCGAACGCCGGGCTTTCGGATTTCGGGCGGGAGCTGGTGGCGAAGATCGAGGAATCGAAGGTGCTGCTCGACCTCAGCCATTCGGGTCAGCGCACCATCGCGGAAGGCATCGAAGCGGCGAAGCGGCCGCCGGCGATCACCCACAGCGGCTGCCGCTCGCTGGTCGACCTGCCGCGCAACACGTTCGATGCAGAGATGCGCGCGCTCGCGGACAAGGGCGGGGTGTTCGGCATCTATCTGATGCCGTTCCTGCGGATCAAAGGGCAGCCGCAGCGCGAGGACCTCATCCGCCATATCGAGCATGCGGTGCAAATCTGCGGCGAAGACCATGTCGGCCTCGGCACCGACGGGCCCCTGTTCGGCTATGAGATCAACGACGAGAGCCGCAAGCGCCAGCGCGAATTCTTCGAGGACCGCAAGAAGCGCGGCATCGCCGCGCCGGGCGAGGCGGCGGACGTGTTCAACATGGTCGAGGGCTATAACGACGTCTACCGCTACGATAATCTCGCCTCCGATTTGAAGCGCAGGGGGTGGAGCTCGGCCCGGGTCGACAAGGTGCTCGGCGACAATTTTGTGCGGCTTTATGGCGAGGTGTGGGGGGCGTAGCCCGTCATTGCGAGCGAAGCGAAGCAATCCAGAGCTGACTCCGAGGCCCATGGATTGCCGCGTCGCTTCGCTCCTCGCAATGACGGGTCTGCCTTAGCGCGACGCCTTCTTCAGCGCCGTCCGCACCAGCGCGTCCAGGGTGGCGCCGGGGCCGAGTTCGCTCTCCGCCTTGGCCACGGCCGAGGAGGCTTCGGCGGGGCGGAAGCCGAGATTGATGAGGGCCGAGACTGCGTCGGCGGCCAGGCTGCCCGGGGTGGGCGCGGCCGCGGCGCCCGGGCCCAGCGCCAGAGCCCCGACCTTGTCCTTCAATTCATTGACGATGCGCTGGGCCAGCTTGGGCCCGACGCCCTGGGAGCGGGCGATCATCGCGGAGTCCGACGAGGCGACGGCGCGGTGGAGCTCGTCGCCGGAGAGGGCCGAGAGGATGGCGAGGGCGACCTTGGTGCCGACGCCCTGTACGGAGTTGAGCAGCCGGAACCAGTCCCGTTCTTCGCCGCTGGCAAAGCCGATCAGGCGGATGTCGTCGTCGGAGACCTGCATCACGGTGTGGAGCACGATCTCGCCGCCGACCGGCCCGAGGTTGGAGAGGGTGCGGGTCGAGGCGAAGACGAGATAGCCGACGCCGTTCACGTCGACCACCGCATGATCGGCGGCGAAGCTGTCGAGCAGGCCGCGAAGCTTTGCGATCATGCGGCGCGGTTCCCGAGCGCCCGGGCGCTGGCGAGGTGGTGGGCGTGGGTGATCGCGACCGCGAGCGCGTCGGCAGCGTCGGCGCCGACGATCTTCACGCCGGGGAGGAGCCGGGCGACCATGGCATGGACCTGCGCCTTCTCGGCACCGCCGGTGCCGACCACCGCCTTCTTGACCAGCCGCGCCGCATATTCGCCGACCGCGATGCCGCTCCGGGCGGCGGCGAGCAGCACCACGCCGCGCGCCTGGCCGAGCTTGAGGGTCGATTGCGGGTTGTCGTTGACGAACACCTCCTCGACCGCCGCCGCGCCCGGCCGGTACTCGCCGAGCACGGCCTCAAGCCGGTCGTGGAGCTCTACCAGGCGCGCGGGGAGCGGCACCTTGGGGTCGGTCCTGATCTGGCCGTTGGCGACATGGCTCAGGCGATTGCCCTCCGCCCGGATCACGCCCCAGCCTGTGCATCCAAGGCCGGGATCGAGGCCGAGGATGATCACGCGGAATACTCCTCCCCGGGACGGGGAGGGGGACCATGCGAAGCATGGTGGAGGGGGCCCACGGCTCCATGCTCGCTGCGCTCGCCCCCCTCCACCGCACTTCGTGCGGTCCCCCTCCCCGTTCCGGGGAGGAGCGTCATCCCAGCCTCTCCATCACTTCGTCCGGCACCTCGTAATTGCCCCAGACGGTCTGGACGTCGTCGTCTTCTTCCAGAGCGTCGATCAGCTTCAGCAGCTGGCCGGCGGCGTCGCCATCGACTTCGACGGGGGTCTGGGGGCGCCAGGCGAGCTTGGTGCTTTCCGCTTCGCCCAATGCGGCTTCCAGGGACTTGGCAACTCCGTGGAGGCTTTCCTGGGCGGTCCAGATCTGGTGGCCCTCCTCGTCCGATTCGACGTCGTCGGCGCCGGCTTCGATCGCGGCTTCGAGGATATCGTCGGGGGTTCCTGCCTTTGCCGGGTAGGTGATCAGGCCCATGCGGTCGAAGCCGTGGCTTACCGAGCCCGACGCGCCCAAATTGCCGCCGTTCTTCGCAAAAGCGGTGCGGACGTTGGTGGCGGTTCGATTGCGGTTGTCGGTGAGCGCCTCGACGATCAGCGAGACGCCGCCGGGGCCGAAGCCTTCGTAGCGCAGTTCCTCATAATTGTCGGCGTCGCCCACCGCCGACTTGTCGATCGCGCGCTGGATATTGTCCTTGGGCATGGACTGGGCCTTGGCGGCGAGAACCGCGGCCCGGAGGCGCGGGTTCATGTCCGGATCGGGCGTGCCCATCTTCGCCGCGACGGTGATTTCGCGGGATAATTTGGAAAACATCGCCGAGCGCTTTTTGTCCTGCGCGCCCTTGCGGTGCATGATGTTCTTGAACTTGCTGTGGCCGGCCATGGGGGTCGCCGATCGTCCTTGGCTGTTGGGATGAAGCCCCCGATAGCCGAGAGGCTCAGCTTTAGGCAACGGACCTGTAGGCGGTGAGCTTGAGCGCGAGCGAGACGAGGACGAGGGCGGTGCTGACCACCGCGTCGAGAAGGGCGAGCGGCCAGAAGCCCTCGTGCCCCACGATGAGCAGCATCTTCAGACTGTCCCAGGCGTGAAGGATGGCGAGCGGAAGGACGAGGAGCAGGGCGAGGACCAGGAGCGGCGGGAGCCAGCGGCCCATCTGCTGGAAGCGCGGCGCGAGCGCGAGCGGCCGCTCGACCGCCGCCGCCACCGTCCAGACGGTGAGCGGCAGGACGAGGAGGATTCCGAGCGTCTCGCTGACCAGGATCCGTACAATCTCGGGAAGGCGCAGCGCGAGGACTCCGCCAATCGCGGGAGCGATCAGGGCAAGCAGGGTCAAGCCGAAATAGAGCCAGAAGGCGCAGTCGGGGGTCCAGCGGCCGCGGGGGCTTGCCGTCGAGGTGCGCAACGCCGCGACACTGAAGACGACGAGTGCGACCACCCGCACGATCCCGGCGGCAATGAACACCGGGTCCACCTTCTCGCCGGCGTGCGGCTGGTGCAATGCGAGCAGTGCGTTGGTGCCGCCGAGGAAGAGCAGGAAGAGCAGGCCGAAGAGGAGCCAGTGGCTCCGACGAAGCTCGCTCACGCTCTGCTTGGCGAATTCTCCGATGCCCATATCCCCTCCCCCTTCGCGGCGAAGCTAGGCTCCGCCGCGACGGGAGGGCAAGGGGCTATTCGAGGCCGAGCGCGGCCTTGTAGATTTCGAGGAGGGCGTCCGCTTCCTGGCGGTCGTTCTTGTCCATCTTGCGAAGGCGGACGATCATCCGCATCGTCTTGGTGTCGTAGCCGCGCGCCTTGGCCTCGCCGTAGACGTCCTTCACGTCGTCGGCGATCGCCTTCTTCTCCTCCTCGAGCCGCTCGATTCGCTCGATGAGCAGCCTCAGTTCGTCGGCCGCGATCGATCCTTCCGCCATATTACTCCACCCGCTTGCGATAAAATGAAGCGCCGCCCGTACGGCGTGGATCGCGCCTGCTCAAGCGGCCTGCGACGGCGCGGGTTGAACTCGGGGGAATAGTGGCTATTCCGCCACCCATGCCGATGCGAGAGACGACCCCAAGCCAGTTCGAGCCGCGCACCCGCAAGGTGCGAATCCTCGCCACGCTCGGCCCGGCGAGCAACACGCCGGAGATGATCCGCAGGCTCGCCGAATCGGGCGCGGACGCCTTCCGGGTCAATATGAGCCACGGCACCCACGAAGATCATGCCAAGCTGATCGAGACGATCCGCGGGCTCGAGAAGGAGCTCGACCGGCCGACCACCATCCTCGCCGATCTGCAGGGGCCGAAGCTCCGCGTCGGGAAGTTCGAGGGCGGGGGCGCGGATCTGAAGAAGGGGCAGACCTTCGTCCTCG
>VBAE01000218.1 GCA_005882415.1 Alphaproteobacteria bacterium | reverse complement strand
GCTGGCCCGGAAGCTGATCGACGATTTCGGCGGCTTCGGGCGGCTTCTCTCGGCGGACGCGGAGGCGATCGTCCGGGTGGGCGAGGTCAGCGAAAATGTCGCGGCGGCGCTCAAGATCGCCCAGGCGACGGCGCTCCGGCTGCTCGAATCGGAGGTGTCGGACCAGCCGGTGCTCGGAAGCTGGCAGGCGCTGGAGGATTATCTGCGCGCCGACATGGCGTTCATCCCGATCGAGCGGGTGCGGGTGCTCTACCTCAATTCCAAGAACATGCTGATCCGCAACGAGCCTTTGTCCGAAGGCTCGGTCGACGAGGCGGCCGTGTATGTCCGCGAGGTGATGCGCCGCGCTCTCGACTATCACGCCACCGCGATGATCCTCGTCCACAACCATCCGAGCGGCGATCCCCAGCCGAGCCAGCAGGACATCCGCCTCACCCGCGAGATCGTCGACGCCGCGAGGCCGCTCAGAATCTCGGTCCACGACCACGTCATCGTCGGCGCTAAAGGCACCTACAGCATGCGGCAGAACGGACTGATCTAGGGACGCGGGCGCGTCTCCGGCATGGTCAGCAGCACCGGCAGGACGCAGAGCGCCACGACCGCGATCATGATCCCGGGGACCATGTGGGAGCCGGTGCGCCCCATCAGCAGCTGGGCGAGCCAGGGAGTGAAGCCCCCGAAGATTGCCGTGGCGCCGGTGGCTCCGAAAGCGAGGCCGCTGAGACGGCCTTCGCCGGGGAATTGCTCTGCGGTGGCGACCGCGCCGACCGCGCTCACCCCGCCGGCGACGCAGGCGAGGACTACGGCGCCAAGCAGGGCCTGCGCGTGCGAACCGCCGGCCATCAGCGAGAACATCGTCGCCGGGAGCGCAGCGCTGGCGAGCGCGAGGAGGAGGAGGACGGGCTTCCGCCCCCAACGGTCCGACCACAGGCCGACGAAGGGGGTGACGAGGATCACCGCCACCGCCGCCAGGGTCGAGAGCCAGAGGGAATCGCCCTCCCCCAGCGTCCCGGCCGAGGTCAGGAAGGCGGGCACATAGGTGATTCCGACATAATAAGTGATCGATCCCAGCGCCGAGATCGCGAAGGCCCGCGCGATCCCGACCCGGTGATTGGCGAGGCTGTGGCGGAGCGGGTTCTCGGGCACCGTCCCTTCGCTCCGCTGCCGTTCGAACTCCGGCGATTCGTGCATCGTGGAACGCGCGATCCAAACGCTTCCTGCCAGCGCGGCGCCGACCAGGAAGGGGATCCGCCAGCCCCAGCTTTCGAGGTCGCCTGCCGGGGCCAGGCTAACGGTCAGCGCCGACACGCCCACTGCGAGCAGCGCCCCCACTTCGCTCGCCGCGGCGGCGAGGGAGGTGATCAGGCCGCGCCGCTCCGGCCGCGCGCCCTCCAGCAGATAGGCCACCACGCCGGTATATTCGCCACCGACCGAGAAGCCCATCACGCAGCGCAGCAGGATGAGCAGCACCCCCGCCGCCGGGCCGACCGCGGCGCGGGTCGGAAGCAGCGCCGTGGCGAGCATCGCAGCGGTCATCAGCGCCATCGACAGAAGCATCATTCGCCGCCGCCCGTGGCGGTCTCCGATATGGCCGAAGACCACCGCGCCCAGTGGCCGCATCAGATAGGCAACCGCGAAGCCGCCAAGGGTGACCGCCAGCGAGGCCGCCCCGCCGCCGAAGAACACTCGGGAGAGTACGGTCGCGAAATAGAGATAGAGGGTGAAGTCGTACCATTCGACGATGGTCGAGAAGCCGGCGACGACGAGGGATGCGCGGGAGACTCCGCGGTAGGCGGACAGGTCGGCGGCTTCAGTCCCCATCGGCGCCAGCTAGCGCGCATCCCGCCTTCCGCACAAGGGAAGTGGGCCCGCCGCCATCGGTCATGTGCGGCGGGCCCGGCCTTGCCGTTGGGGGGCACAGGCCTGCCTCCTTCTTAGGGGACCAATGCACGGGCGCAGCCGCGGGGGCGCACATAATGTGCGGTGCGGGCGGGTTGCCATTGCCCCTACGGAATGGCTAGGAGACCGGAACTCAGCGCACCGCCAGCGCGCAACCGGGACCGTAGTATTGGCCCAACGCTTTGAATCGCCTGCGAAACGGCGGCCCCTGCAACTCGTCGTCGATGAGTCGGAAGCCGAGGCGAACAGCCGAATCACCGGGATTCGCCTCGCCCTCCTCACCACCCGCTGCATGGAATTGTGGCGGCGCGAGAAGCACGATCCGGAAACGGTGCTGATCCTGCTTAGCGTCGTCGCGATCACGTCGGAGAAGTTCACCCGCTCCGGCCTCACCGACGCCCAGCGGGCGCTCGCCACCTATCTGCCGCTCGAGGAACTCCAGGGCTGCAACGTCGCCTCCATCGCCGCAGCCACCGGTCTCAACCGAGAGACGACGCGTCGCCGGGTCGAGGCTCTGGTGCGCGACGGCGCCCTGATCCGCACCCCCGCGGGCGAGCTCGCCGTGCCGCCGTCCAGGGTGCAGGATCCGGCGATGCTCGATCTCCTGCGCAAGCAGCTCGACGCGGTCACCCGCTTCGTCAACGGCCTGATCCGCGACGGCTCCCTCACCGAGGGCGAGCCGCGGGGCTAGATATCCTGACGGCGGCTCTTGATCCGGCGTCCGCCTTCTCTCACAGGCGTGGCGAGACGCCCGACGGAGACGAAGCCATGGTCGATTACGAGAACATCCTGGTCGAGCAACGGGGCGCGGTGACCCTGGTCACTCTGAACCGCCCGAAGGCGCTCAATGCCCTCAACACCACCGTCCTCGCCGAGCTGATTGAGGCCTTTGCAGCCTATGATTCGGACGAGTCGCAGCGCTGCCTGGTTCTGACCGGAAACGAGCGCGCCTTTGCGGCCGGCGCGGACATCAAGGAGATGTCGAACCACGGCTTTGCCGAGATGTATGCCTCCAACTTCTTCGCCGGGTGGGAGCGCGTGACCGCGACCCGCAAGCCGTGGATCGCCGCGGTTGCCGGCTATGCGCTGGGCGGCGGCTGCGAAGTGGCGATGATGGCCGACTTCATCATCGCCGCCGACACCGCCCAGTTCGGCCAGCCGGAGATCAGGCTCGGGGTGACGCCTGGAATGGGCGGGTCGCAGCGCCTCACCCGGGCGGTCGGCAAGGCCAAGGCGATGGAGATGTGCCTCACCGGCCGCAACATGGGCGCCGAGGAAGCGGAACGCTCCGGCCTCGTTGCCCGGGTGGTGCCGGCCGCGGAGCTGCTCGACGAGGCGATGAAGACGGCCCAAGCGATCGCGTCCATGGCCCCCCTCGCCGCCATCGCCACCAAGGAGATGGTCAATGCCGCCTTCGAGACGGGGCTGGCGCAAGGCATCGTGTTCGAGCGCCGCCTGTTCCACGGCCTGTTCGGCACCGAGGACCAGAAAGAAGGGATGAGCGCCTTCGTCGACAAGCGTAAGGCGGATTGGAAGGGCAGATAAGATGGCACGAATCGCATTCATCGGTCTCGGCAATATGGGCAGCGGCATGGCCGCGAACCTGGCCAAAGCGGGGCACGAGGTCCGGGCGTTCGACCTCTCCGAAGCCGCCCTCGCCAAGGCCGAAGCGAACGGCTGCGCCCGCGCCGCGTCCGCGGAGGAGGCGGTGAAGGACGCCGAGGCGGTGGTGACCATGCTCCCCGCCGGCAAGCACGTCCGCGACGTCTATGAAGCGAGCGTGATCGGCAAGGCCCCGGCCGGCGCGATCCTGCTCGATTGCTCGACCATCGACGTCGACACCGCGCGCGAGGAAATCGGCAAGGCCGAGGAGGCGGGCTATGCGATGGTCGACGCGCCGGTCTCGGGCGGGATCGCGGCGGCCGAGGGCGGCACCCTCACTTTCATGGTCGGCGGCACCGACGAAGCCTTCGAGCGAGCGCGCCCGATCCTCGAGCAGATGGGCAAGGCCGTGATCCACGCCGGGGGCGGCGGGGCCGGCCAGGCCGCGAAGATCTGCAACAACATGCTGCTCGGCGCCTCGATGGTCGCGACCTGCGAGACGTTCGTCCTCGCCCAGAAATTGGGGCTCGACCCGCAGACCTTCTTCGACATCTCGTCCAAAGCCTCGGGGCAATGCTGGTCGATGACGACTTACTGCCCGCTCCCGGGCGTCGGCCCGTCGACCCCCGCCGACCGCGACTATGAGGGCGGTTTCGCGGCGGCGCTCATGCTGAAGGACCTGCGCCTGGCGATGGAAGCGGCGCGCAACGCCGACAGCTACACGCCGATGGGGTCCGCCGCGGAGGAGCTCTACACCCGCTTCGCCGAATCGCTCGGCGGCGGCGGCAAGGACTTCTCCGGCATCATCAAGATGATCGACGACAGCTGGGAGGCGCCTGCGTCGGCTGATTAACACGTCATCCCGGGCTTGACCCGGGATCCATGAACACAGGTCAGTGAGAACTGGACTCGAACCGTGTTCATGGATGCCGGATCAAGTCCGGCATGACGGCTAAAGGGGCCGCCGATGCGACCCACCGGCCCGGCGCCGCTCCTCGCTGCCGTAGCGGCGGGTGAGCTCCGCGGCCATTTCCGCCTGCGACATTCGCGCGCCTGGAAGCAGTGCCGGCCCCGCGCGGCGGCGGAGGTCGGCGACGCAGCGCTCGGCCGTCCGACCGTCCCAAAGCTCGGGCGGCGCGTGGACCGCCCGGAGCTTGGCGCGGGCGGCGACGAGCTCGGCGAGCAAAGTCTCGGGCGTGACCAGGCGGTTGGTGCCGTGGGTGACGGTCACCGGTCGCTCGGTGCTCTCGCGCAAGGTGAGGCAGGGAATGCCGAGATAGGTCGTCTCCTCCTGCACCCCGCCCGAATCGGTGATCGCAGCCGCGGCACCGGTCACCAGGCTCATGAAGCGGACATAAGGCATCGGCTCGACCAGCTTGACGCCGGCGCGGGCGAGGCGGCTGTCGAGCAACGCTCCGGACAGGCGCTTGGCGGTGCGCGGATGGACAGGGAAGACGAGCGGCAGCTCGCGCTGCACCTCGATCAGCGCATCGACGAGGCGGATGAGCTGTGCCGGCTCGTCCACGTTGGACGGGCGGTGCAGCGTCACGACGCCATAGCCGCCGCGCTTCACCTTCAGCTCGCCCGGCACATTGGCCGCTTCGATCGCGGGGCGCACAAGCTCGAAGCTGTCGAGCATGATGTTGCCGACCCGCGTGATCCGCCCCCGCGCAACGCCCTCGGCGGCAAGGTTCTCGTCGGCGTCGGGCGACGGGGTCCACAGCACGTCGGCGAGAACATCGGTGACGAGGCGGTTGACCTCCTCCGGCATCGCCCGGTCGCGGCTCCTCAGCCCCGCTTCGAGATGGATGATCGGGAAGCCGAGCTTGGCCGCGACCATCGCGCAGGCCGCGGTCGAGTTGACGTCGCCGACCACCACCAGCCAGTCCGGCCGGTCGGCGAGCGCGACCTTCTCATATTGGATCATCACTCCGCCGGTCTGTTCGGCATGGCTTCCGGAGCCGATTCCGAGATGATGGTCGGGCTCGGGCAGCTTCAGGTCGGCGAAGAAGGCGTCCGACATGTTGACGTCGTAATGCTGGCCGGTGTGGATCAGCACCGGCTCGAAATCGGGGGCCGCGGCGAGCGCATGCCAGAGCGGCGCCACCTTCATGAAATTCGGCCGCGCCGCGGCGACGATGTGAATGCGCTGGACCATGGATTGGGGTTAGCGCGGCGGCGGTTAAGATTGGGTTTGAGCGCCCAGCACGGCCTCCAGCGCCTTGCTCCATCCCCCGAGCCGGCTTGAGCGCACGTCCTCCGCCATCGCGGGCTCGAACCGCCGCACCCCGGCGCGCATTGATGCGGCCTCCTCCAGAGAGGCGAACATGCCGCAGCCGACCCCGGCCAGCATCGCAGCGCCGAGGGCGGTGGTCTCGACGAAATCGGGACGCTCGACGGTGAGGCCGAGCATGTCGGCCAGATCCTGGGCGAGCCAGTCGTTGGAAGCCATTCCGCCGTCCACCTTGAGGCACTGCCACGCCGCCCCGTCGGCGGCGAAGGCGGTCATCAAATCGTGGCTCTGGTGCGCCATCGCCTCCAGCGCGGCGCGGACGATATGGGCTCGGCCGGTGGCGAAGCTCAGCCCCGAGATCGCCCCGCGCACGTCCGGCCGCCAGTGCGGCGCTCCGAGGCCGGTATGGCCGGGGACGATCTGCACCCCGCCGCTGTCGGGGACCGAGCGGGCCAGCGCCTCGCTCTCCGCCGCGGAGGCGATCAGCCCCAAGTCGTCCCGCAGCCATTTGACGAGGCTCCCGGCGACGAACACCGACCCTTCCAGAGCGAACCGCCGCTCGCCGCCCAATTGCCAGGCGATGGTGGAGAGCAGCCGGTGCCGGCTGAGCCGGAATTCGGCGCCGCTATTGGTGAGGATGAAGGCGCCGGTGCCGTAGGTCGCCTTGGTGTCGCCCGGCGCGAGACAGGCCTGGCCGATCGAGGCCGCCTGCTGGTCGCCGGCCATGCCTGCGATTCGAATGGGCTCTCCGAACAGATCGGTCTCCCCGAAGCTGCCGGCGCAGTCGACGATCTCAGGCAATGCGGAGCGCGGAACGCCCCACAGGCCGAGCAGCCAGTCGTCCCAACCGCCCGAGCCCGTCGCCATCAGCCCGGTGCGAGACGCGTTGGTGGCATCGGAAATGTGGAGCCCGCCGGTCAGCTTGAAGATCAGCCAGCTCTCCACCGTGCCGACGCAGAGGTCCGCCCCCGCCTCCCGCACTTCGGGCCAATGTTCGAGCGCCCAGGCAATCTTCGACGCGCTGAAATAGGGGTCGAGGAGGAGCCCGGTGCGGCGCTGCACTTCCTCCTCATGGCCGTCCTGCTTGAGTCGGTCGCACATCGCCGCCGTTCGCCGGTCCTGCCAGACGATGGCCGGGGCAAGCGCCCGCCCCGTCCGCCGGCTCCAGAATACCACCGTCTCGCGCTGGTTGGTGATCCCCAGCGCGGCAATTGCACCCGCCCCGCCCACCTTCTCGACCATCGCCCGGGCGCAGACGAGGCTGGATTGCCAGATCTCCTCCGCATCATGCTCGACCCAGCCGTCCCGCGGATAATGCTGGCCAAGCTCGCTTTGCTCGACGCCCAAACACTCCCCGCCCGGCGCGAACAGCATCGCGCGGGTGCTGGTCGTCCCTTCATCGATGACGAGCAAGGTCATGGCGTTCCCCTCGCATCGACTATGCCGCGCAGCGCCGTTAGGCTGCAAGGCCGGCATGGACCCATATGATCTCCTCATTATCGGCGGCGGCATCAACGGCACGGCGATTGCGCGCGACGCGGCGATCCGCGGGGCGAAGGTTCTGCTGGTTGAGCGGGACGACCTCGCCTCGCACACCAGCTCCGCCTCCTCGAAGCTTATTCACGGCGGGCTTCGCTATCTGGAATATGGCGAGTTCCGGCTGGTCCGCGAGGCGCTCCGCGAGCGCGAGATCCTGCTCAAGACGGCGCCGCACATCGTCCGGCCGCTGCGCTTCATCCTGCCGCAAAGCCGCGGCATGCGCCCCTTCTGGATGCTCCGCGCCGGCCTGTATCTCTATGACCTCTTCTCGCTACGCGGCAGCCTCCGCCACTCGCGCCGGGTCTCCGCGGGCGAGAAGGCGGTGCGCTCACCGCTCGCAGACCCACGCCGGCGCCTCCTGTCCTATTGGGACGCGTGGGTCGACGACAGCCGGCTGACGGTCCTCAACGCGGTCGACGCCGCCGAGAATGGCGCCGAGATCCTCACCCGAACCGAACTCCTCAGCGCCCGCCGCGATGGCGACCTCTGGACCGCCACCCTCTCCGGCGGCCGCACCGTCTCCGCCAAGGCGATCGTCAACGCCGCCGGAGCCTGGGTGGGCGACGTGCTCGGCCGCCTCTCCGCGCCGAGCGAGAGCCGGGTGCGGCTGGTCAAGGGCAGCCATATCGTCGTGCCGCGCCTGTGGGAAAGCGAGCACGCTTACATCCTGCAGCAACCGGACGGGCGGGTGGTCTTCGCCCTCCCTTATCTCGGCGACTACACCCTGATCGGCACCACCGACATCCCGGTCGAGAGCGCCGAGAACCCCGCGATCGAGGCGGACGAGCGCCGCTACCTCTGCGAGGCGGCCGACCGCTATTTCTCGCGCCAGCTCGTCCCCGCCGACATCGTCTGGAGCTATTCCGGGGTGCGCGCGCTCCACGACGACGGCGCCGCCGACGCCAAGGCGGTGACCCGCGACTATCATCTCGAGCTGGACGAGGAGCGCCGGCTGCTCTCGGTCTTCGGAGGCAAGATCACCACCGCTCGCGCGCTTGCCGAGGAAGCGCTCGACCGGCTCGGCATGGACGGCCGCCGCTCCACGGGCTGGACGGCGCTCCCCGGCGGCGAACTTGGCCCGGCCTTTCTCGACTGGCTCGGCCATGTCGGGGCCTGGATGCCCCAGCCCCTCCTCGCCCGTCTCTCCCGCGCCTACGGAACGCGAATGCGCGACATCGTCGGCAGCGCCACCAGCCTCGGCGAACTAGGCCGCCACCACGGCGCCGGCCTCTACGAGGCGGAGCTGCGCTACCTCAAAACCCACGAATTCGCCCGCACGGCCGAAGACGTCCTCTGGCGCCGAACCAAGCTTGGCCTCGCCATGTCCCCCGCCGACCAAAAGGCGCTGGCGAAGCGGATGAGAGCTCAGGGTCCCTCGTGAAGCGGGTCCGTTCCCGGTGGCGGAACTTCGTCCAACTCCTTGCGGCTCCGCTCCGCCTCCCGCTCGATCGCCTCGTCGTCCGAGGGCAGATCCCTCTGCTCGCCTTCCTTTGCCATGGCATGCCTCCTTCTCCTCGCGCCAACGCGCCGCGCCGGAACCCCCTCCGCCTTGTTCGGTTGACCGGCCATGGCACCCTCCGCTGAACAGGCCTTTGCGGCCGCCGGGCAAGGTAGAAGCGTGATCGGCTGGAAGCTCGACCGCGACCAGCGCCGGGAGCTGCTCCAGCAATTCCCGACCACTTACTCCGAAGTGGTCGCCGACCACGTCACCCTCGCCGTCCGTGTCTCGGACCACGCCGCGCTCCCCGACGAAAGCATTGGCGAGATCGTCGGCTGGGCGGACGACGGCAAGGGCGTCCAGGCGATGGTGGTCTCTATCGCCGGCACCACCGACCGCCCGGACGGAAGCACTTACCACATCACCTGGTCGCTCGCCCCGGGCCGCCGGGCAAAGGAATCGAACGATGTCATCCGCGCCCATGGCTGGACGCCGATCGAGCTGCCGATGCCCGTCCGACTTCTCCCCGCGCGCTTCTGATGGCCCGCCAGCTCTATCTCGACTGCGACGGAGTCCTCGCGGATTTCGACAAGGGGGCGACCGCGATCCTGGGGATGCCGCCGCGCGCGTTCGAGAAGATGCACGGCCTCGGACGCTTCTGGGCAAAGCTCGCCAAGGCGCCGGACTTCTATTTCGGGCTTCCGCTGATGGACGGCGCGACGGAGCTGTTCGAGGCGGTGCGGCACCTTAATCCGATCATCCTCACCGGCCTTCCGATGGGCAATTGGGCTGCGGACCAGAAGGTGCGCTGGGCCGCGCACTGGTTCCCGGGCACGCGCATCATTACCACCATGGCCCGCGACAAACGCGATCATGCCAAAGCGGGCGACGTCCTCGTCGACGACCAGCTCCGCCACGCCCATCTCTGGGAGGAAGCCGGCGGAATCTTCCTCCACCACAAGAGCGTGCCCGAGACGCTGGAGCGGCTGAAGGACTATTTCCCGCTCTAGCGAGACTGGTCAGGATCGGGTGGCGCGGCTAGGCACGCGCTTATGCTCAAGCCTTTCGCTATCCTCGCCCTCCTCGCTTCCTACCCAGCCCAAGCCGGCGCCGCCGACGTCAAATCGGTGATCGCCAGCCCCGCCTATAAGCGCGCCGTCGCCTCGCTCGACCGCGAGCACGACCGGATCGTCGACGAGATCGTCACCCTGACCGAAATCCCCGCCCCCCCGTTCAAGGAGAAAGCCCGCGGCGAGGCTTATCTGGCGATGCTCCGCTCCGCCGGCCTCACCGACGTCGAGACGGACGCCGAGGGCAATGTGATGGGTCTCCGCCGCGGCACCGGGCCGGCCGGCGGGCCGCTCGTGGTCATCGCCGCCCATCTCGACACCGTCTTCCCCGAAGGCACTCCGATCAAGGTCCGCCGCGAAGGCACCCACCTGCTCGCCCCTGGAATCGGCGACGACAGCCGCAGCCTCGCAATCCTCCTCGCTTACGCCCGGGCGCTGAACGCCGCCGGGGTCCGCACCGCCCGCGACATCCTCTTCGTCGGCAATGTGGGCGAGGAAGGGCCGGGGGACCTTCGCGGCACCCGCTTCCTGTTCGGCAAAGGCCGCTACAAGGACCGCATCCAGGCCTTCTTCTCGATGGACGGCACCGACGGCGCCCGGATCGTCAACCGCGGCGTCGGCTCGAAGCGCTACCGGGTGACCTTCTCCGGCCCCGGCGGCCACAGCTATGGCGCCTTCGGCCTCGTCAACCCGATGGCGGCGATGAGCCAGGCCGTGGTCGACCTGTACAGGCTCGATGTCCCCAAATCGCCCAAGACCACCTACTCCGCCAGCGTCACCGGCGGCGGCACCTCGGTCAACTCGATCCCCGACAAGGTGTTCATGGAGTTCGACATGCGCTCTGAAAGCGCCGAGGAGCTGGCCAGGCTCGACCAGCGCTTCCGGGCGATCGTCACCGCCGCAGTCGAAGGCGAGAACCGCGCCCGCCTCACCCGCGAAGGCAAGGTCGCAGCAGACATGAAGGTGATCGGCGAGCGCCCCGCCGGCGGAACGCCCGAGACGGCGGAGCTGGTCCGGGTCGCGCAAGCCGCGGTCGCCGCGCAGGGCCTCAAGCCCGAGCTGATGGCCTCCTCGACCGATTCGAACCTGCCGATGAGCCTCGGCATTCCGGCGATCACCATCGGCTCCGGCGGCAGCGGCGGCCGCGCTCATTCGGTGGACGAATGGATCGACGTGGCGAAGCCCGCCAGCCTCAAGGGCATGCTCCCCGGCCTCGCCATGCTCCTCGCTATGGCCGACCTGCAGAAATGAGCTTCACCGCCAAAATCCTGCTTCTGGGCTCGGGCGAGCTGGGCAAGGAGCTCACCATCTCCGCCAAGCGGCTCGGCGCCTATGTCGCCGCCTGCGACAGCTATGAAGGCGCCCCCGCCATGCAGGTCGCGGACGAGGCGGAAGTGTTCTCGATGCTCGACGCGGAGAAGCTGCGCACGGCGATCGCGAAGCACCGGCCGGACCTCGTCGTCCCGGAAGTGGAGGCGATCCGGACCGCGATTCTCGCCGAGGTTGAGGCGGAGGGCACCACAATCGTCCCCTCCGCCCGGGCGACGATGATGACCATGAACCGCGATTCGATCCGCGAGCTCGCCGCCGGATCGCTTGGCCTCAGGACCTCGCGCTACCGCTTCGCCGAGAGTTTCGAGGAGGCCGAAGCCGCGGCCGCGCACACCGGCTATCCGTGCGTGGTGAAGCCGGTCATGTCCTCCTCCGGCAAGGGCCAGAGCACCGTCGAGACCCCCGCCGCTCTCCGCGCCGCCTGGGACTATGCGGTCGCCGGGATGCGCGGCGACCGGGTTCGGATCATCGTCGAGGAGTTCGTCCGCTTCGACTATGAGATCACCCTGCTGACCGTCCGCACCCGCGACGGTGTGCTCTTCTGCCCCCCGATCGGCCATCGCCAGGAGCTGGGCGACTATCGCGAGAGCTGGCAGCCGACTCCTATGTCCGCCGCAGCCCTCGCCGCCGCCGAGGAGATGGCGCGCAAGGTGGTCGACGATCTCGGCGGCTACGGCCTGTTCGGAGTCGAATTCTTCGTTGCGGGCGACGAGGTCATTTTCTCCGAACTTTCGCCGCGCCCCCACGACACCGGCATGGCCACCCTCATCTCGCAGAATTTGAGTGAGTTCGACCTCCACGCCCGCGCCATTCTCGGCCTGCCGATCCCCTCCATCGCCCTCAGACACCCCGCCGCCGCCTCGGCCGTGATCCTCGCGGACCGGGAGGCGGAGGCCTTCCGCTTCGAAGGCGTCGCGGAAGCGCTCGCCCTCGGCAGCCCGGAAGCCGAAGTGGACGTCCGCATCTTCGGCAAGCCGGTCACCCGCAAGAACCGCCGGATGGCCGTCGCCTTGGCCACCGGCGCATCCGCCGACGAAGCCCGCGCCCTCGCCACCCGCGCCGCGGCGGCGGTGCGCATCCTTTACGCATGATCTTCCGGGAGGCCCGGCCGGACGATTCGGCGGCCCTCGGCGCAGTGCACGTCGCCTCCTGGCGCGAAACCTACGCCGGCATCGTTCCCGAGCAGCTGCTGGCCGGACTCTCCGAGGATGAGCGCGCCGCGATGTGGCGGACCGTGCTGGAAAACCCTGCGCTCGGATCGGTCTTCGTCGCGGAGGCAGAGGGCGAAATCGTCGGCTTCGGCGCCTGCGGGGCTCAGCGGGACGTGGAGCTAAAATCACTGGGCTACGAGGGAGAAATCGGCGCTATCTACGTCCTGCGCTCCCATCAAGGCTCCGGCCTCGGCGCCTCACTGATGCGCCTGATGGCAACGCGCCTCCTCGACAAGGGCCGCACCGCCGCAAGCCTCTGGGTGCTCAGCGACAACCTCCCCGCCCGCGCCTTCTACGAACGCTTGGGCGGTGTGCTCGTTGGCGAAAGGCTGGAGGAGCAGACCGGGCTCAGCGAAGTCGCCTACGGCTGGAGCGACCTCGAGGCGCTGGCGCCCCGATAACCGGCTTGCGCGGGCCGGGGGGGCTCGCTACATGCGCGCCGAGTGGGCGTGTAGCTCAGTGGTAGAGCACTGTGTTGACATCGCAGGGGTCGCAAGTTCAATCCTTGCCACGCCCACCATTTTCTTCCCTCAGCTCAGCGCCTTAACCCCAGGCGCGAAGCGAGCGAGCGGGTCTCGTACCAGGCGGTGAGGGCGAGCCAGCCGGGGGTCGGCGCCGCCCCGAGCGCGGCCCGGGCATAATGGGCGGCGGCGGGCCAGTCCCCTGCCCCGGCAAGCTCCTCCGACATCTTCTTCAGCGTATAGCCGCGCTCCACCCGCGCTTCCTCGCGGATCATGCGGTGGCGGCCGAACAAGGCCGCCTTGTCGAGCGCGCGGAGCTGGTGGAGCCGCTTGAGGAGCATCGGCAGCGCCGTCGTCATGTTCGTGGTCTTGGCCGGATCGGGGATGTTGTGCCGGGCGGTGACGGCCGGGTGATGGAGCATCGGCAGCGTCGAATGGTCGATCAGCCGCACATAGAGATCGCGGTCGCACTCCCAGCGAATGCCCTCGTCCATGCCACCGATCGAGTCCCACAGCGCGCGGCGGACGATCAGGCAGTTGACGTGGCAGAAGCCCTCCGTCGGGATGAGATCGGCAAGAGTGACTTCGAAGCAGCCGTCGGCGAGGGGCTTACGGCCTTCCGCGACGAGGCGGGGAGCCAGCGTCCCCAGCCAGTGCGGCCGCTCGACCGGCACGCCCTGCCGATAAGGCCGCTGGTTGGTCATGTAGAGGTCGGCCGGGGTCGCCTCCAGCGCGGCGGCCGCGCGGGCAAGATGACCCGGGTCGGTCCAGAAATCGTCGTCGTCGAGAATGGCGATGTAGGTGCCGCTCGCCTTCGACACTCCGAAGTTCAGCGAATAGCTCTGGCCGTGGCCGTTGGCGCGGTGGACGAGGCGGTGGAGCGTCGCCCGCTCGCCTGCCCGGGCGAGGACGGCGTCGTAGTCCACCCGATGCTCGGGTGCGCTCCCGTCGTCGACGACCACGATCTCATAATCCTGGAAGCTCTGCGCGAGCACCGAATCGAGCGCCTCGGCGAACAGTGCCGGTCGGTCGCGGGTGGCGAGGATGACGGAGAAGAAAGGCAGTGGAGGGCTCCTGGAGTCGGAATCGCGCGGCTTGGCCCCTCGAATAAGCCCTTTGGGTAAAGCAGTTGTTTAGGGGATTTATACTCGCGGCCCGCTAGAGCGGCGCTCATGGCGGTCCTGGTCCTCGGCGACGATACGCGAAGCTTCCTTGCGGTGGTCCGTTCCCTGGGCCGGCGAGGCATCGCCGTCCACGCGGCGCCGGGGGATTTTTCGTCGCCCGCTTTGGCCTCCCGCTACCTCAAAGGGGTGCACCGGCTGCCGCCTTATTCGATCTCGCCCGAGGGCTGGCTCGATGCACTGAAAGCGCTGGTCGAGCGGGTGGGGATCGACCTGATCATCCCCTGCGACGATCGAAGCGTGCTCCCCCTGCAGCAGCACCGGAAAGACCTCCCGGGTGTCCAGGTCGCCGTAGCGAACGACGACGCGCTGGGGACCTTCTTCGACAAATGGAGCACGCACCAGCTCGCCGCCCGGCTGGACGTGCCGATGGCGAAGGGAGAGACGCTGGAGAGGGCGGACGGGGCGAGCCTCGCCGCTTCGCTCGGCCTGCCACTGGCGCTGAAGCCGCGCTCCTCCTGCACTTTGGGACAAGGCGGGCCGCGTTCGACAGTAAGGATCGTCCACAGCCCTGCCGAGGCCGACGCCGTGCTCGCACGGATCGACCGCTCCGCCTGGTTCGCAGAGGCCTTCTTCCGCGGCGAGGGCGTCGGGGTGTCGGTGCTCGCGGATCAGGGAGAGGTGCTCTTCGCCTTCCAGCATAAGCGGCTCCACGAGGCGTCGGAATCGGGCGGGAGCTCGAGCCGGGTCAGCGAGGCGGTCGA
This sequence comes from Alphaproteobacteria bacterium, assembly GCA_005882415.1. Lineage (GTDB taxonomy): Bacteria > Pseudomonadota > Alphaproteobacteria > Sphingomonadales > Sphingomonadaceae > Allosphingosinicella. The sequence continues at coordinate 7,193 of VBAE01000218.1, read as the reverse complement.
CCCCCGGCTGCTCGCCGACGTCGCGGATCTGGCGCGGGAGACCAATCTCAGCGGAGTCGCGATGTTCGAGTTCCGCCGCGCCGGCGACGACTTTGTGCTTCTGGAGGTCAACGCCCGCTTCTGGGGCTCGCTCCCGCTGGCGCTCGCCGCGGGTGCGGACTTTCCGGCCTGGCTCCACGACCTGATGCTGGAGGGGAAGAGACCGGCGGCGGCGGACTATCCGGCGGGAATCCTCCGCCGAGACCTCGGCGGGGAATATTATCGCGTGCTGAAACAGGCCGAGCGGAAGGCACTGCCGCTTCGTGCCGCCGCAATTGCGCGGGGATTTGCGGTGCTGGCGCCGCTGCTCGCCTCGGGGCGGAGCTTCGACAGCTGGGCGAAGGACGATCCAAGACCTTTCGAGGAGGAGCGGCGGCAGCTCGTCGCCACCCTTCGCAAGGCCGTCGCCAAGCGCCTGACCGGGCGGGGCGGACGGGAGCGGAGGGCCAAGCGCTCGATCGAACGCGCTTCCGCAGGGCTACGCGACGGCAAGCGCGACGTCATCATGCTTTGCCACGGCAATATCTGCCGGAGCCCGTTCGCGGAGGAGCGGCTGCGTGCCAAGGCCGCAGCGGCCGGTCTTCCGATGAAAATAGTGTCCGCGGGTACGATCGAGATGGAAGGGCGGCCCTCCCCTGAGGCGGCAGTTTCCGCAGCACGAACCTTCGGCGCCGACCTCGAACGCCATCGCTCCCGCTATCTCGATCCGGCCGCGGCGGAGAGCGCGGCGGCTGTAGTCGTGTTCGATGAGCGCAATGTTGACGAGCTTGCCCGCGTCGGCGCGCCGGGCGCGAACGTGATCCGTCTCGCCGACCTCACCGGGGAGCGCGAGATCGGCGATCCCTACGGCCAGGCCGAGGACGGCTTCGCCGCCACCTACCGGACTATCGACCGGGCCCTCGACCGACTGGTCTCTGCCCTCGCCGGGGGCGCGCGATGACCCGCCCCCAACTCGCCATCGTCGTCGATACCGAGGAGGAGTTCGACTGGACGAAGCCTTTCTCGCGCGCCTCGACCGGCACCCGCCACATCCCCGCCCAGGCGCGCGCGCACGAGATTTACGAGCGCTTCGGAATCGCACCCACCTATGTCTGCGACTATCCGGTGGCGACCGACCCGGCCGCGGCGGCCTTCCTCGGCCTTCTCCAGGCGGAGGGGCGGGCCGAGATCGGCGCGCACCTCCATCCTTGGGTCACGCCCCCGCACGAGGAGGAGGTGACGACGTTCAACTCCTGGCACTGCAATTTGCCGCCGGCGCTGGAGCGGGCGAAGATCGTCGCCCTGACGGACGCGATCGAGCGCGGCTTCGGCCGGCGCCCGACGATCTTCAAGGCGGGCCGCTACGGCTTCGGGGCGAACACGCGGGACGTGCTGATCGAGCTCGGCTACCGGATCGACTGCAGCTACGTCCCCCATGTCAGCTTCGCGCATCAGGGCGGCCCAAGCTTCGCCGGCACGTCCGACCAGCCCTTCCGGCTCGACGGGGGCCTACTCGAAGTCCCCCTGACCAGCGGCTTCATCGGCCGCGCCCCGGCGCTCGGCCCGGCAATCGCCGGCCTGTTCGACAGCCCCGCCGCCGAGCGCCTGCGGATACCGGGGATATTGTCGAAGCTAGGCCTCGTCGCCCGCTCGCGCCTTACCCCGGAAGGCGTGCCCGCCGAGGAGCAATGCCGCCTTCTCAAGACGATGGTCGGGGCGGGGCGAAGCTTCTTCACCCTGACCTATCACAGCCCGAGCCTGGAGCCCGGCCACACACCCTATGTCCGCGACGCGTCGGACCTAAGGGCTTTCCTCGCCTCGATCGAGACGGTGCTTCGCTATTTCCAGGATGAGCTGGACGGAGAGTTCACGACCCTGAGCGCCTGCCTGGACTAAAGCCGCCCGTGCTGGTCCTCGCTCTGGAACAGGCGGTCGACCTCGGCGACGAGGTCCTTCAAATGAAACGGCTTCGACAATATCTTCGCCGTCGGCGCGGATCGCCCCGCCTTCAGAGCCACCGCCGCGAAGCCGGTGATAAACATCACCCGCATTTCCGGCGCCAGCGTCGCCGCCTTCTGGGCAAGCTCGATCCCGTCCATCTCCGGCATCACGATATCGGTCAGCAATAGATCGAAGCCGCCCTGCTCTATGAGGGGCAGCGCTTCGGTGCCCCGGTCGACCGAGACGACTTCGTAGCCGGACCGCTCGAGCGCGCGGGAACCTCAGCCTCCGGCCGCGTCGCGCCGGTGCATTGAACCCATGTTATGCCCGAACGTTGGGCGCTTTTCCAGCGCGGGTGGAGGCTAATCCCGAGCGGCCGCGTGGAACACCGGATTGCGTACCGAAATCGGACTATCTACCCTCGACATGCGAATGACGGACTCTCCCTCCCAATCGGCAGGCCCGGACCACCCGTTCCGGATCATCGGCCCCGACGCGCCCGCGTCGCCGGTGCTGCTGTCGGTGCCGCATGCCGGGCGCGATTATTCGGACGCTTTATTGAAGGCCGCGCGGCTGCCGCGGGCGATGCTGGAGTCGCTGGAGGACCGGCTGGTCGACCGGCTGGTCTGGCGCGCGGCTGCGGCGGGATCGACGGCGATCGTCGCCACCGTGCCGCGGGCGGAGATCGATTTGAACCGCGACGAGCGGGAGATCGATCCCGCGACAATCCTCCCCTCGCCGGCCGCGGCGGACATCCTTCAGTCGGCGCGCACCCGCGGCGGGCTGGGGCTCGTGCCGTCGCGGATCGCGGGCGCGGGCGCTTTGTGGCGGCACCGGCTCCCGGCAAGCGAGCTGAGGCGCCGCATAGCTGAGGTCCACCGGCCTTATCATGCCGAGGTGGACGCGCGGATGCAGGCGATCCGCGCCCGCTTCGGGATCGCCATCCTGCTCGACTGCCACTCGATGCCGCCCCGCGATGGCGGCCGAGTGGAGCCACGAATTGTGATCGGCGACCGGCACGGAACGAGCAGCGGCGGAGAATATACCGCGGCGGCCGAGGCGGCGGCCCGAGCGGCGGGGTTCGAGACCGCGCGCAACGCCCCTTATGCCGGCGGCTATGTCACCGAGCGGCACGGACGCCCGAATGAGGGGCTGCACGCGCTCCAGTTGGAGATCGACCGCTCGCTCTATCTGGCGGCGGGTCTTCGCGCGCCCGGGCCGGGTTTCGAGCGGATCGCGGAGCTGATCGAGAATGTGGTGGCCGCCTTAGGCCGGCAGGCGCTTGAGCCCCCCATGCCGATCGCCGCCGAATGATATGAAAAAGACCACCTCGCGGGTTGCGCGAGGTGGCCAAGGTTCAGGGAGGAACGCCCCGGGTCAGGGGGCGTACGCGCCGCTTCAAGGGGGGAGAAGCAGCGCGCTGAACCCGATTTAATCATGCGATAATAGGTTTCAAGACGGCACCGACCAGCCGCCGGAAAAATCTCTCGGTCCGTCTAGGCCGAGCCGATCAGCGGCCCCGCGCCCAGGGGGCCATTCGGCCGATCAGGTGGCGGTGGCCCTCGAAATGGTGCTTGAGCGCACCCGCGACGTGGAGGACGACCAGAGCGATCATCCCGTAGCCGAGAATCTGGTGCGATTCCTCCCACAGCTCATGGGTCGAACGATCGGCGGGAAGCTTGGGCACGTCGAACAGGCCGAACCAACCGATCGGGTTCTTGCCGGTCGAGCTGAGCAGCCAGCCCGACAGCGGCAGGAGGATCATCAGCGCGTAGAACAGCCAGTGGGTGACCCGGGCGAGGCTCGCCTCCCACCGCTTCAGAACGGGATCGAAGGCCGGCGGACGGTGCGCGAGGCGCCAGGCGAGGCGGACGAGGCTCAGTACCAGGATGGTAATCCCGGTGCTCTTGTGGATGAGCATCATCGACGACCGGGTCTCGCGCGCGAAATCCTCGTGGAACAGGCCGAGCAGCAGGTTCACGATGATCAGAGCAGCGATGATCCAGTGCAGCGCCACGGCCCCATTGCCGTAGCGCTCGAGCGCCGAATCGCGCGGGTCCGCCGCGGTTGCCATCAGCCCTGGCCGAGCGCCGCGGCTGCCGCGGGATCGAGGGCCGGGCCCTTCTGCTGCTGAAGCTGCCGGCCGAACACCTCGCGGATCAGCTGAAGCGAATAGAGGTGGGCATAGATGAGGGCGAGCATGCCGTTCTGGTTCATCTTGCGCAGGACGTCCCCGCGAAGCTCGCGGAACTTCTCCTCGTTCACCATCTGAAAGCCGCGATAGATGAAGGGCTGGTCGGAACCGGTCGGCTGGATCGTGACCTCTCCTTCCATCAGCAGGTCGTTGTCGATCAGCTCCTTCATGAAGAAACCGGTGCGGTTCGCCGACATCTCGAACTCTTCGCAGAATTTGAGGATGGCATTGACGCCTTCGCCCGGCTTGCCGTCCTCGAACAGCGGCGTGCCGTCCTCGAACGGGCCGATGATGTCGCTGGTCGGATCGAAGCAAAGCGACAGCTCGTCGGCCTCGGGACGCAGGCGGGCCAGCATGAACGGATAGCGGCGGGCATAGGCGGGGACGTAGGTCTCGCCGAGCGTGTTGCCGTCCTGGTCGAAGAAGACGTTGACGCGCTCGTTGAGGCCCATCAGCCGGAGCGGCGCCGAATTCTCGCCGCTCGAAAAGACGATCGGGTAGAAGCGCTGGGCGGAGACGAACTCGTCCGAGGTCAGGGGGATGGCGTGGACGTTGGCGAGGTGCGGCGCGGCGGTGCGCTCGCGGACCCGATAGTTCGAATGCTGGCTGCTGGAGAGCGGCTCGAGACCCGCATAAAAGAGCGGCAATGAGGGTGTGGCCGGCGGCTGGCTCGCCATGTGATTCTCCGTAAGAGCGTTGGGAGCGGCCTCGGGACCGCCATGTCGGGGCACCGTCTATGGCGCGCGCGCGTCTTCTGCAACCCGGGACTGCGCCGGGGCTGGCGCTTCGTCCGGATTAATGGCTTGTTCAACCGCCGAAGGGGATTGGTCGGCCGGGGCTCAAGGAGAATGTGCGTTGATCGACTGGACTGCGGCCGCGCTGTTGCTGCTGACGATGGAGGTGCCGGCGGCGGTCGACGACGGCCAGAGCCCGCTCCAGCTCGCCCAGCTGACGGTGCGCGAGCGGATCATCGTCCGCATTCCGGTGCCCGCCCCGCGCCAGCAGAAGCTGATCGAATGGAAGCCGACCAAGGGCCCCAAATGCATCCCCGCCAAGATGATCCGCCGAGCTCGACAGCGACTGCCCGGCGCTCGATTATTATCGGGGCTTCTACATCAGCCCCAGTCCCGACGGCATGGTCTGCGCCGATCGCGACATCATCCGCTCCCGAATGGGCGGCGCCTGCGGAATCGAGAAATTCCGGAGCCTGAAGCCCGTCTCCAAGGATTGACAAAAGCCCCCCGCTTCGCACAAGCGCGAAGCTGATGCGGCTCCCCTGCCCGGAGCCCCCCTTTTTTTCCGGATCATCCATGAGCTTTGCCGATCTCGGCCTATCCGACGAATTGCTCCGCGCGGTGGAGGAATCGGGCTATACCGATCCCACGCCGATCCAGAAGCAGGCCGTCCCTTCCGTCCTGATGGGCCGAGACCTCATCGGAATCGCCCAGACCGGCACCGGCAAGACGGCGGCTTTCGTGCTGCCCATGATCGATATTTTAGGCGAGGGAAGAAGCCGGGCGCGGATGCCCCGCTCGCTGATCCTCGAGCCGACCCGCGAGCTGGCGATGCAGGTCTCCGAGAATTTCGAGAAATACGGGAAGTACCACAAGCTCAACATGGCTTTGCTGATCGGCGGCACCAACATGGCCGACCAGATCAAGAAGCTCGAAAAGGGCGTCGACGTCCTGATCGCCACGCCGGGCCGGCTGATGGACCTGTTCGGCCGCGGCAAGATCATGCTCAACGGCTGCAGCCTGCTCGTGATCGACGAAGCGGACCGGATGCTCGACATGGGCTTCATCCCGGACATCGAGGAAATCTGCTCAAAGCTTCCGCCGGTCCGCCAGACCCTGCTCTTCTCGGCGACCATGCCCGGGCCGATCAAGAAGCTCGCCGACAAGTTCCTCACCGGCCCCAAGACGATCGAGGTCAGCCGCCCGGCCTCGTCCAACGCGCTCATCGACCAGCGGCTGATCAAGACCGATTCGCGCAAGAAGAAGCAGGTCCTCGAGGATCGCCTCCGCGCCAACGACGTCCGCACCGCGATCATCTTCTGCAACAGGAAGACGACGGTGCGCGACCTCGCCAAGGAGCTGAAGCGCGCCGGCTTCAAGGCTGGCGAGATCCATGGCGACATGGAGCAGGCCGAGCGGATCCGCGAGCTCGACCGCTTCAAGAGCGAGGAGATCAACATCCTCGTCGCCTCCGACGTCGCCGCCCGCGGGCTCGACATCAAGGGCGTCAGCCACGTCTTCAACTATGACGTGCCCTGGCATCCGGACGACTACACCCACCGCATCGGCCGCACCGGCCGGGCGGGCAAGACGGGGGTCGCGATCACCCTGGCGACCAATGCAGACGCCGAAGCGATCGAGGCGATCGAGAAATTGTCGTCGATGAAGATTCCGGCGTTCGATGCGAACCCCGCAGCGGCCGCCGCTCCGGCTCCGCGCGAGGCGGAAGCCGAGGAGGAGGCGCCCCGCGAAGAGCGTGCGCCCCGCCGCAGGGGCCGTGGCCGCGGCAAGGCGGAGGACAAGCCCGCCGAAGCCGCCGCTGCTCCCGTCCAGGATGCCCCCGCCGAGGAAGCCGCTCCTGCGCGTGCCGAGCGCCCCGCCCGCCGCGAACGCGCACCCCGTGCCGAGCGCGCTCCCCGCGCCGAACGCGAGCCGCGCCGCGAGTCCCGCCGCTCCGAGCCGGAGCCGAAGGACGAAGAAGGCTGGAACGGCCCGATCCCCGGCTTCCTCGGCCAGGGCTTCGGTAGCTAGGCTGTAGTTAGCCCGTCATTGCGAGCGAAGCGAAGCAATCCAGTGCAGCCTCGGAGGCCGCTGGATTGCCGCGTCGCTTCGCTCCTCGCAATGAGGGGTGAAGCCTAAGCCTTCAGCGCCAGCGCTGCTGCCACCAAAGCGAGGAGCAGCGCGAAGATCTGGATGAAATTCCACGGCACCCAGCCTACTCGATCGATGTCGCGGCGCTTGCCGCGCCTGTGCTCGGCGAAGACGGCGATGATGCCCAGCAGGAGCAGCAGGCCGGCCGCGGTCCA
>VBAE01000048.1 GCA_005882415.1 Alphaproteobacteria bacterium | reverse complement strand
GCTGTTCGGCGCCTATACGACCGACCTTCGCGAGTTCGCGGGCGAGCTCGGCATCGGCCCGGCCGGCATCGATTTCTCGCTGTCCAACCCCTATGTCGTCGTCGGCCTGCTGCTCGGCGCGCTCCTCCCCTATCTCTTCGGAGCGATGGGGATGACCGCGGTCGGCCGCGCGGCCGGCAACGTCGTCATCGACGTTCGCGAGCAGTTCCGCTCCAACCCCGGCATCATGGAAGGCACCAGCCGTCCCAACTACGCCCGGACCGTCGACCTCGTCACCAAGGCCGCCATCCGCGAGATGATCATCCCCTCGCTTCTGCCGGTACTGACTCCGATCGTCGTCTTCTTCGGCATTTCGGCCATCGCCGGGCGCGAGCAGGGCTTCGCCTCATTGGGCGCCCTGCTGCTCGGCGTGATCGTCTCCGGCCTGTTCGTCGCCATCTCGATGACGTCGGGCGGCGGCGCCTGGGACAATGCCAAGAAATATATCGAAGACGGCAATCACGGCGGCAAGGGTTCCGAGGCCCACAAGGCCGCGGTGACCGGCGACACGGTCGGCGATCCCTACAAGGACACGGCCGGCCCGGCGGTCAACCCGATGATCAAGATCACCAACATCGTCGCTCTGCTCCTGCTGGCGGCACTCGCCGGACACGGCGCGATCGGCTGATCTGCCGGACATCGACTAGCTACGGAAAGCCCCGCCGGAGACGGCGGGGCTTTTTTCTATTGGCTTGATTTTACGGAAGAATCTTGCCACCCCTGTCCCGGGATCAGGGTTTGGGGAATATTCGCATGCGTCATTTGCTTCTCGCCGCTTCGGCGCTCGCCATGTGCTGTGCAGGCGCCGCTCCGGCAGCCGCGGCTGCGGCGCCCGCCGCCAAGCCGGCAGCGAACAAGGTCATTCCGGTGGCGGTGTTCGCCGAGCATCCCTTCCTCACCGATCCCGAAATCTCGCCCGACGGCACCCATTTCGCCGCCAAGGTGCGCTCGAAGGGTGAGAAGTATCTCGCCATATTCGACGTCGCCAACCCCTCCGCGCCGCCGCAGGTGATCGGCAAGGACGGCGAGTTCGACAAGGTCGACAATGTCAACATCGCCGACTGGGAATGGGCGGACGCGGACAATCTCATCGTCCGCGCCTTCTCCCGCCAGAGCATGAACGGCGAGCAGGCGGACATCTGGCGGCTGCTCGGTTTCAACCGCAAGACCGGCAAGGTGACGCCGCTCGGCTGGGACAATTCCGTCACGGGCGGGCGAATCCTGTGGAAGTCGCGTTCGGGAAGCCCGCGCCTGCTGCTCGAGCGGATCAGCCAGGAATATGGCTATGAAGGCTTCAGCCAGCCCGAAGTGGTCGAAGTGGACGTGCTCACAGGCCGCTACAAGACGGTGGTGAAGCCGAATCCCCTGGTCTCGACCTGGTATGCCGACGGCGAGGGCAATGTCCGCATGGGGACGAGCACCGACCGCGAGAGCGGCAAGCTCAGGATCCTCTATCGCTCCGGCGGCGACGGCAGCTTCCGCACCGTGAGCAACGAGAAGCAGTCGCGCTACGGCTCCTCGCTGGTGCCGAGCCTGTTCCTCGCCGAGCCCGACAAGGCGCTGGTGATGAGCAACGCATCGGGCTTCAACGAGCTGTACGAGCTTGACTTGAAGACGATGGAGCTGGGCAAAAAGGTCTTCTCCCGCCCCGGCTACGATATCGGCGGGCCGATCGCCAACCGCGAGCGCAACGCCCTGATGGGCGTCGCCGCGGTCGAGGACCGGTTGACCTATTACTGGACCGACCCGACGCTCAAATCGATTCAGGAGATGCTCGAGGAGGGGCTGGGCAAGGGCAATGTCCGGATCGCCTCGCGCGACGCGGACGGCAAGCGCATGATCGTCCAGGTCGGCGGGCCGAGCCAGGCTGGCTCCTACCTGCTCTACGACAGCAGCACCGGCAACATCACCCGCCTCGCCTGGGCGAACGAGACCTTCCAGGACACGCCGATGAACCCGGTGAAGACGATCCGCTACAAAGCGAGCGACGGGCAGGAGATCCCGGCCGTCCTCACTTTGCCGCGCCACCGGGAGGCGAAGAATCTGCCGCTGATCGTGCTCCCCCATGGCGGCCCCTGGGCGCGCGACATGGAGCAGTGGGACCATTGGTCGCAGGCGCTGGCCGAGCTCGGCTATGCGGTGGTCCAGCCCAATTATCGCGGCTCGACCGGCTTCGGGAAGAAGTGGACCGAGCTTGCCGACGGCAATTGGGGCACGCGGATGCAGGACGATCTCGACGATTCGATCACCGCCCTCGCCCAGCTCGGGATCGCCGACCCGAAGCGCGTATGCATGTTCGGCTGGTCCTATGGCGGCTATGCGGCCTCGCGCGCGGCCCAGCGCGGCGGCGGGAAGTATCGCTGCGCCATTTCGGGCGCGGGCGTGCACGACATCCCGGCGATGGTGAAATACGACCGCAACTATCTCGGCCGCTACGGCTCCTCCTTCATCGGCGGCGCATCGACCGACCTCAGGAACGTCTCGCCGGCCTACCATCCGGAGCAATATTCGATCCCGATCATGATCGTCCACGGCGCCAAGGACGAGCGGGTTCCGGTCGCCCAGTCGCGCGACCTGGTGAAGGGCCTCAGGGCGGCGGGGAAGAAGGAGGGCGTCGACTTCGTTTACGTCGAGCAGCCGCGCAACACCCACCAGCTTCCGCTGGAGGCGGACCGGGTCCAGCTGCTCGAGGAAATCCAGAAGTTCCTCGCCAAGCACAACCCGGCCTGAGGGTTTCCTTCCGGCCCCTTTGCCGCTATTGCGGCGCCGTTTTTTAGCCTCCCAGCGAACCAGCCCACGACGAGGATGAATGGCCAAGGAAGAACTTCTCGAGATGCGCGGCCAGGTGGTCGAGCTGCTGCCGAACGCGATGTTCCGGGTCAGGCTCGAGAACGACCATGAGATCCTCGGCCATACCGCCGGCAAGATGCGCAAGAACCGCATCCGAGTGCTCGTCGGCGACGAGGTGCTGGTCGAGCTGACGCCCTACGACCTGACCAAGGGCCGCATTACCTATCGCTTCAAGTAACAGCGCCGGCGCAGTGCGGCTGGTCCTCGCCTCGCAGAGCCCGCGCCGCCTGGAGCTGCTCGGGCGGCTGGGCGTGACCCCCGACGCGGTGGTCCCCGCCGACATCGACGAGACTCCGCGCAAGGCCGAGCTTCCGGCCGTCTATGCGGCGCGGATGGCGGCGGAGAAGGCCGCTTCGGTGCACGCCGGGGAGGCGGGGGCGCTGGTCCTCGCCGCCGACGTGGTGGTCGCGGCAGGGCGGCGGATCCTCCCCAAGACCGAGAGCGAGGACGAGGCGCGGGCGTGCCTGGAGCTGCTCTCCGGCCGCCGCCACCGGGTGCATTGCGCGGTGACCGCGATCTCCCAGGACGGCACCGCACGCCATCGCCTCTCCACCAGCATCGTCGCCTTCAAGCGCCTGTCGGGCGAGGAGATGGAGGCCTATCTCGCGAGCGGCGAATGGCGGGGCAAGGCCGGCGGCTATGCGATCCAGGGCCGCGCGGAAGCGCTGGTCCGCTTCCTCGGCGGGAGCCATTCCGCCGTGATGGGCCTCCCGCTCTACGAGACTCGGGCCCTGCTCCGCGCCTCGGGCTATCCGATTGGCTGAGTGGCTCTTCGAAGCCGGGATCGGCGAGGACCGAGCGATCCTGGTCGAAGACGGGACCATCCTTGAGGCCGCGATAGAGCTTCCGGGGGCGCTCCGGGTCGGCTCGATCGTGCAAGGCAAGCTGCAGCAGGTCCTGATCCCCGGCCGCCGCGCCATCGTCGGCACCGGCGAGGGCGAGGCGCTGATGGAGCCGATCCCTGCCGGCCTCAGCGAAGGGCAGGCGATCCGGATCGAGATCGTCCGCGAGGCGATCCCGGAAGCCGGGCGGGCCAAGCTCGCCAAGTGCCGCTCCAGCGACGCCGAGCCCCGCAACGGCCCGTCGCTTCGGCAGCGGCTTCCCGGCGCCAGGACGGCGCGCCCCGGCGAAGACCCGTTCGAAGCCGCAGGCTGGTCGGAACTGCTCGAAGAGGCTGCGACCGGAGAGATCGCTTTCCAGGGCGGAGCGCTTCGGATCAGCCTCACCCCGGCGATGACGCTGATCGATGTCGATGGGTCGCTTCCGCCGGAAGCGCTCGCCGTTGCCGGTGCGGGCGCTGCGGGACGGGCGATCCGCCGCCTCGGCATCGGCGGCTCGATCGGGATCGACCTCCCAACCCTCTCCGCCAAGCCTGACCGCCAGGCCGCCGCCGCAGCACTCGACGTGGTGCTTCCCCAGCCGTTCGAGCGGACCGCGGTGAACGGCTTCGGCTTCCTCCAGGTCGTTCGCCGCCGCGAGCGCGTCTCGCTTCCGGAGCTTCTCCAGGGCGACCCGATCGGCGCCTCCGCCCGCGCCCTGCTCCGCCGCGCGGAGCGGGCGCCGGGCTCGGGCGAACGCACCCTCTCCGCCCATCCGATAGTCGCAGCGAAGATCGAGACCAATCCCCAATGGCTTGAGGCACTTGCCCGCCGCCTCGGGGCGCCCGTCCGCTTGCAGGCGGACCCCTCGCTCGCCATATCGGCCGGACATGTCCATGCCGCCTTCCCCTGAAAGTCGCCGCCGCGCCGGCTGCCCGCTCTGCGGCAAGCCCGCCGCTCAGGCGCACACGCCCTTCTGCAGCCAGGGCTGCCGCGACCGCGACCTCTTGAACTGGCTCGGCGACGCCTATCGGGTGCCCGGCCCGCCCGCCGACGATAATCCCGCCGACGGGCTGGACAGGGACGGATAAGCGCCTCTATAGGCGCTCGACTTCGGTGTCGGCGGTTCGATTCCGTCCCTGGGCACCACTCCCCTCCCCCTCGCGCCGGGCCGGCGGTTAACGCTCCAAGCAGCCGCGAAGTCCTTGCATTAACGATCTTTTGACCGGCTCTCATTAGACCGTCCCCTTCGAGAGGATGGTCGAGCGGGGGCGTGGGCATGGAAGGAAATTTCGCAGAGGCGACGGATCTCAACGGCCGCGCCATTCGGTCGACCAACTTCCTGCTCGATCATTGGTGGCTATGGCTGATCCTCCTCGCTGTGCTTTGGCTGGGCCTCAAGATCCGCGCGCACCATGCGCTGGTCGGTAAGCTCGACGAGCGCGCCGAGGCGGCGTTCGGCGACGTCGATGCACTGCTCATTGAGCGTCGCACCCTGATCGGCAATCTGGCCGAGGTCGTGCGTGCCTTTGCCGCCAGGGAGCATGACGTGATCCGCGACGTGCTCGACGGCCGCGTCGCCGCGCTCGAGGCGCTCAGCGACGGCGCGGGCGTCCACGCCAACCAGATGGCGGGCGTGCTGCAGAATCTGTTCACGGTCAGCGAGAATTACCCGACGCTGGCCAGCTCCGCCCATTATGCGACGCTGCGCACCGACCTGATCCGGATCGAGGAGCGGATCACCGCCGCGCGCCGCTTCTACAATCTGTGCGTCGAGGAGCTGAACGCGAACAAGCGCGCCTTCCCGGGCATGCTCTTCGTCCGCTTCGCCGGCCCGCCGCGGGAGAAGTTCAGCCTGGGCGAGCGGCGCGCGGAGTTCGCCGAGCCCGTGACCCTCAGCCTTTAGCGGCCGCGCCCTGCGATGGCCGCCCACGGCTATGTCACCCATGCGGAAAGCAGCCGGCGCTTCGCCTGGGCCCTGTTCCTGCTCTATGTGCTCTCCTTCGAGCTGATCGGGACGGCCGCGCTCACCCTGTTCCTGATGATCTTCGACCCCGAGCACAATGTCTTCACCGACCCGCTCGGCTACATGCTCCGCTACGGCCTGGCGATCGCGCTGCTGAGCGTGCTGATGTTTCGGCACCTCTACCGCGGCCACGCCAAGGCGGTCGCCGGCGCTCTCGACGTGCAGGTGGTGACCCGGGCCGAGGAGCCGCGCTTCGTCACCATCGCGGAGCAGTCGTGCACCGCATTGGGCGTTCGCTTTCCCCGTTTCGGAATCATCGAGACGCCCGAGCCGAATGCGCTGACCGTCGGCGAGGGACCGTCGGCGGGGCTGATGGTGGCGACACGGGGCCTGCTCGACCGGCTCGACGACGACGAGCTCGCCGCCGTCTTCGCCCATGAGGCTTCGCACATCCGCCAGGGCGACACGCGGATTCTCGCCATCAACCACGCGCTGATGCGCACCGCGGTTTCGTGGCAGCTCAACAATCCGCTGCGCATCGAGCAATATAAGCAGCTGCTCCTGCTCATCTTCCTGCCGCCGATGCTGATCCTGCTGCTCGCCGGCGGGATGGTCACCATGCTCTCGCTCGCCCTCGCGCGCTTCGCCAGGCGCGGGATCAAGCTCTCGCGCGACCATGTCGCCGACGGCGAGGCGGTTCGGGTGACCCATTTCCCCGAGGCTTTGCTGTCGGCCCTTCGCAAGGTCGGCGGCCGCGGCGCCTTCATCGGCAGCCGGCGCTATGAGGGCCTGCTGTTCGACGGTCCCGCCGACCACGAAGGCGGCACCCACCCGGCGCTGCAGGAGCGGTTCAAGTGGATCGCCGAACTTGGCGGCGCGCTGATGGGCGACTCCCGCGTGCGCCGCGACACCCGCGCGCCCAACCGCCCGCGCTTCGGCGTGCAGGCACCGGCGGCCAGGCCGGCCGCGCGCACCCTCTATCCGATCGATGGCGAAGGACGGCCGCTCAAACAGCCGCCCACCCCCACTTTGCGCCTCTTCGCCCTCCGCTTCACCGATCCGGAAGCCTATCGCCAATGGCAGGATGCGACGGTCGCCTGGTGGGAATGGCGATCGAGCGATCGCCGCAATCTGTTCGGGATCAAGCCGAAGATGGTCATCCCGGTCGCGGCCGTCTGCGTCTTCTCGGTCATCTTCTGGTGGCCGAGCGACAATGACAGCGGCCGGATCGCCGACACCTTCGGTCCGGCCGCCTTCGCGCGCGTGATGGCGGCGATGAACTCGGGGCCGTTCTGCACCGGCCCGTCTTACCCCGACGGCCTGTGCCCGGGCTATAATTACAGCCCCGCGCAGATCGAGGCCAAGCGCCGCCACGCGGAAGTGGCCGCCAGCCGGCCGCGGAGCGATGGCCCGCCGGACAGCGGATCGACCTTCCTGATGAGCCTGTTCATCGTCGCATCGCTGTTCATCGGCATCTGCCGCCCCTCATTGGCGAAACGCCTCTCGGGGGTGGTCGATGCAACGCCCGAGCAGCTCGGCGC
>VBAE01000047.1:3815-10466 GCA_005882415.1 Alphaproteobacteria bacterium | reverse complement strand
CGGCTGCTGGGCGTGAAGCGATGTGGGGAGCAGCGCCAGCGCGCCGATCGCCGCCAGGTGGACATGCCGCATCCCGCTCTCCTTTCTCGGCCTCCAGCCTTACGACGCTTCCGGCAGCTCCGAAATGGCGATGGTGAAGGTCCCGTCGAGCAGATCGCCGGATGGCGGCCCAGCGGAAGCCAAGGGCGACATCACGACCTCGATCAGCGTACAGAGGGGTAGCCGGATCTCCGGCGGCCCTTCCTCCCGGAGCGTCGTGCAAAGCTTCTCACCGGGGGCATAGCGGACCCGGGCCGAGCTGAGTGCGACGAGCCTGCCGGGCTCTCCTGCGGCGGCCGTCGAGGCGCCGAGGTTCCAGGCGGATACGAGCAAAATATCCGCCGGACCGGCCCCGGCGCCGCTCCGGAAAGCGAGCCGCCGCGACACCGGGGATGCGGTGAGGCCCGCGCAGCCGCCGCTTCCGATCACGGGATTGCCCGTCCGCTCCTCGCTGCAGGAGAGGATCGCGCCGTCGGGTGCGATTCGGGCACGGACCGCCTCACGCCACGGCTTGTTGAACCCCGGCGAACCTTCCGGGAGGACCCACCTGATCCGGATCGAGGTGCTGTCGGTCGTCGGCCTGCCGCGCCGGTCGTGGGCGGGAATGAAGTTGCCCCGGGCGCGAAACAGCGAGCATGTGGTGTCGTCCAGGCTGGCGAAGCCTGAGGAGCCGGTTACCTTGCAGTCGGAGACCTTTCCGTTCGGGTCCACGGTCAGCCTGACCGCGGTCACGCCTTCCGCCCCCTGGACGATCGCCTCCTTCGGATAGTCGTCGCTGCTGAACCAGCCGGCGGCACCGCCTTCGCCGATCGCCCGGGCGGGTTCTGCGCGGCCCGCCGCGAGGAGCAGGAGCATCGGAAGGAGCATGGCGGTCATCGGCCCACCTTAGGATGGCGGGCAACGCGCTGCCAAGCCGCCTTGGCTCGATCCCCCGCTTGCATGAGCGGGCTCGGGCGCTCTATCGAGCAGCGGCACGAAGGAGCCCCACGCACGTGAAGAAGATCGAGGCGATCATCAAGCCGTTCAAGCTCGACGAGGTCAAGGAAGCGCTTCACGACGTCGGCGTCTCCGGCATAACCGTCATAGAAGCCAAGGGCTTCGGAAGACAAAAAGGCCATACCGAACTCTATCGCGGCGCTGAGTATGTGGTGGATTTCCTCCCCAAGGTGAAGCTCGAGGTCGTGGTCGACGACGGCCTTGCCGAGCGCGTGGTCGAAGCGATCGCGGCGGCGGCCAGGACCGGGCGGATCGGCGACGGCAAGATCTTCGTCTCCACGATCGACGAGGCGCTGCGCATCCGCACCGGCGAGCGCGGCTCGGACGCGATCTGACGCCCACGGTTCCGTCCGCCCGCGGCAACCGCTAGGAGAGCACGCGTGGACGACCCCCTTCTCGCCTCCATGTCGCCCGAAGAGCTGCGCTCGGCAATGCGCACATTGGGCTACCGCACCCAGGGCGACCTCGCCGCGGCGATCGGAGTGAGCCGCTCGGCGGTCAGCCTCTGGCTCGAGGGCAAGGTCGGCGTGCCCCGCCCGGTCGCGATGCTGCTCCGAATGCTCATCGCTGCCCGCCGGCGGCCATTCTGAAGCCAATTTGAGCGAAAATTCGCCGATCCGTCAGCTTCCCGTCAGGACTCGCGCGCGCCTTCCCGGCAGCCTCGTGCGCGTCAGCACAGGAGGATCCGACCATGGTCGTAAACAGGAAATCGATCGCCACCACCGCGCCCGGCGCGGACGCTTTCACCTTTAGCGACGGCAATGGCGCGCTGGTGAACTTCGGCAATCTGAGTGCCGCCGGCGGGCTCGCCGACGGCATTCGCGTGACCGCCGCCGGCGCGAGCGTGGTCAATCACGGCTCGATCGTCACCAGCGGCGACGGATCCGACGGGATCGGAGCGGGCGGCTGGTTTGGGGCCCTCGACGGAGTCTCCGTGACGAATTTCGGAACGATCGCCAGCAGCGGCAACGCGACCGGCACCGACGACGCGCCGGAATATCCGACCGGCATCGAGCTTTTCGGGGAAAATGAACGCATCACCAACCACGGCACCATCACCAGCCGGGGCATCGACGGGTCGGGCGTGAGCCTGGTCGGCTCGCACGGCGAAGTCCGCAATTATGGGACCATCGACGCCGAGGCGATCGGCATCGTGCTCGACAGCCTCACGGGCGAGGATCATGCCAACTCGATCGAGAATTTCGGCCTGATCCGCACCCACGATCTCGGCCTGGCCCATGGCATCTGGGTTTTCACCGATGGCAACGACATCGTCAATCGCGGCACGATCCGGGCCGAGGGCGTGCACGATTTCGGGATCGCGCTGGAAGGGATGAACAACCACAGCGCCAATTACGGCGTCATCGCCGCCGCGGGGGAGGAAGCGCGCGGGGTGCTGATCACCAACGAAGGCAACGACTTCACCAATTACGGGCGGATCGAGGCGAGCGGGGCGGACGGCATCGGCGTGCGCTTCAGCTTCGATGACGGCTTGAGCCTGACCGGCAGCCTGTTCACCAACCGCGGGACGGTCGACGCGTCGGGCGGCGGCTATGCCATCCTCGGCTCGATCCCGGACGAGCAGGTGGTCAATCGCGGAACTCTGAACGGCGACGTCGACATGGGGGACGGCAACGACCGCTTCGTTGCGGGCTCGGGTGGGCATCTGAACGGCCTGCTGACGCTCGGCGACGGCAACGATCGGATCACGATCGAGCGGCATGGCGGCGACCTCGTCATCGGCGACTTCGCGGCGAGCGGCGCAAGCCAGGACGTGCTCGACCTGAGCGCCTTCCACCTCAGATCCTTTGCCGACGTGATGAGCCATGCGAGCCAAACCGGTGGCGACGTGATCCTGACCCTTGCCGGCGACACGCACGTGACGCTGCAGGGCGTCGGCCTCACCGCGCTCAACCCGGCGGACTTCATCACCGGCTGAGGTTTGATTCGGCGACGCAACGAGTGTTAGGCCTCTTTCCCCGATCTCCGGGGGGAGAGGCCGAGCTTGGACCAGGCCCTGCAAGGGACGAAGCGGCGCGTCGACCTCGCGCACGCGGCCGACTTCACCCTCGGCGCCGCGACGATCCGCCCGTCGCGGCGCGAGATCTTCCGGAAAGGCGCTGTGGAGACGCTCGAGCCACGCGTGATGCAGATTCTCGTCGCACTTGCAGAGGCGAACGGCGCCACCTTGTCGCGCGACGACCTGATCGAGCGCTGCTGGGACGGCCTCGCCGTCACCGACGACGCGATCACCCAGGCGGTGACCAAGCTGCGCAAGGCGCTGGCGGAAATCCAGGGGGTCTCGGTCGAGACCGTGCCGCGGGTCGGCTACCGATTGGTCCACGAGGGGCAGGCGGCTGCGGTGGATGCGGCGCCCCATCCGCAGCCGGTGAGGCGTCAGGTTCTGGCGGCCTGTGGCGCGGGCGCGGCGGCAGTCGGCGGGTGGGCCCTGTGGCGGCGCCTGGCGGGCCCGGGCGCACAACCTGAGGCGATTCCGTCCACCCCCCAAAGCCATGAGGCGGACCGGCTTCATTCAGCGGCGGTGCGCCTGTTCCGGCAACGCACCCTGCCCGCTTACGCCGAGGCGGAGAAGCTGCTTCGCCGTGCCGTCGCCCTCGATCCCGGCCACGCGCCGAGCTGGGCGCGGCTGGGTATGACCGTCTACGTCCCCGGCTGGTTCGCGACGGTGAAGGACAAGCAGGCCCGTGCCCGCCTGCGTTCCGAGGGGATCGGCTACGCCAGGCGTGCGCTGGCGATCGATCCCGATCTGGCGGAGGCGAACCAGGCGATGGGCTTCCTGCTTTGGGAATATGATCCGCTGCCCTGGTACGAGCGGGCGGCGGCGCTCGATCCGGACGATTCCGAGATTCAGGAACAGCTCGCCAGCCTGTTGCAGGACCGGCTGGAGCTGAGGCGAGCGCTGAAGGCGTCACTTCGGGCGGTAGAGTCCGATCCGACCTTCGTCACGGCGACGGGCACCGCTGTCGACCTGCTTCAGCGGCTCGGGCGGCGCGGGGAGGCACTGAAGCTGATCGATCGGTTCGAGCAATCGTCCGACAGCCCCGCGGAGGCTCGGCGGATGCGGTTCGACTTCGCCTGGAGCGCAGGACGGTTCGCCGAAACGGCCCGTCTGTGCGTCCAGGCCTTGGCCGCGCGCGACCCCAATCCCTATTGGCCGCGCGCGAGGCTCGCGATGGTGGCGTCGCGGCTCGGGGACCGCACCACGGCACAGCGGCTGGCGGCACTGGACTCGCGGAGGTGCTCACCACGTTCGACGATCCCCGCGCGGCCCTGCGTGGCGCCCGCGAGGCCCCCGACGAATGGTGGGTCGGCCTCGCCCCCGGCGCGCGCGCGCGGCTGCTCCTCACCATCGGCGAGGGGCCAAGGCTGCTCGGCCTCTACGATGGGCGCTATGCCGGCGTAGCGGATTTCTGGAATTCGAACCGCGGCACTGCGGACCAGCTTGCGCCGCCCTTGATCCTGGCGTTGCGCGGGGCCGGCCGGGGGCAAGAGGCCGGCGACCTGCGCAATCGCTTCGCTTCCGACTCGGTCAAGATAGCAAGCGAGGGCGACGTCTCGCACAACCCCTCAGTGCTCGCGGGCGAGCTGGCTGCGCTGGACGGTCGGGCCGCGGAGGCGGCGGGGTGGATCGACCGAGCCGTCGCGGCGGGCTGGAAGCGCCAGGGCATCGTCATGGAGCCCCACCGCGACCCGGTGTTTGCCCCGGTTCGCTCCGATCCAGCCTTTGCCGCGGCAGTCGCCCGCTACCGCGCCTCCATCGCCGCCGAGGCCGCCAGATATCGCAGCCTCGGCGTCGAGCGAGTCGACTGGACGCAGTCTTCCACGTGAAATCTTCACCCTCTGCCGCGCGGCGCTGGACGGGTGGGGCTCGGGCTGGGAAGGGGATACAGGGCGCTCGGGGGAGCGCGACTCATCGACCATCACAAGCAAAGAGGCCGAAGAGATCGAGTGGGTGGACCTCCGCTTCACCGATCCGCGCGGCAAGTGGCAGCACCTCTCGATGGTCTCCGGCCTCGTCGACGAGGACCAGCTGACCGACGGCTTCATGTTCGACGGCTCGTCCATCTCGGGGTGGAAGGCGATCAACGAGAGCGACATGATCCTTCGGCCGGACCTCGACGCGGTCTATGTCGATCCCTTCTCGGCAACCCCGATGCTGGTCATCTTCTGCGACATCGTCGATCCGGGCTCGGGCGAGCTCTACGCCCGCGACCCGCGCTCGACCGCCAAGCGCGCCGAGGCCTATCTCCAGTCCACCGGGATCGGCGACACCGTCTATGTCGGGCCGGAAGCCGAATTCTTCATGTTCGACGACGTCCGCTTCGAGGACGGCTACAACAGCTCCTACTTCCGCATCGACGATATCGAGCTGCCGACCAACACCGGCCGCGAATATGAAGGCGGCAATCTCGGCCACCGGCCGCGCGCCAAGGGCGGATATTTCCCGGTCGCCCCGGTCGACAGCGCGATGGACATCCGCGCGGAGATGGTCTCGACGATGATCGAGATGGGCCTCCCCATGGACAAACACCATCACGAGGTCGCCGCCGCCCAGCACGAATTGGGCCTCACCTACGGCAAGCTGGTCGAGACCGCCGACCGCATGCAGATCTACAAATACGTCGTCCACATGGTCGCCCACGCCTATGGCAAGACCGCGACCTTCATGCCCAAGCCGATCGCCAAGGATAACGGCTCCGGCATGCACACCCACATCTCGATCTGGAACGGCGTCAAGCCGCTCTTCGCGGGCAACGGCTATGCGGGCCTCAGCGAGACGGCGCTGTTACAAGCGCCTCGTCCCCGGCTTCGAGGCGCCGGTTCTGCTCGCTTATTCGAGCCGCAACCGCTCCGCCTCCTGCCGCATTCCGTACGGCACCGGCGAGAAGGCGAAGCGGGTCGAGTTCCGCTTCCCCGACGCGCTCGCCAACCCCTACCTTGCCTATTCGGCGATCCTGATGGCGGGCCTGGACGGCATCCAGAACCGCATCCACCCGGGCGATCCGATGGACAAGAACCTCTACGACCTTCCACCGCAGGAGCTGGTCAACGTTCCGACCGTGTGCGGCTCCCTCCGCGAGGCGCTGATCTCGCTCCAGAACGACCGCGCCTTCCTGACCAAGGGCGACGTGTTCAGCGAGGACCAGATCGACGCTTATATCGAGCTCAAATGGGAAGAGCAGCTCCGCTGGGAGACCACGCCGAGCCCGGTCGAATACGACATGTACTACAGCAGCTGATCGCCTCGTCAGCTACTGTACCCGGGAGCCTCGCCGCATTGCGGCGGGGCTCCTTTCCGTTTGTCGGTTCGTCGAAAAGCTGTAGTTTTTTGAGCGGCTTAGCGTAGAAGCACGCGCACGGGGCTGGCGGCACGCCGGCGTGGGAGAACCGATACCATGACCAAGTTCAAGCTGCTCGCCGCGTGCGGGCTCGCCGTCGTGCTCGCTGCCGGCGCCGAGGCGAAGCCGGCCGCTCCGGCCGCCGCCGCCGTAAAGACGGACCTCAGGACCGACCCGGCGCTGCGCACCGGCACCCTGCCCAACGGCATGCGCTACCAGATTCTGAAGAACGCGACCCCGGCGCACAACGCCTCGC
>VBAE01000047.1:0-3788 GCA_005882415.1 Alphaproteobacteria bacterium | reverse complement strand
GAGCGCGCGGGCCTCAAATTCGGGCCAGACACCAATGCGATGACCACCTTCCAGCAGACCGTCTACATGCTCGACCTACCGGAGACCGACAAGGAGACGGTCGACACCGCCCTGTTCCTGCTCCGCGAAGTGGCGGGCGAGGCGAGCTTCACCCCGTCGGCGATCGAGAGCGAGCGCGGCATCGTCCTCTCCGAAGAGCGCACCCGCGCCACCCCGCAGCTGCGCAACGCCGAGGACGAGCTCGGCTATCTCCTGAAGGGCGACGTGCTTCCGACCCGGCTTCCGATCGGGTCCACGGACGTCCTCAAGACCGCGCCGCGCGAGCGCTTCGTCAAATTCTACGACGCCTATTACCGCCCCGAGCGCGCCACCCTGATCGCGGTCGGCGACTTCGATGTCGACGAAATGGAGGCGAAGATCCGCAGCCAGTTCGGCACCTGGAAGGGCCGCGGGAAGGCGGGCCCGGAGCTCCCCGCTGCGAAGATCGCCTCGCGCGCCGCCGAGACCCACGTGTTCAGCGAAGCCGGCATCCCCAACCGTGTTGCGCTGAGCTGGGTGACCGCGCCCGACCTCCGCCCCGACACCAGCGCGGTGCGCAGCGAGAAACTGGTCGAGCAGCTCGGCCTCCAGATTCTCAACCGCCGCCTGTCGCGGATCGCCTCGGGCGAGAACCCGCCCTTCATCGGCGCCGGCACCGGCCGGCAGGACCAGGCCGAGCGGGCCGAGATCACCCAGGTCGTCGCCGTCGCCCAACCGGGCAAGTGGCAGCCGGCCTTGGCCTCGATCGAGCAGGAACAGCGCCGCGCCGTCCAGTTCGGCTTCAGCCAGGCCGAGCTCGACCGCGAGATAGCGGAGATCCGCGCGCGGCTCGTGGCGGCCGTGGCGGGCGCCGCAACCCGGCCAACTCCGGCCCTCGCCCAGGCCTTGGTCGGCAATGTCGACGAGGACGAGGTGTTCACCACCCCGACCGACGACCTCGCTCTGTTCGACCAGGTGGTGAAGGGCCTCACCGCCGAGAAAGTGAGCGCGGCGACCCGCAGCCTGTTCACAGCGGGCGGGCCGCTCGTCTACCTCACCTCGCCGACCCCCGTTGAAGGCGGCGAGGCGACCCTGCTCTCCGCTTACCAGGCCTCGCACTCCGCCGCCGTCGCCGCAGGCGCGGTGCAGCAAGCGCAGAACTGGCCTTATCAGAGCTTCGGCACGCCCGGCGCAGTCGCCGAACGGCGCGAGCTTGCCGCGCTCGGCGCGACCGCGATCCGCTTCGCCAATGGCGTTCGCCTCACCGTCAAGCCGACCAAGTTCCGCACCGACGAAATCCTCGTCTCCGCCCGCTCCCTCGGCGGCCAGGCGCTGGTGCCGGCGGACAGACCGAGCCCGGTCTGGGCCCTCTCCAGCGGCGCTTTCACTCTGGGCGGCCTCGGCAAGATGAGCTTCGAGGACGTGCAGCAGGCGCTCACCTCCAAGGTCTACGCCGCCAATTTCGGAGTCGACGAGGACGCCTTCGTGCTGAGCGGCAAGACCCGGCCCGAGGACCTCGCCACCCAGCTCCAGCTCCTCACCGCCTTCGCCGCCGACCCCGGCTTCGCGCCGACAGGATGGGAGCGGCTCCGCGCACTCAGCGGCACCATCCACGACCAGCTCGCCAGCACGCCGGGCGGGGTCCTCGGCCGCGATGCCGGCGCCCTCCTCCACGCCGGCGACCGCCGCTGGGCGATGCCGACGCGCGAGGAGATGGCCGCAAGCACCGTCGCCGACGCCAAGGCGCTTCTGGCCGGCCCGCTCAAGACGGGGCCGATCGAGATCGTCATGGTCGGCGACATTAGTGTCGACGAAGCGGTTCGGCAGGTTGCCGCGACCTTCGGCGCCCTCCCCGCCCGCCAGGACGCCGCCCTCCCCGCCGCGGCGCTCAAGACCGCCTTCCCCGCCGGCACCCTCGTTCGCGAGACCCATCAGGGCCGCGCCGACCAGGGCCTTGCGATGATCGCCTGGCCGACGACCGACTTCTACGCCGACATGAAGCAGGCGCGGGCGCTGAACCTGCTCGGCCAGGTGCTCCAGCTTCGCCTGATCGACGAGATCCGCGAGAAGCAGGGCACGACCTACAGCCCCAATGCCGGCCACAGCCCGTCCGAGACGTTCAAGGGCTATGGCTATATGGCCGCGCAGATCGAGGCGCCGCCGGAGAAGCTCGATGGCTTCCTCGCCGACGCGGCGAAGATCGCCGCCGACCTTCGCGACACGCCGATCGGCGCCGACGAGCTGCAGCGGGCGAAAAAGCCTCTGGTCGAGAATCTGATGCGCCAGCGGCTCGGCAACGAATGGTGGCTGTCCCAGCTCGCCGACGTCCAGACCCGGCCCGAAGTGGGCGCCAGCATCGAGCAGGCTCAAGCCCAATATGAGGCGCTGACCGCCGCCGACCTCCAGGCCGTCGCCCGCCGCTATCTGGTCGACGCCAAGGCCTGGAAGCTGGAAATCCTGCCCGAGAAGAAGTGATTTTCCACGCTTCCGTAACCATTTGAGCGTTATTCCTGCCTCCGTTGATTAGGGCGGAGCGGGCGATGACTTTCCTGAAGCGGATCCGGGGTGCATTCCAGGCCAAAGCGGAGGCGCCCGAGGCGCGCCCGCGGGCCGAGGAGAATCCGGAGGATCGGCTCCAGGTCCTCGTCGGCCGCCAGAAAGCCATCACCCGAGGCCGCGGCTCCGCCCACGGCTCCGAAGGCCTGGTCCGCGACGCGATTTAACCGGGCTCCGTCATTGCGAGGAGCGAAGCGACGCGGCAATCCAGCGGCCTCGGAGGCCGCACTGGATTGCTTCGCTTCGCTCGCAATGACGGATTACTGATCTAAAACCGCACCACCTCTTTCGGGGTCAGCGGGTTGCGCCTGCCGGCCCAGGGCGAGTCCGGGCTGGTTTCGGTATCCAGATAATGCGGGCGAAGCATTGTCTGGGCAGGCACCCCGGCGACACTGCTTCGGGCGAGCTTCTTCAATTCGAACTCTTCCTGGAACCGCAGCCCGAGCTGGCCCTCGCGGCACCAGCGCACTTCGGCGTCCAGCGTCCCCGCGTCGGCGAGATCCAACGCGACCCGCTCGCCCGTCCCCACCGCACGGTCGCATTCGACCATCGCGCCGCCGGCGGAGATGTTGCGCAGGCGGACGCTGAGCACCTTGCCCTTCCACTTCATCATGCCGGTGCGGATCAGCCGGTGGCGCGGCGGGCGGCTATACTCCGGCGCTTGGGCGCGGCTGCCCTTGCTCTCGCGGGCGAGGATCAAAGCCTCCTCGGCGGCGAGGGGGCTGGCGAAGATAAAGCCCTGCACCTGCGAGCAGCCGAGCTGGCGGATCAGGGTCAGCTCCTCATGGGTCTCCGCGCCTTCCGCGGTCGTGTCCATGCCGAGGCTCTCTGCCAACGTGACGATGGCGCGGATGATCGCGGCGTTCCGGGTGCCGGCGGCTGCGGCGCCCCGGACGAAGCTCTGGTCGACCTTGATCTTGTCGAGCGGCGCCTTGCGGAGGTGGCCGAGGCTCGAGCGGTCGGTGCCGAAATTGTCGAGGACGAGGCGGACGCCGGTCGCCTTCAGGCTTGCGAAGGTCGTGTCGGCGGCCTCGCTCTCGGTCTGGAACACGGCCTCGGTGATCTCGAGCTCCAGCCGGTCCGGCTCGATCTTCGCCGAAGCGAGAGCGGCGGTGACGGTGGCGGTGATCGCCGGATCCGCGAACTGGAGCGGCGAGAGATTGACCGCCACCCGGACATGGTCCGGCCAGCCCGCCGCCTCGCGGCAGGCGCTT
>VBAE01000217.1:3479-18849 GCA_005882415.1 Alphaproteobacteria bacterium | reverse complement strand
CGGCGGCATTGCCGCCCGCGTTCAATATCTCTCGCCCCGCCTCGGCCGCGCGCGGATCGGCGGCGGAGACCATGCCGCGCGCAGCGACGGCGCTGGGCGCGGCCGTCGGGACGGTCTGTGCGGCGCAGGAGGTGAGGACAAGGGCGAGCGGGAGGAACAGGCGCTTCAGCATGGCGGCGACACTAGCCTCGTCTGAGGTTCCGGCAAGCTCTATCGGGCTGCGTTATCGGGCTGCCGTACCGATCGCCTCCTCGACGCTGCCATGGCCGTGACGGATGAGCAGGGCCTTGAGTTCCGAAGCGATGGCCTTGGCAAGGCCGGGCCCCTGATAGACCAGAGCGGAATAGACTTGCACCAGGCTCGCCCCCGCCCGGATCCGGTCGAGGGCGTCCACCCCATTCTCGATCCCCCCCGCCGCGATCAGCGGAAGCCCGCCGCCCGTGGCGCTCCGGAAGTCGCCAAGCCGCTCCAGCGCCAGCGCCTTTAGCGGCGCCCCCGAAAGCCCGCCCGTCTCCTCCCTGTGACGCGACAGCAGAGGCGGCCGCGAGATCGTAGTGTTGGCGACGATCAGCCCGTCCATGCCCCCGTCGATCGCGATCCGGGCGATGTCGTCCACATCCCCACGCTCCAGGTCCGGCGCCACTTTGAGGAACACGGGTACGCCCGTCCGCGCCTCCCCCACCGCCGCCAGCAACTCGCGCAGGGCCCCTGGGTCCTGCAAAGCCCTCAACCCAGGCGTGTTGGGCGAGGAAATGTTGATCGTGAGATAGTCCGCCACCGGCGCCATCGTCCGCACCCCCAGCGCATAGTCCGCGATCCGGTTCGCGCTGTCCTTGTTGGCCCCGACATTCACCCCGACGATCCCGTTTCGCCGCCCCATCTCCAGCCGCCGCCGCGCCGCGACCAGGCCCCCATTATTAAACCCCATCCGGTTGATCACCGCGCGATCCTCAGCAAGCCGGAACAGCCGCGGCTTCGCATTCCCCACCTGCGGCAGAGGAGTCAGAGTCCCGACTTCGGCGAACCCGAAGCCGAAGCCCAGCATCTGCCGGAACACCTCCCCATCCTTGTCGAACCCGGCGGCAAGCCCCACCGGATTGGGAAAGTCGAGCCCCGCCACCCGGATGCCCAGCACCGGGTCGGCCTTCGCGCCCTCGCCCCCGGGAACCGCCCTCAGGGCCCGGATCGTAAGCCGATGCGCCCGCTCCGCATCGAGCGCGAAGACGAAGGGCCGGACGAGTGGGTAAAGCGCCATTCCCCGTCATTGCGAGGAGCGAAGCGACGAAGCAATCCAGTAGTGCATTCGACGCCGTAGCTGCCTCCCCGTCGCCAGACCGGGAGGGGGACCAGCGAAGCTGGTGGAGGGGTGACAGGGCAAGGGAGTCAGAGGGCCCCGCGAGAACCTCCCGCACCGAGCCCGGTCACCCCTCCACCACCTTTCAGGCGGTCCCCCTCCCCGTCTGGCGACGGGGAGGCAGGAAACGGCCGTCGTCGCAGCAATGACGGGTTGCATTTCTCTCTGTGACCTCACACATGGCAATCCGACCAAAACGATCCGATTGGACCCATGCGCCTCACTTCCCTTGCCGATTATGCCGTCGTGATGATGGCCGCGGCCGCTCGTCACCCGGCGGGTGCGTGCCTCACCGCGGGGCTGCTTGCGGGCGAGACCGGGGTTCCGCTGCCGACCGCGCAGAAGCTGATGGGCCGGCTCGCCCATGCGGGACTGCTCAGCTCGGCGCGCGGCACCGGCGGGGGTTTCCGCCTGTCGCGGGAAGCGCAGGGGATCAGTCTCGCCGACATCATCGAGGCGGTCGAGGGGCCGATCGCCATGACCAATTGCATCGAGGGCGCGACCTACGATTGCGCGCTCGAAGGGAGCTGCCGGGTGAAACCGCATCTGAACGCCGCCAACACCGCCGTCCGCGGCGCCCTCCAGGGCGTCAGCTTGGCCTCGCTGTCGGAGATCGCCTCGTGACCGACGCCAATCAGGTCCAGGAGCGCAACCGCGAGGCGCAGGAGGCGGTCGACCGGGCCTCCAGCTACGAATGGGGCTTCACCTCGGACATCGAGCAGGACTTCGCGCCCAAGGGGCTGAGCGAAGACACGGTCCGCTACATCTCCGCCAAGAAGAACGAGCCGGAGTGGATGCTCGAATGGCGGCTCAAGGCCTATCGCGCCTGGCTCGAGATGGAGGAAGTGAGCTGGGCCAAGCTCGACATCCCCGCGATCGATTTCCAGGACGCTTATTATTACGCCGAGCCGAAGGCGAAGCCGACGCTCGGCTCGCTGGACGAGGTCGATCCCGAGATCCTGCGCGTCTACGAGAAGCTCGGAATCCCGATCGAGGAGCAGAAGGTCCTCGCCGGGGTCGAAGGCGCGCGCAAGGTCGCGGTCGACGCGGTTTTCGACAGCGTCTCCGTCGCCACCACCTTCCGCGCCGAGCTCGAGAAAGCGGGCGTCATCTTCCGCTCCATCTCGGAAGCCGTGCGCGAATATCCCGACCTCGTCCGGAAATGGCTCGGCTCAGTCGTTCCCCAGCGCGACAATTACTTCGCGTGCCTGAACAGCGCGGTCTTCTCCGACGGCACCTTCGTCTACATTCCGGAAGGCGTCCGCTGCCCGATGGAGCTCAGCACCTATTTCCGGATCAACGCCGCCAACACCGGCCAGTTCGAACGGACGCTGATCGTCGCCGACAAGGGGTCCTACGTCTCCTACCTCGAAGGCTGCACCGCCCCGATGCGCGACGAGAACCAGCTCCACGCCGCCGTGGTCGAGCTGGTCGCGCTCGACGACGCCGAGATCAAGTACAGCACCGTCCAGAACTGGTACCCGGGCGACGCAGAAGGCAAGGGCGGCATCTACAATTTCGTCACCAAGCGCGGCGCCTGCCGCGGCGCCCGCTCGAAGATCAGCTGGACCCAGGTCGAAACCGGCTCTGCAATCACCTGGAAATATCCGAGCTGCATCCTCCAGGGCGAGGAGAGCGTCGGCGAATTCTACTCGGTCGCCGTCACCAACAACCGCCAGCAGGCCGACACCGGCACCAAGATGATCCACATCGGCAAGAACAGCCGATCCACGATCGTCTCCAAGGGCATCAGCGCCGGCCGCTCGAACAACACCTACCGGGGCCTCGTCCGGGTGCTTGCGAACGCCGAAAACGTCCGCAACTTCACCCAGTGCGATTCATTGCTGCTGGGCGACCAATGCGGCGCCCACACCGTCCCCTACATCGAAGTTCGCAACCCCTCGGCCCAGATCGAGCACGAGGCGACGACGTCGAAGATCAGCGACGACCAGCTCTTCTACGCGATGAGCCGAGGCCTCAGCCGCGAGGACAGCGTCGCCCTCATCGTCAACGGCTTCGCGAGGGAGGTGCTGCAACAACTCCCGATGGAATTCGCCGTCGAAGCGCAGAAGCTCCTGGGCATCAGCCTTGAGGGAAGCGTCGGATGATCGCTCCGCACAAAGACAAGGGCTGGAGCCGAAAAGCCCCTCCCCTTCAGGGGAGGGGTTTGGGGTGGGGCTTGTCCGTAGAACAGCTCGCCGAGCTCCACCGCCGCGCCGCCGAAATGCGCCGCAACCCCACCGAGCCCGAGAAACGCCTCTGGCGTCACCTCTCCAACGGTCAGCTTGCCGCCCACAAATTCCGCCGCCAGTCGGTGGTCGGCCGTTTCATCGCCGACTTCCTCTGCCCGCAGGCGGGGCTGATCGTCGAAGTCGACGGAGACACCCATGACGAGGACAAGGATCGCCTCCGCGACGACATCCTCGCCGCCCGCGGCTTCCGCGTCGTCAGGGTCACCAACGACGACGTCATGACCAACATGGACGGAGTCCTCCAGCACATCCTGCTCGTGCTGAACGAGATGCCGCCAAGATGGAACAACCCCCACCCCAACCCCTCCCCTGAAGGGGAGGGGCTAGAGAGCGCCCAGCCTTCACCCCTCCCCTTCGGGGGAGGGGCCGGGGGTGGGGCATGTCGCCTCCCGGAAAGATCGTAATGCTCAAGATTGAAAACCTCCACGCCACGGTCGCAGACAAGCCGATCCTGAAGGGCCTCTCCCTCTCCGTGAACGCCGGCGAGATCCACGCGATCATGGGGCCGAACGGGGCTGGCAAGTCGACGCTCGGCTATGTGCTCGGCGGGCGCGAAGGCTATGAGGTGACCCAGGGCTCGGTCAGCTTCGACGGCAAGGACCTGCTGGAAATGGAAGCGGACGAGCGCGCAGCCGCCGGGCTGTTCCTCGGCTTCCAATACCCGGTCGAGATCCCCGGCGTCTCCAACGTCCAGTTTCTCCGCACCGCGCTCAACGCCCAGCGCCGCGCGCGGGGCGAGGCGGAGCTTTCGGCGGGCGACTTCCTTCGCCTCGC
Organism: Alphaproteobacteria bacterium; assembly: GCA_005882415.1. Taxonomy (GTDB): domain Bacteria; phylum Pseudomonadota; class Alphaproteobacteria; order Sphingomonadales; family Sphingomonadaceae; genus Allosphingosinicella. The sequence goes on along the minus strand of VBAE01000217.1, from coordinate 14,469 downwards.
CCGCGCCCAGGGCGATGCGCTCGGAGTCTCGATGGACATGCTCAAGCGGCCGGTGAATGTCGGCTTCTCGGGCGGCGAGAAGAAGCGCAACGAGATGGTCCAGGTGGGCATCATCCAGCCCCGCCTCGCCGTGCTCGACGAGACCGACTCCGGCCTCGACATCGACGCGCTCCGGGTGGTCGCAGACGGCATCAACCGGATCATGCGCGCGCCGGACAAGGCGGTGCTGCTCATCACCCACTACCAGCGCCTGCTCGACCTGGTCGTGCCCGATTTCGTCCACGTCCTCGCCGGCGGCCGGATCGTCCGCTCCGGCGGCCCGGAGCTCGCCCACGAGTTAGAGCGCGAAGGCTATGCGGAGATCGCCGCGTGAGGGGAGAATCCACTTTCCTACAGGCCGTAGTTCGTGCTTTGTTCGCGCCCATGGCTGACTTCCGCCCGTTCCGGTCGCTCGCAACCCGCGGATACCGGTCGGGAGGAGGAGCTCCCCCCCGACATAGCGTCAACTTCATCAACTTCCGGCCGCGAATCGCCGTTTCGCGAGGGGCGGCATGACCCTTCTCGATCTCCCCTCCAACCGCGACGAGGCCTGGCGCTGGAGCGACCTCTCGGCACTGCCGGAGATCGCTGCCCGCGCGCCTGCCGGAGTCGTGCCCGAGGCGCTGCCGTGGATCGACTGCGCCGAGGGGCCGCGGCTGCTGTTCGTCGACGGGTGTCTCGATGAAAGCCGAAGCGACTTGGGCCCGGTGGCGATTGGCCCGGTCGAAGTCGATCCTGAAGGCCACGCCCTCGCCCGCCTCGCCGGCCGCGTGGGCTGGAGCCTCCGCCTCGGCCGGGATCATGCCCCCTCCGGTCCCGTCCAGATCGTTCACCTCTCGACCGGCGGGGCGGACCATCTCGCCGGTGAGATCGTGCTCGACGAGGACGCTCAGGCCTCCATCGTCGAGAGCTTCGTCGGCGAAGGCTGGTCGAACCGCCTGACCCGGATCCGCCTCGCCCGCAGCGCCCGCCTCATGCTGGCAAGACGTGTGATGGCAAGTGTCGGCTTTGTAAGCTTCACCGACCGCGCGACGGTCGGCGAAGGCGCGAGCCTGGTCGCCACCGTCCTTGCCGCCGGCGGCGCCGACACGCGGATCGACGGATCGATCCTGCTCACCGGCGAAGGCGCTTATGCCGAGGCCGGCGGCGCCCTCCTCGCCCGCGGCCGGCAGCGCCATGACGCCAATTATGTCGTCCGCCACGAAGCCCCGCAGGGGACCAGCCGCCAGCTCTGGCGCTCGGTCGCCGACGACCGCGCGATCTGCTCCGTCGCCGCCCGGGTCGAAGTCGCCCGAGGCGCCCAGAAGACCGACGGCGAGCAGTCGCTGAAGGGCCTGCTCCTCTCGCGCTCGGCCCAGGTTAACGCCAAGCCCGAGCTCGAAATCTTCGCCGACGACGTCAAATGCGCCCACGGCGCCACCGTCGGCGAGCTCAATCGCGACGCCCTCTTCTACATGGCCAGCCGCGGCGTCCCCCGCGAGGAGGCCCGCGCGCTCCTAACCACCGCCTTCGTGGCGGATGCGATCGAGCGGGTGGGGGAGGAGGCTGTGCGCGAGGCGATGCACGCGGATGCGGAAGCGTGGTTCGCGAAAACCCCTCTCCCACTTGGGGAGAGGGAGGGGCCCGCCGCCGAAGGCGGTGGGAGGGTGAGGGCCTGATGGACTCCCCCACCTCATCCCCTCACCCCCCCTTCGCTGACGCGAAGGGTACCCTCTCCCCAAATGGGAGAGGGGTTGGCGCCGCCCCCCTCGACCTCGTCTCCGATTTCCCCGCCATCCCTTCGGGCTGGGCCTATCTCGACACCGCCGCCACCGCGCAGAAGCCGAAGCCGGTGATCGACGCGATCGCGCGCGGCTATGCGGAGACCTATGCGACGGTCCATCGCGGCGTCTACCAGCGCTCGTCGGACATGACTCTCGCCTTCGAGGCCGCCCGCCGCCGCGTCGCCGCCTTCATCGGCGCGCCCTCGCCCAACGAGACGATCTTCGTCCGCGGCGCCACGGAAGGGATCAACCTCGTCGCCCAGAGCTGGGGCGGCGCCAATTTGAAGCCCGGCGACCGAATCATGCTCTCCATGCTCGAGCATCATTCCAACATCGTCCCCTGGCAGATGATCGCCGCCCGCACCGGCGCCGAAATCGACGTCGCGCCGCTCACCGAGGACGGCCGCATCGACCTCGATGCGATGGCCGGCATGCTGACCCCGAAGCACCGGATCGTCGCCCTCGCCCATGTCTCGAACGTGCTCGGCTCCGTCCTCGACGCGAAGCGGGCCGCCGACCTCGCCCATTCGGTCGGCGCGCTGCTCCTCCTCGATGGCTGCCAGGCGGTGCCGCGGATGAGCGTCGACGTCGCCGCGCTCGGCTGCGATTTCTACGTCTTCTCCGCCCACAAGCTCTACGGGCCGACCGGCATCGGCGTGCTCTGGGGCCGCTACGAGCTGCTCGAGGCGATGCCCCCCTGGCAGGGCGGCGGGGCGATGATCGACAAGGTCAGCTTCCAAGGCACCACTTACGCTCCGCCCCCCGCCCGCTTCGAAGCCGGCACCCCCCATGTCGTCGGCGTGCTCGGGCTCGAGGCCGCGGTCGCCTATGTCGAGTCGATCGGTTTGGAGGCGATCGCCGGCCATGAGGACGCCCTGGTCCGCGAGACCCGCGAGGCTCTGTCGCACCTCAACAGCGTCCGCCTGTTCGGGCCGGAGGACAGCGCCGGAATCGTCAGCTTCGCGGTCGAAGGGGTGCATCCGCACGACGTCGGCACCATATTGGACGAGAGCCGGGTCGCCATCCGCGCGGGCCATCATTGCGCCCAGCCGCTGGTGGCGCATCTCGGGGTCGATGCGACGGCGCGGGCCAGCTTCGGCGTCTATAACGGCCGGCAGGATATCGAGGCGCTGGTGCGCGGCATTGAACGAGTAACGAGGATCTTCGGGTGAACGAGGAACGACGGATCGAAGTTGAGGAAGTGAGCGAGGCCGCCGCCCCGCCCAAGGCGCGCGTCGGCGACGCAGTGGAAACGTTCGAACGAAAGCGCGACTATCTCGAAGGCTTCCTCGCGCAAAAGGCGCCCGAACCCGCGCCCGCCGAGGCCGGCGGCGACCTCTACGAAGCGGTGATCGACGCGCTCAAGGAGATTTACGACCCCGAAATCCCGGTCAACATCTACGATCTCGGCCTCATCTACGACGTCGAGATCACCCCCGAGCACCACGCCCGCGTCAAGATGACCCTGACCACGCCGCACTGCCCGGTCGCCGAATCTATGCCCGGCGAAGTCGAGCTCCGCGTCGGCGCGGTGCCCGGCGTGGGCGACGCCGAAGTCGAACTCGTCTGGGACCCGCCCTGGGACCCGCAGAAGATGACCGACGAAGCCAAGCTCGAACTGGGGATGCTGTGATGACGCAGGCCACCACCGCCCGCCGCCCGCGCCCGGCCGCGCTCACCCTCACCCCCGCCGCGGAGGCGAGGATTGCCGCGCTGATGTCGCGTGCGCCGGAGGGAACGCTCGGGGTCAAGCTCTCCACCCCCCGCCGCGGCTGCTCGGGCCTGGCTTATTCCGTCGACTATGTCAGCGAGGCCGTGCCCTTCGACGAGCGGATCGAGACCCCGGCCGGCCCCTTCTTCGTCGACGGCGGCTCGATCCTCTATCTGATCGGCTCGACCATGGACTGGCAGGAGGACGATTTCGCCGCCGGCTTCGTCTTCGAAAACCCCAACGCCAAAGGCAGCTGCGGCTGCGGCGAGAGCTTCACGGTCTGAGCTCAGGGAATTCGCATGGTTAGCGCTGCGTTAACCTTGGCGGCTTATTCTCCTCCCCGGAGGAGGGCGCGATGAGCGATGGCGATTTCCTGAGGCAGCTGCAGGGCTACGGCCTGATGACGGCCGAGATCAGCTATTTTCTCCCGGACCACCCGGCCCTGATCCAGCTGTTCGTCTGGCAGGAATATGACGTGGCGCCGCGCTTCCCCGTCCTCCACCGCTTCCTCGACCATTGGCGGACCGACATCGAAGCCGCCATCCATTCCGTCCGGATCGCCCACCAGCACCTCATCCGCCCGGCCGAATGGCGGGCAGTGGATGGGGTCGTCACGATCAACTAGGATGCTCCCGGTTTAATCGGGGGATCGGACACATGGCTGCTGCGGCGCGCAGGCCCTTCTGGCGGACGCTCTATTTCCAAGTGCTGGTCGGGATCGCGCTGGGCGTGCTCACCGGCTGGGCCTTTCCCGACGCGGGCCGCTCGCTGAAGCCGCTCGGCGACGGCTTCATCAAGCTGGTGAAGATGATCATCACCCCGGTGATCTTCCTCACCGTCGTCACCGGCATCGCCGGAATGGCGGATCTGAAGGCATTCGGCCGGGTCGGCGCCAAGGCGATGGCCTATTTCCTGACCTTCTCCACCCTCGCCCTCGCCGTCGGCCTGATCGTCGCCAATGTCGTCCGCCCCGGCGCCGGCCTCAACATCGATCCCGCCACCCTCGACAGCCAAGCCGTCTCGACCTACGTCAAGGCCGCCAAGGAGCAGTCGGTCACCGACTTCGTCCTCCACATCATCCCCGACACCCTCGTCAGCGCCTTCACCTCGGGCGAGATATTGCAGGTGCTGCTGGTCGCGATTCTGTTCGGCATTTCGCTGGCTTTGATCGGGGAGAAGGCCGAGCGGCTGCTCGGGAGCCTGCGCGTCCTCACCGCCGCGGTGTTCCGGATGGTCCACATCCTCATGTACGCGGTCCCGATCGGCGCGTTCGGGGCGATGGCCTTCACCATCGGCCAGTATGGCATCGGCACTCTGGCCAATCTCGCCGGGCTGATCGCCTGCTTCTACGCGACCTCGCTCCTGTTCGTGATCGTCGTCTTGGGCCTCGTCTCGCGCGCCGCCGGCTTCTCGCTGTTCGGCCTCATCCGCTACATCAAGGACGAGCTCCTGCTCGTGCTCGGCACCTCCTCGTCGGAAAGCGCGATGCCGCTCTTGATGGAGAAGCTGGAACGCGCCGGATGCCCCAAGCCGATCGTCGGCCTGGTGGTGCCGACCGGTTACTCGTTCAACCTCGACGGCACCAACATCTACATGTCGCTCGCGGCCCTGTTCATCGCCCAGGCGACCAACACCCATTTGACCCTAGGCGATCAGTTGCTGCTGATGGCAGTCGCGATCCTGAGCTCGAAGGGCGCGGCCGGGGTGACCGGGTCCGGCTTCATCGTCCTCGCCGCCACGCTCTCGGTGCTGCCCTCGGTGCCGGTCGCGGGCATGGCTTTGATCCTCGGCATCGACCGGTTCATGAGCGAGTGCCGGGCCCTGACCAACTTCACCGGCAATGCGGTGGCGACTTTGGTCGTCTCGCGCTGGGAGCGGTCGCTCGACCTCGAGCGGGTCCGCAGGGTGTTCGCCGGCGGCGGGGGGGAGATCAGCGAGGGGGAGAGCGACGCTTTGCAGATGGAGAGCGGTGCGGCATCGCGTCCTGCCTGACCCGGAGCGAGTGCATCGCGAGACGGATCTCCCACAGGAACAGGATGAGGCCCGCGATCATCATCACCATGGTGAGGATGAACAGCAGGGCCAGCACCTTGCCGAACTCGAAGGAGGCGAGGTCGGCGACGAACAGGATCGCCACCACCAGGCAGACGAACAGAGCGCTCGCGGTGCAGCAGCTGATCGCGAGATTGACCACCGTCATCCGCCGGTCGAGCAGGATCAGCTCGGCTCCCGCGCGGCCGCGCTCGACCTCGTCGAACGAGCCGTACTCGGCCTCCAGCGACCGCGCCCGGTCGACCACTCGGGCAAGCCGGGTGGCGAGGACATTGAGGATCGAACCGATGCCCGCGAGCAGGAAGACCGGCGCGATCGCCAGCTGGATGAGGTGCGCGATCGCGCTGACCGGGACGGCCTCGTTCATCAGCCGCCGGTGAAGTCGGACGCGCTGAGGACCGAGTGGAGCGCGACGCCATGGTCGGCGAGCAGCTCCTCGCCGCCCTCCTGGCGGTTGAGCAGGCACGCCGCATGTTCGACGATCCCGCCGACCTCGCGGATCCGCTCGATCGCGACCAAGGTCGAGGCGCCGCTGGTGGCGACGTCGTCGATGACGAGGACTCGCCGCCCTTCAAGAGTCTCGTCCGGCCCGAGCCCCTCGATCACGTCCTTCGTGCCATGTCCCTTGGGCTGCTTGCGGACGAAGGTGGCGCGCACCGGCCGGCCTTCCGAGGAGCCCAGAGCGGCGAGCGAGCCGATCACCGGCACCGCGCCCATCTCCAGCCCGCTGACATAACCCGACGCCGTCGCCTCGGCGATGTCGAGCAAAGCGCGGGCGGAGAGCTCCGCGCCGCGCGGATCCAGCATGGTCGGCTTCAGGTTGAAATAGAGGCTGCTGGTCTTGCCCGAGGAGAGGGTGAAGCTGCCGGTCTTGAACGATCTCGACCTGACGATCTCGACCAGTTCCGCCCGTTCCGCTCCGCTCAGCCTGCCGCCCGCCATCTGCCGCTCCCTCTATTCGGTGAGGCGCAACTGCTCTGCGCGGGGGCGTGCGTCAAGGCTCGGTCCATCGCACCGGTGCGGCGCCCTGACCCGCTTTGGCAACATCGGCCATCCTCAATCGTTGAGCGTCCGAAGCGTGGGTAAATCTAGTGGAGTATCGATCATGACCAGACTTCTTCTTGCCGCCAGTACGATCGCCGCCATTGCAGTCGCAGCGCCTGCTGCCGCCCAATATGGCACCCAGACCGGCGCCTATAACAATGGCTACAACCAGAACAATTACGCCGCCGCCAACGCCAATATGAGCAACCGCATCGTCCAGCTGCAGACCCGGCTCGACGCCGGCATCCGCGCCGGCACGATCAGCCGCAGCGAAGCCAATTCGCTTCGTATGGAGATGCGCAACCTGACCCGCCTGGATCGCCAGTACAGCCGCAACGGCTATACCCAGGCAGAGCGCCAGGACCTGCAGAGCCGGATGCGCTCGCTGCGCCAGAATCTGCGCCTCGCCGACGGCGGCAACGCGCAGTACGACCGCTACGGCGACAACGACGCCTACGGCAACGGCTATGACAACGGCTATTACGGCCAGGGCGGCCCCTATGAGGACGCTTCGGATTGCACGCGGGCTACCGGCCTCGGCGGCGTGATCAACGGCATCCTCGGCACCGGCAACGATTGCGGTCTTCGGGTCGGCCAGCGCGCGACCAGCAACCTCTATTCGCTGCCCTACCAGTATCAGAGCCAGTATCGCGAAGGGAACGGCATCTACTACCGGACCGACGGACGGATGATCTACCAGATCGACGCCCGCAACAACACGGTGGTCCGGGTCTACTCGATGAACCGCTAAGCGGCGATCCGCGAGGGAAGGGCGCTCCGGCAGCGATGCCGGGGCGCCCTTTTGTTATGGCGCGCGCCGCTCTATCGTCCGCCGCTTCAGGCCGGGAGAGAGACATGCGCATCGTCACGACTGCAATCGCACTGGCACTGCTGGCGACGCCGATGGCGGCCGGCGCGGCGCTCAAACAAGGTGCAAAAGCACCCGACTTCACCACGATGGGCGCACTCGGCGGGAAGGCCTTTAGGCTGAACCTGAAGCAGCAACTCCGCAGAGGGCCGGTCGTGCTCTATTTCTTCCCCAAGGCGTTTACGCAGGGCTGCACGCTAGAGGCCCACGCCTTCTCGGAAGCCGCGGACGATTTCAAGAAGCTGGGGGCGCAGGTGGTGGGGATGTCGGCGGACGACCAGCCGACGCTTGCCAAATTCTCGGTCGAGGAATGCCGCAGCTCCTTCCCGGTCGCGACGGCCACGCCCGCCACGATCACCGCCTATGACGTGAAGCTCAAGGAAGGGTCGCCGCTGACCAACCGGACATCCTATGTGATCGCGCCCAATGGGACGGTGATCTATTCCTATTCGAGCGGGGACTGGAAGAACCATGTCCCGCTCGCGCTGGGTGCGGTGCGCGACTGGAAGGCCACGCACGGGCGGGGCAAGCGTTAGGCGAACTCGAGCCAGACGGTGCGGCGGACGGTCTCGTGCACTGCGCAGGGGCCGGCGGACTCGGTGCAGGCGGCGAGGCGCAGCTGCTCCCAGGACTGCTGGTCGGCGCGGAGCGCGGCCCGGGCGACAGGGTTGGAGCGGCGCTCGACGGCGGTCTTGAAGGCGGCCTTCATCACCATGTCGAGCGCTTCCATTTCCTGGGCGGCGCAGGCGCGTTTGGCGGCTTTCACCCCGTTCGCATCGGCGATGCAGCGGCGATAGTCGGGGCTGAGGCGAACCTCGCGGCCGGAGTCGGTCAAAGCGAAGGTCGAATAATCGCCCTGGTGCCAGAGCGGGAAGACCGCCTCGGCCCGATGCTGCTGCTGGACGGTCTGCGCCTGGGCGCCGCCATTCACCGCCAGCCCGGCGAAGGCGATGAGCGCCGCTCCGATTGCGGCGATGAACGATCCGATCACCCGGTCCATGTCAAATTCCTTGTCCTGGCGGCATCCCAACGCCGCATTCCGGCTGTGAAGCAGAGCGCAGCGGAAGGCGCAGCAAGGCTTCGACCGGGCAGGCCCCGGCTTCGACGAAGCGGGCGCCGGTGCGACGAACATGCACCTGACGCGACGAACGTGCAGCAATCAGGCCTTGGCGGCCCTCGCGAAGCCGCCGTCCCGCCGCGCCGGCTCGCCGCGGGAATAGGTGCCGGTGAGGAGGCCGGCGGCGAGGACATGACCTTCCATAGCGGCGACCAGGGCGCCCCGGCCGGGGGTGGTTCCGGCGTCCGGGGCGGCGGCGAGGGCGAAGAGCTGGAAGGCGTAGCGGTGCTCGCCATGGCCGGTCGGGGGGTCGGGCGGGAGCCAGCCTTCGCCGAAATAGGAATTGCGGCCGACGTCGCGCCCGTCCGCTTCGCCCGACCCGTCGGCGCGGATCGCCCCTTCGGCAAGCCGGCGCTCGTCGGGCGGGATGTTCCACACGACGGCGTGGACGAGCGGCTGCGGCGACGGCGCGTCGGGATCCTCGACGATCAGCGCGAGGCTGTGCGTCCCCTCCGGCACCGGACCCCAGAGCAAGGGTGGCGACACGCCCTCGCCGTCGGCGGTGAAGCGCGGCGGAAGCCGGGCGCCGTCGGCGAAGGCGGGGCTGGTGAGGTCGAGCGCGGCGAAGCTCCCCCCGAGCTGGGGCTGGACGATCGCCAGCTTCCCCGCCCCGGCGCGAAGCCCGCGAAGCGCCTGGCCGAGCCACTGGGGAACATGTTCAAGCATCCCCGATCAACCGCCTCTGCCTGAAAAAGCTCCCTATTCGGCGGGTGCGGCGGCTCCGGCGGCGGGGGCGTGCTCGGCCGCATAGAGCAGCCAGCCGAGCACGATCGCGACCAGCAGCAGCGCCGGGACGTCGCCCATCAGATGGCCCGCGTGCATCGGATTGCCCCAGGACTGGACCGCCATCACCGCCGCATGGACAACGCTCGACCAGATGGTGAACTGAATGAGCGAGCGGCTGGCGAGCGGATCGCGGGCGGCGAGGATCAGGAAGATTCCGAGCGTCGCGTAGACGCCGACGATCATCATGAAATATTGCGACGCCGCCGGCGGCCCGTCGTGCCAGGCCCAGCCCGAGGGCCAGAAGATCGCCAGCGGATAGACCAGGCAGAAGATCGCGCCGAAGACGACCAAAGCGGCCTGAAGAAGGCTGTGGTTTCGTGACATGCCCGATCCCCCCAAGGACGTTCAGGAAGGTAGGGAGGCTATACCCATCGGCGCGCATGATCAAATCGCCTCCGGATCGAGGGGCGGGCCGACATAGACGAAAGCGCAAATGCCCGATTCCAGCGTCTCTTCGATGCGGCCGTAGACGTCGACTTCGTAGCGGTCGCCCGCCTCCAGCTCGGCCTGGGTGATTGCGAAGACGACGCCTTCGATCCGGTCGGCCGGGTCGCCGGTGCGGCGGGCGATTCGGTGGACTGCAGCGCCGCTCAGCGCGACCACCGCGGGGTCGCTGATCGCGAGCGGCTGGAGCCGGTAGCCGAGGAGCGCGTCCGGCGTCCCGTCGAGCAGCCGCCCGAACGTGCCCTGCTGGACCGCGGGCAGCCGAAGCGTGCCGTAGGAGAAGAGACGAACATCTTGTCGATCCATTCGTACGATCTCCCTATTTGCTGCTGGACGAATGGGTTAGCGGCCCATAGTGCCACGCAGCCGCGCCCCGGGGGAAAGGTTGAAGGGCCGCGGCATTTTCGCAACGTCTCGGTTTTTCGGGGGAATAATGAAGAAGTATTTGATGATCGGGGCGGCGCTCGCCGCCCTGTCCGGTGCCGCGCAGGCGCAGGACTTCGACGGCGGCCGCGTCGAGGCGCGCCTCGGCTGGGAAACTCCGACGGTGAGCGGCGACGGCGACGTCTACAAGCTCGGCAGCGCCGTCTCCTATGGCGGCGAAGTGGGTTACGACCTCAAGGCCGGCACTTCGGTCGTGGTCGGCCCCTACGCCACCTATGAGTTCTCGAGCGTCGACCTGTGCGACGGCACCGATTGCCTCAGCGTCGACGGCAATCTCGGCGTCGGCGGCCGGATCGGTTTCATCGCCGGCTCGAACGCCCTCATCTACGGCAAGGTCGGCTATGCCCGGATCACGATCAGCGCCGACGACGGCGTGTCGCAGGGATCGACCAGCAAAAGCGGCATCCAGGGCGCGCTCGGCCTGGAGATGAACTTCGGCAAGTCGCTCTACGGGAAGATCGAAGGCAATTACGGCGATTACGGAAAGCTGTTCGGGATCAACCTGCAGCGCCGCCAGCTCGCGGTCGGGCTCGGCGTCCGCTTCTAAGCGGTAACCGTGGCAGGAAGAGGGGCGTCCCGCCGGGGCGCCCCTTTTTTTGTCCCGGGGCCGGGGTTCTAAGAGGTCAGAGCGGAGCCGCGCAGCCATTGCGCTTCTCCTGGCCGAGCTTGAGTGCGGCGCTCATCGGATAGCTCTTGTCGGACATGCCGTCGGAGCAGCGGGG
>VBAE01000217.1:0-3454 GCA_005882415.1 Alphaproteobacteria bacterium | reverse complement strand
GGGTCCAGATGCGGGTGCCCTTCTGGTCCTCCGGGTGCGAGTAAATGACGCAGCGGCCGTCGATCTTCGCGCCCCAGAAGGGTTCGGTTCCTACCGCGCGGAGCGGGGCGTTTGTGAGCCGCTCAGTGCCTTGGGTGAAGCAGGGGCCGGCGGCGGTTGCGGTCGGGGGTGCAGGCGCGGGCGCGGCGGGGCGACAGGTGCCGGCGAAGGCGGAGGCGAGCTTGCCGGGAGGGGCGGGGTGGCGGCCGCTCGTCTGGGCACCGTAGCTGGCGGAGATCGGACCGGCGATGAGGGCGGCCAGGTTCGCCGGGAGTTCGCCGGTGCCGGTGACTCCGCCGCGCGCCTTGTCGCCGTTCGTGTCCGCGACCAAAGCGACGACTTCGCCGCCGCTCCCGAAGGAGAGGCGCTCTTCGCTCCCGACGGCACGGAAGGCGGGGACGTTGACCAGCAGCTTGCCCGGCGCGGGACAGGCGATGCGGATCGCCGGCGCACCCGAGGCGGAGGCGAGCAGCAGTGCTCCTTCGCTGAGCTTCCACTGCGCGGCGGGGGCAGCGGCCGGGGCCGGCATTGGGTCGGCTGCGTTCGTCACCGCGGGCGCCGGCTCGGAGGCAATGTCCGGAGCTTGCGCATTGGAGGCGGGCTCCGGCCCGTTGCAGGCGGCGAGGGCCAGCAGGGGGAGCAGCAACGATCCGGCGATGCGCATAAGCGGGGATCCTTTCGCATCCGGTCTAGGCCCGCGCGGCGGGGGAAGGGAAGCGGCGGGTTGATTTGGGCGGGCGCGGCTTTCACACTCGCCGGCGGAATGGCGCGCCTGATCAACCCCGCGGCGAGGATCGAGACCGTCCTTCAGGGGCGGGAGAGCCAGCCCGTGATCCTCATCGACGATATGCTCACCGATCCGGCGCTGTGGCGATATATCGGGGCGCGGGCGCAGTTCGCGCCGATTCGGCCGTACCACCCCGGGGTCAGCGCTCCCCTGCCGGCGCCGCTTGCGGAGAAGTTCCGGACCGAACTGTCGCCGCTGATCGGACCGGCCTTCGGGCTCGACCCGGTGCCGCCCGCCGGCCTCTCCTTCCTGTCGCTGGTGACCACGCCCGGCGAGGCGCTCGCGCCGATCCAGCGGCTCCCCCATGTCGACGGGCTGGAAGGCGACCGGATCGCCATCCTCGTCTACCTCTCCGGCGCGGACAAAGGCGGCACCGCCTTCTATCGCCAGCGCGCAACCGGCTTCGAGACAGTCGACGAGGGCCGGCGCGAGGCGTTCGAGGCGGCGCTGGAGGCCGGGCTCGCCGAGCACGGGCCGCCGCCCGAGGGGTATATTAGCGGCGACACCGCGCTCTACGAACAGGTTGCCGCTTATGAGGCGCGGGAGAATCGGGGGCTGATCTACCGGAGCCATGCGCTTCACTCCGCGGCGGTGCCGCCCGGAGCGGAGCTCAGCCAGGACGGAGCGGCCGGGCGGCTGACGCTCAACCTGTTCCTCGGCGGGGACGGATGAGGGGGTGGAGGCGCCGCCCAGCGCTTCCGCCCGAACGGCACGAAAGGCACGAAAGGCACAAAAGTCACAAGAGTCACATGGTTTCAGGGGGGGTATCCCGCCCGGCAAGCGCCCCCGCCGCTCGTTGGAATGGCCGAGAAGGGGGATCGGCGCGGGGTGAAGTTCACGAAGTTCACGGTCTCGCCGCTTTTCGTCGAGGGCGGCGCAAGGCTGCGAGAACGGGCGCCGCTGTCGCTCCTTCGGTCGCGTCGATCGACGATCCGAGGTCTTGAGAGGCGTGAGGACAGACATTGGCGGATTAGAACATAAAACGAACAAAAAGTCCAGCTGGGAGGCTCGGACCGGGCCTCATCCGCCGGGCGCCACCCGGGTATCGACGAACGGCAGAGCGAGGTGTCCATAATCCCGGACGAACTGCTCCGCCTCCCGAAGCGTCTCCGGGTAAGCGAGACGGCGCTGGGCGGAGAGGAGCCCCTTCGGGCGCCGCATCGGATGACCGAAGGCGGCGAGGGGCACGTCTTCGTAGATGCGGAAATAGGCGAAGCCGCTTCGGACCAGAAAGGCGACGACGGCCCAGGCGCGATCGTCGGCCTTGGGCGGAGCGCGGAAGTCGCTGCTCATCAAATAGGCGGCACCTGTGCAATTGGGGCAGGTACGGATTTCGATCGCCCGGGCGACGTTGCGCTTCGCCGCGTCGGTCGGCCGCTTGAAGGTGCTGCGGCAATCGAGGCAGGTAAATTTGGTGAGGTGGGGCGGGGGCATGGCGCCTGGATAGCGCAGGTGGCGACGAGGAGCATAGCGGGGGGCGTGCGCCGCGCTGGGTCAGTCGGCGCCCGATTCCGACGCCGGGTACACGGCGGTACAGATCGGAACCCTACTGCCCGGCCCGCCTATGCCGCGCCGTCTCTGCATCCCAGGGGATTGCCGGGCTCGTGGCCGGCGCGGACGTCTACCGGGTAAGAGGCGGAAATCCCCATCCGCTTGATCCGGTTGTTACGCTGATCGGCGACATAGAGAATATTGTGAGGCGACAGGGCGATGCCCGCCGGAGTGTCGAAGCGGGCGTTGAGGCCGATCGGCACTGTGGCGCTGTCGCCGGAAGGGGTCCCGCCCGCGACGATCGGATAGTTCGTCCCGCCTACCGGCCCGCGCCGGATGTGGTTGGGCATGGGCCCGCCATTGCCCTCGTCGAGGTAGATGTTGTTCGCCGGATCGACCGCGATTCCCGCGGGATGGTTGAGCGAAAAGGTTATGCCGGACGGCATGATCGCCATCACTGCCGGGCTGAGGGGGGACCCGGCATAGATGGCCGGATCGAAATAGCGGATCCGGCCGTAACCCTGATCGACGACGAAGAGCCGATCCGGCAGCCCGGGCTGGAACCAGAGTCCGGTCGGATTGCTGAGGCGAACGGACGAAGGGACGAACGGGAACAGATACTGACCGCCGATGATCGTCTCCACCTGCTGGGTCGCGATGGTGATCCGCCGGATCGAATAATCGTAGCTATCTGCGACGTAGAGATAGGTGCCGGTAGGATCGACGGTGATCCCCGTCGGATGGTTGAAGCTGGCGGCGGCGCCGACTCCGTCGACGCTGGGCTGGGGCGACGTACCCGGTCCTTGGCCGGCGACGGTGGTGACGACCCCGGACGGCGTGATGCGGCGGACGGCATTGTTGGTGTGCTCGGTCACGTAGAGATCGCCTGTCGCCGGATCCCTGACGATGGAGGTGATATAGTTGAAGCGGGCGGCGGTTCCGGTGCCGTCGACATAGCCGGTGGGGCACTGGTTGCCGGCCGGCGAGGGGTCGGTCGGGCCCGCCAGGGTCGTGACGTTAGGGCCGTCGATCTTTCGTACCGACTGGTAATCGGAGACGTAGATCACGTCCCCGTCGCAATTGCACAGGCCCGCTTCGATCGCGACTCCCGATGGGTTGTTGAAGGTGGCGAAGGCT
>VBAE01000216.1:5103-23279 GCA_005882415.1 Alphaproteobacteria bacterium | reverse complement strand
TTCCAGGTCAACGTCGCTCAGCCGCTCGCCCTCGCCGAACACGGCCGCCGCGCCGGTGCGACCCGCTTCGTCTACGCTTCGACCGGGAGCGTCTATGCGCCGTCGGCCGATCCGCTGGGCGAGGACAGCGCGGCGCCGGCGGAGGGCTTCTACGCCGCCTCCAAGCGCTCGGCCGAGCTGCTTCTTTCCAATTACGCGCCGGCGATGGGGGTGGCGCTGCTGCGCTTCTTCTACATCTACCGCCGCCGGCAGAAAGGCGACATGCTTCTGCCGCGGCTGGTCGAGAGCGTCCGCGAGGGGCGGACGGTGGCGCTGCAGGGCGAGGACGGAGTCCGGATCGCGCCGCTCCACGCTTCCGACGCGGCGGCGGCCTGCATCGCAGCGCTCGGGCTGGAAGGCCGCAACATCGTCAACGTCGCGGGGCCGGAGGCGCTGTCGCTGCGCCTTGTGTGCGAAATTGCCGGCGAACGGCTCGGCCGGACGCCCGTCTTCGAGGTGAAGCCGGGCTCCGGCCAGGGCCTGGTCCCGGACATCTCGCTTATGAGCAAGCTGCTCGGTCCGCCTCAGGTGCGCTTCGAGGAGGGCGTCGCCGACCTCCTCTGAGCCGCGTCAGGCCGGGAGCTGACGGAAATATTCCGCGGTCCGGGCGACGCCTTCCTCAAGGTCGACCTTGGCCTTGAAGCCCAAGACCTCGTCGGCCTTCTCGACGCTCGGAATGCGCACCGCGATGTCGGCGCTGAGCGGCGGGCGGAAGACGATCTCGGACTTGGAGCCGAGCACCCGGCACACCGTCTGGGCGAGGCCCAGGATGGTGATGACGGCGCGGGCGTTGCCGATGTTGAAGCTGTGGCCGACCGCTTCCGGGCATTCCAGGCACAGCATCAGCGCCTCGACGAAATCGTCGACATAGCACCAGGCGCGGATCTGGCTGCCGTCGCCGGTGATGTAGATCGTCTCGTTGTTGAGCGCGCGCTGGATGAAGGTCTGCATCGCGCCTTCGCCCGTCTGGCCGGGGCCGTAGACGTTGAACGGGCGGACGGTGACGGTGCGCAGGCCATATTGCTTGAAATAAGCATGGGCGAGGTGCTCGCCGGCCAGCTTCGACACCGCATAGACCCAGCGCGCCTCGCCGACCGAGCCGGAGACGGTCTCCTGCTCTTCCGAGACGCGATAGGCCTTGGAGCCGAACACTTCCGACGTCGAGAAGTCGATGAACCGCTCCGACATGCCGTTGATCCGCGCCGCCTCGAGGGCGTTGGCGGTGCCGAGCATGTTGACCCGCATCGTCTTCACCGGATCCTTGACCACCGTGTCGATGCCGGCGATCGCCGCTGCGTGGACGACGATGTCGGCGCCTTCCATCGACTTGGTGAGGAGATCTGGATCGAGCACGTCGCCGCGGACGATAGTGAGGTTGGGGTGCTTGCCGAACGCGCTTCCGGTCAGCGTGTCGCGGTGGAAATTGTCATAGGCGACGATCTGGTTGTCGCCGATCAGGTTCCCGATCAGCGTGTTGGCGATGAAACCCGCACCGCCGGTGATGAATATCTTCTTGCCCTGGATCATCTTCTTCTCTGACAAAATGGTTGGGGAGGGGCGCGCGGAGCACGAGCGAAACCGCCCCCGCCGCCCCCGAAGGATCAATCTCGCGGCACCCTCAACCACATCCCGCGCGCAAACGGAACCCACTTCGTTCGGGCGACTCTCCTCCAATGTGGCTCGCCTGCCACGAAATGTACCGTTCCGGGCCGGAAATTCACGATTTCTGCGCCAGATATTTGCTTCGAACTGAACGAGATGCTACCGCCGCCGATCTCCGGGAAGGGGCACCCGGAAACCATATTTTCGACGAATAGGGCACGGCCGTGCGCGGCCGTAGCGGGAGGCTCCGGTGACCACTGTAATAATCAATCCTGGCAACGGGGCGACCGACTATTCCGCCGTGATCAACGCGGCGCTCGCGGATCCGAATGTGGATACGGTGCAGCTGGGCGCAGGCACCTTCCTGCTCGACACGCCTATCACCATCCCGTCCGGCAAGACGCTGCTCGGAGCCGGCAGCGACCAGACGCTCCTCAAGGCGGATTCCGATTTCTTTCGGACCAGCGCGGGTGAGTTCGACGGCCTCGTCAATTCGGCCGTCGGGGCGACCAGCGTCACCCTCTCCGACTTCAGCGTCGACGGTTCCAAACTGAGTCCGGGCGGCTTCCGGCTGCACGGCGTCTTCATGCGTCAGGCGACCGACTTCCACATCACCAACGTCAACGTCTCGAACATCACCGGCTATGCCCATTTCGCCCAGGGCGTTCCCGGCGGCGGCGGAATCCAGGCCAGCGGCACCTACGAGAATTGCACGACCACCAACAGCCAGGTGCATTTCGAGCAGATGGCCTGCGACGGCATCACGCTGACCAACTGCCACGCTTTCGCCGGCGAGGCGGACATCACGACCGAGACCTTCTACCACCCGCTGATCGGGTCGAAGAACATCTCCTATATCGGCTGCACCGGCTATGGCGACGCCTATGGCGGGTTCGACATGGTCTCGGCGACCAAGCCGCTCGAGAACATCAAGATCATCGACTGCGACATCGAGATCACCCGGGCCAGCGGCACCCTGACCGCTTTGGGCTACCTGCCGATCCTCGGGCTCGAGATCGTCAACTCGCGCTTCGTTTCCTATGGCGGGATCGCGATCCGCATCGGCGGCGTCACCGGCAGCGCCACCAATTCCTATTTCCAGGGCGAGACGATGGCGATCAGCTTCGTCCACTCGGGCAACGGCACGCCGAACAACTTCACCGTCACCGACAGCGTCGCTTTGGGGCTTCGCGATCCATCGACCAGCGCCGCGGCGTTCGCCATCGCCAGCTCCGGCGGGAACGTGGTTTGGAACGGCGGCGTGCTGGAAGGTCGCGGCAAGATCATCGTTCCCTTGGGATCCTCCAACATCACCGTCAGCGCCGACACCCAGGTCATCGCCAAGGGCTATGGCGCGATCAGCGGCTATATCGAGAATACGGGCGCGCTCCCGGCGGCACCGTCGCTGGTCGTCCCGGCGGGCACGCTCGGCGACGTCGCCGGCGGAAGCTTCACCGTCTCCTTCCTCTCCCACGGCACCTCGCACGACCAGCTCGGAATCACCAACCAGGGCACCGGCGCCGGTCAGATCGGCGTGATCGGTGGAATCGTCACTTATGGCGGGGTGCCGATCGGCACCGTCAGCGGCGGCGCGAATGGAAACGACCTCGTCGTCAGCTTCGGCGCCGGCGCGAACCTCGCGGCGGTGACGGCGCTCGCCCATGCGGTGAACTATTTCAACGATTCGGACGATCCTTCGGCCTATTACCGGGTGCTGGACTATCTCGTTCAGGACGGCGACGGCGGCACCTCCGAGACCAGCTCCGTGGTCCTCGTCACCCCGGTCAACGACATCGCTCTGCTCCACCTCGGCGCCGCTCCGTCGATCAACTATGTCGAGAACGCCGCGGCGACCGCGATCGTCCCCGCGGCGACCCTCACCGACCCCGATTCCCACGACCTCGCGGGCGGCTCGCTCAACGTCCAGATCACCGGCAATGCGACCGCCGACGATCGGCTGACGGTCATTTCGCAGGGCGCGGGACCCGGCAAGATCAACATTTCCGGAAGCAACGTGACCTATGGCGGAGTCGTCATCGGCACGGTTGCCGGCGGCACCGGCGGAAGCGCGCTGGTGATCAGCTTCAACAGCGCATCGAGTCCGGCAGCGGCCCAGGCGCTGCTCAAGGCGATCGGCTACAGCAGCCTCGCCGACGCCGAAGCCGCGGCCGACAAGACCGTCACCTTCACCATCAACGACGGCGATTCGGCCCCGGGCGCGGTGCTGGACAGCGGCACCGCCACCGTCACCCGCACCAATGTCGACGACGCTCCGGTGGCCAAGGACGATTCGGCCAATGTCGGCGAGAACGGCACGACGACCTTCGACCCAAGGGCCAATGACGATGTCGATGGCGGCCCGGCCTCACCGATCGCGACGATCAACGGCGTTCCCGCGTCGGTCGGCTCGCCGGTGACCCTGGCATCGGGGGCGCTCGTCACCCTCAACGCCGACGGCACGTTCAGCTACGATCCCAACGGCAAATATGAGAGCCTCGCCCTAGGCGCGACCGGCACCGACAGCTTCGGCTACACGCTCGGCAACGGCACCGGCGCGACCGTCACCATGACCATCGCCGGGTCCAATGACGCACCGGTGATCGACATCGCCGGCGGCGGCGCTGCGCCGGAAATCACCTATACCGAGAACGGCGTGCCGCTGGCGCTGGCGACTGCGGCTTCGATCACCGACCCCGACCTCGCCGACTATGCCGGCGGAAGCCTCAAGGTCGAGATGGGCGGCGGCGGATCGCCCGGCGACCGGCTCACGGTGATCTCTCAGGGGACCGGGCCCGGCCAGATCGGGCTCTCGGGCGCCATCGTCACTTATGGCGGAGCGGCGATCGGAACGGTCAGCGGCGGCGGCGAGGGCACGCCCCTGGTCGTGACCTTCAATGGCGCGGCCAGCCCGGCGGCGGTGCAAGCGCTGGCCCGCACCATCGGCTATTGGAGCGCCTCGGACGCGCCCGCGCTCACCGACCGCACCGTCATCTTCACCGTCGACGACGGGGACGGCGGAAACGCGACATCGAGCGCGGCGACCGTCCACATCGTGCCGGTCGACGACCTGCCCTCGGCCCAGCCGGACCAGATCGCGGGCGGCGAGAATGCGCCCTTCGTCGCCGACGTGATCGCGAACGACGATCCGGACGGCGGGGCGGTTTCGCCGATCGTCTCGGTGGCCGGAACCGCGATGTCCGCGGGCGACGTCCTGACGCTCGCGTCGGGCGCCAAGGTGACCCTGAACGCGAACGGCACGCTAAGCTACGACCCCAACGGCAAATATGAAGCGCTGGGCACCGGCGCGACCGCGACCGACAGCTTCTCCTACGCGCTCGCCAACGGCAGCTCGGCGACTGCGACGATCACCATCAACGGCGTCAATGACGCGCCGGTGCTCGACCTCACCGGCGGCAGCGGCACGACACCGTCGCTCGCTTATGTCGAGAACGGCGCGCCTGGCGCGGTCGCGCCCGCGGCCTCGCTCGCCGACATCGATTCGGCGAACTTCGCCGGCGGCTCGCTGGTCGCCCAGGTGACGGCCGGCGCCGCGTCCGAGGACAGGCTCTCGATCGTCAGCCAGGGCACCGGACCTGGGCAGATCTCCGTCTCCGGCGGCACCGTCTCTTATGGCGGGGTCGTGATCGGCACCGTCAGCGGCGGCACCGACGGCAGCACCCCGCTCACGATCGCCCTCAACGCTTCGGCGAGCCTCGTCGCGGTGCAGGCGCTCGCCCGCGCGGTCGGCTATTCGAACGCCTCGGACAATCCCTCGATCGCCGACCGGACGGTGCTGATCACCGTCGACGACGGCGACGGCGGAACCTCCACCGCCAGCGGGACCGCGACGGTCCATGTGACCCGGGTGGACGACGCTCCCGTCGCCCAGGACGACAGCGCGGCGACGTCCGAGGACGGTTCGATCAGCTTCGCAGTGCTCGGCAACGAGACCGACGTCGACGGCGGCCCCGGCCCGCAGCTGATCAAGCTCGCCGGAACGCCGGCCGCGGCCGCGGGCGGCGGGGTCGTCATCGGTTCGGGCGCGATCGTCACTTTGAACGGCGTCGGCACGATCGGCTACAATCCCAACCACGCCTTCGATTGGCTGCCGGCCGGGACTTCGGCGGTGGACAGCTTCACCTACACCATCGCCGGCGGAAGCACCGCGACGGTGCGGGTGACGGTGAACGGTGTCGCTGGCGCCGGCGACGCGATCGTCGGCACCCCGGGCGACGACACGCCGGTCGGCACTTCGGGCGCCGACGTCTTCCTGATGCAGCAGGGCGGCTCCGATTTCGTCTCCGCCGGCGATGGCGACGACCGGATCTATTTCGGCTCGACCTTCACCGCCGCCGACGAGATCGACGCGGGCGCCGGCATCGACTCGCTGATCCTCCAGGGCAATTACGATAGCGTCTTCGGCCCCGGCGAGCTCGACAATGTCGAGCGGCTCGTCTTCCTCTCCAGCCAGGACGGCCGCTACGGCGGCGGCAGCGGCAGCCCGTCGAGCCTCTATTCCTACAGGCTCAGCCTCACCGACCCCGCGATTCCGGCGGGCGCCACGCTCACCATCGACGCAAGCGGCCTCGTCTCCGGCGAGACCCTGACCTTCGACGGAAGCGCGGAGACCGACGGCAGATTCGCCCTGATCGGCGGCGCGGGCGACGATGTGCTTCGCGGCGGTCTCGGCAACGACTCCCTCGCCGGCGGCGACGGCAACGACATCCTGAACGGCGATTCCGGCGCCGACTCGATGGCCGGCGGCAATGGCGACGATTCCTACCTTGTCGACAATGTCGGCGACGCGATCGTCGAGGCGGCCGGCGGCGGCAACGACCTGGTGCTGGCATCGGCGAGCTACACGCTCAGCGCCAATATCGAGGCGCTGACCCTCATCGGCTCCGCCAATATCGACGGCACCGGCAATGCGCAGGCGAACCTCATCACCGGCAATGCCGGCGCGAACCGGCTGGACGGCGGCGCGGGGGCGGACCAGCTGGCCGGCCTCGGCGGCAACGACACCTATGTCGTCGACGATGCGAACGACCTCGTCGTCGAAGCGGCCGGCGCAGGCACGGACACGGTGCAGTCGTCGATCACCTACACGCTGCCGGCCAATGTCGAGAACCTGATCCTGACCGGCTCGGCCAACATCAACGGCACCGGCAACGATCTCGCCAACCAGATCACCGGCAATAACGGCAAGAATGTGCTCGACGGCGGCACCGGCGCGGACGTCATGGCCGGCGGGCTCGGCGACGACACCTATGTGGTCGACAATATCGGCGACAAGGCAAACGAGGCGGTCGGCGCAGGCAACGACCTCGTCCTCTCCTCAATCTCCTTCGTGCTCGGCGCCAATGTCGAGCGGCTGACCCTGACCGGCACCGGCAACATCACCGCGGTGGGCAACGAGCTCGCCAACGTCCTCACCGGCAACAGCGGCAACAACACGCTGTCCGGCGGCGCAGGCGCGGACACGATGGCGGGCGGGTTCGGCAACGACATCTACATCGTCGACGATGCCGGCGACGTGGTGACGGAATTGTCCGGCCAGGGCATCGATACCGTGCAGGTGGCTTTCAGCTACACTTTGGGCTCGGGGGTGGAGAACCTCACCCTCACCGGCTCGGCGGCGGTGAACGGCACCGGCAACGCCTTGGACAACATCATCATCGGCAACGGCGCCGCCAATGTGCTGACCGGCAATGCCGGCAGCGACACTCTGAACGGGGGGCTCGGCGCCGATACGATGGCCGGCGGGGTCGGCAACGACACCTATGTGGTGGACGATGCGGGAGATGTGGTCACCGAACTTGCCGGGCAGGGGACGGACACGGTCCAGTCGGCGATCAGCTACACGCTCGGCGCGAACCTGGAAGTGCTGACCCTCACCGGAATTGCCGACATAAACGGCACCGGCAATGCGCTCGCCAACAGCCTCAACGGCAATAGCGGCGCCAACGTCCTCGACGGCGGCGGCGGCGCGGACCTGATGTTCGGCGGCAATGGCGACGACACCTATATCGTTTCGGATCTCGGCGACCGTGCAACCGAAGTCAGCGCGGCCGGCGGCTACGACACGGTGATGAGCGCGATCTCCTTCTACATGACGTCGAACATCGAGAAGATCGTTCTGACCGGAACCGCCGCGACCACCGCCGTCGGCAATACCGGCGACAATCTGATGATCGGCAATAGCGGCAACAACACCTTCATCGGCGGCGGCGGCACCGATACGATGGTCGGCGGCCTCGGCAACGACGTCTATTATGTCGACGATTCAAGCGACGTGGTGACCGAGCTTGCCGGCGAAGGCAGCGATACGGTGCAGAGTTCGATCAGCTATACGCTCGGCGCCAATCTCGAGAATCTGGTGCTGAGCGGATCGGGCGCCCTGTTCGGGACCGGCAACGAGCTCAACAACCTGATCACCGGCAATTCGGGCGCGAACCTGCTCACCGGCGGGCTCGGCGACGACACGCTTAACGGCGGGCTCGGGGCCGACACGCTGGTCGGCGGCCAAGGCAACGACATCTACCAGATCGACGCCGCCGACGCTCTGGTCGAAAATGCGGGCGAGGGCAGCGACACGGTCCAGGCGGGCTTCAGCTATACGCTGCTCGACAATTTCGAGGTGCTGACCCTGACCGGGACCGGCAACATCAACGGCACCGGCAATTCGGCGAACAACAGCCTCAACGGCAATAACGGCAACAACGTCCTCGATGGCGGCGCCGGCGCCGATCTGATGTTCGGCGGCCTCGGCAACGACACCTACATCGTCGACAATATCGGCGACAAGGCGACCGAGACCAGCGCCCTGGGCGGTATCGACGAGGTCCGGAGCTCGGTCACCTTCACATTGGGCTCGAATATCGAGAATCTGACCCTGACGGGATCGGCCGCGATCATCGGCGTCGGCAACACGCTGGCGAACGTGATTACCGGCAATAGCGGCGATAACCTCCTCGTCGGCGGCCTCGGCGCAGACACGCTCGACGGCGGCGGCGGAAGCGACATCTTCAGCTATGGCGCAACCGCGGAATCGACCACGGCTGCCCAGGACCTCATCAAGGGCTTCGATTCCGGCGACAAGATCGACTTGAGCCGGATCGACGCGATCGAGGGGACGGGGGCGAACGACGCCTTCACTTTCGTCGGCGCGGCCGCCTTCACCGGCACCGCCGGCGAGCTTCGGGCCTATCAATCGGGCAGCGACTGGTTCGTCGAGGCCGACACCAATGGCGACGGCGCGGCCGACCTCGTCATCGGCGTCCACACCGACAATGCTTATTCGCTGAGCGGCGTCGACTTCGTCTTTTGACCATGGGCGGCGGATCCACCGAGGGGGCGAGGGTGGATTCGCTTGCCGATGCAGGGCGCATTTCGTATCTGGCCCCTCGTCCGGCGCCAGCAGGAAACCGCCTTTTGTCCAACCCTCGTCCAATCGCCCGAAGCTCGGTGGGGGTCTCCTGTCGGGAATGTCCGCCGGGGCGCGCATGAAGCTGCTCTTCCTGGTCAAGACGCTGGGTCCATTGGGCGGCCGCGGCGGCGCGGAGCGCGTGCTGAGCGAAGTGGCGAGCCGGCTCGGCGCGCGCGGGCATGAGATCGTCCTCGTCACCTATGACGCGCCGGGCGAGGAAGAAGTCTATCCGTTCGGCCCGGAGATCGAGCGGATCAAGCTCGGCATCGGCGCGAGCCACCGCCGCTCCGGGGTGCGCGACACCCTCAGCCGCACCCGCAGGATCCGCGAGCTGATCGTCGGCATTCGCCCCGACGTTGCGATCGGCTTCATGCACAGCGCCTATGTGCCGCTCGGCCTGGCGCTCGCGGGCACCGGCATCCCGGTCGTCGCAAGCGAACATATCGTCTACGACCATTATAAGAGCCGGCCGCTTCAGCGCGCGATCCTGCTCGCCGTGCCGCCGCTGCTGACCGTCATCACCGCCATTTCCGAGCCCGTGCGACGCGGCTTTCCCTGGGCGATCCGGCGCAAGATGGTGATCGTCCCCAATCCGGTCGCGCCGCCGCCGCCGCTCCTCGCCGATACCGCGGGCGGAGCGCGCAAGACTCTGCTCACTGTCGGCCGGCTGATGGACCAGAAGGACCATCGGACCCTCATCGCCGCCTTCGCGCATGTAGCGCCAAAGCATCCCGACTGGGATTTGAGGATCATCGGCGAGGGCGAGCTTCGCCCGAAGCTGGAGGCGCAGGTAAAGGAGCTGGGGCTTGAGGACCGGGTGCAGATGCCCGGGATCACCACCGAGATCGCCCGCGAATATGCGGCGGCCCAGCTCTTCGTCATGTCGTCCAAGTTCGAAAGCTTCGGCCTCGCCACCGCCGAGGCGCTGTCGCTCGGCCTCCCCGCCGTCGGCTATGCCGACGATGCGGGGACCAGCGTCCTCGTCCGCGACGGGCTGAACGGAATCCTCGTCTCGGGCCCCGACCGGGTGGCGAGCCTTGCGGGCGGCCTCGACCGGGCGATGGGATCGCCCGAGCTTCGCGCGCAGCTCGCCGCCGAAGCGCCGGCGACGATGCGCGCCTACGACCCCGAAATCATCGCGACCGAGTGGGAGAAGCTGCTCGCTTCGGTCCACGCGCGCGGCAAAAGCAGATAAACGAGACCCATGGACGAAGATCAGCCTTCCATCCTCTATATCGACACCGCCTATTTGACCTCCCTGGTCTGGGAGCGGGGGCACGAGCATTTCTTCCACGCCCGCCATTCGGGCGGCCTGTTCAAGCGCGTCTGGGGCTGCCACCCGATCGCCGACGTGGTCGGCAAGAAGGGGCGGAAGATCGACTTCATCCGCTTCTCGGACAAGCAGGTGGTGATCGAGGGCGTCGCGGAGGAATTGAACCTGCCGCGCTTCCTGCTGCCGCTCAATTTCCTCTACTCGCAGGCGAAGCTGGTCCGCACCCTCGCCAAGGTGATCCGCGACAACGATATCAGCCTGATCATCTCCACCGACCCCTATTATGGCGGCATATTGGGGATGATCCTGAGGCGGATGACGGGGCGCAAGCTCGCACTTAGAATCTACGCCAATTATGACGAGCTCTACCACGCTACAGGCGCGCTCGCGATGCCGCGGCTGCTGCCCTTCCGCTGGCTGGAGCAGCTGGTCGGCCGCTTCGTGCTGAAGCGCGCCGACCTCGTCACCGGCGGCAACCAGAACAATCTCGATTGGGGCATTATCAACGGCGCCACCTGCCCGACGGGGATCAGCACCAACGCGCGCTATGTCGAGCAATGGCATCTCGACGACCCGGCCACCCGCCCGCCGCCCGAGCCGGTGCTGGAGAAGTTCGGAATCCCGACCGGGCGCCCGATGATGCTGTTCATCGGCCGCCAGATCGCGCTCAAGCATCCCGACGACGCGATCAGGGCGATGGCGGTGGCGATCGGCAAGCATCCGGAAGCGATCGGAATCCTCGCCGGGACGGGCGCCATGCGGCCCCAGCTCGAGGCCCTGGTCGAGGAGCTGGGCATGAAGGGCAAGATCTTCTTCGCCGGCCACGTCACCCAGCGCGATTTGAGCCGCCTCACCCCGCACAGCATCACTTTGTCGCCGCTCACCGGCATGGCGCTGATCGAATGCGGGCTCGCAGCGTCGGCGATCGTCGCCTACGACCGCGACTGGCAGACCGAGTTCATCGAGGACGGAGTGAGCGGCTTCGTCGTTCCGTTCCGCGACCATCAGGCGATGGGCGAAAGGGCGGCGCAGCTGATCGGCGATGCGGCGCTCGCCAGGCGCTTCTCGGCGGCGATCCGGGCCCACGCTTTGGTCCTCGCCGACCGGGAGCGGATCGCGGCGATGGACCGGCAGCTGTACGGGTCGCTCTTGGGGCTCGAGGCGCCGGCGCAGCGTCAGGACCCGGCGGAGGCGCGGCAGGCCGAGCCGCAGCCGCAAGCCTGAGGATTGGAGACGATATGCAGACGACCGACCAGGAACTGATCGCGCGGAATATCGAGGTCCACGACAAGGTGGCCCGGAAGTACGACACGCATCATGGCGAGATCTTCAATCCGATCGAGCAGGAGCGGCTCGCCGCCTCGCTGTCCAGCGCCCTGGATGCGGTGACGACCGGCAACAAGCCGCTCAAGGCGCTCGATTTCGGCTGCGGCAGCGGCAACCTCTCGCGGCACCTGCTGGCCTTGGGCTGCGACGTGGTCGCGGCCGACGTGTCGAAGCATTTCCTCGAGCTGGTCTCCGGCCGTTTCCCCGCCGACCGGCTGTCGACGCTGCTGATGAACGGCGCCGACCTGTCGAACGTCGAGGACGACAGCTTCGACATCGTCGCCACTTACTCGGTGCTTCACCACGTCCCCGACTATCTCGGCGCGGTTCGGGAGATGGCGCGGGTCTGCCGGCCGGGCGGCGTGGTCTATCTCGATCACGAGCAGAACGAGGGATACTGGGCGGGGAACGACCCGGTCTACGGCCGCTTCAAGTCGGAGGTCGAGAAGTTCGACTGGAAGAAGTTCCTCAAACCTTCCAACTACGTCCACAAGGTGCGGCGGATCTTCGACCCGAAACACACCAATGAGGGCGACATCCATGTCTGGCCGGACGACCATATCGAATGGCCGAAGATCAAGGCGATCATGGAGGAGCGCGGCTTCGACGCGGTGATCGAGGAGGATTATCTCCTGTTCCGCGAAATCTACCGGCCGGAGGTGTTCCTCAATTATGTCGGACGCTGCACCGACATGCGGGTGATGGCGTTCAGGAAGCGGCCCTGAGCGGCTGAGGCGGAGCGGCCTCGGCCTGCTGCGCCTCGAGCCAGCTCATCAGCATCAGCACCGGCCAGATCCGGTATTGCGCGTTGACCTCGCCCGAGAGGTGACGCTGCCACAAAGCGCGGATCGGGCCCGGGCGGAGGAGCCCGGTGTCGCGCAGCCGCGCCTCGCTGAGATTGCTCTCCGCCCAATCGCGCAAGGGCCCACGAAGCCACTCGCCGACGGGGACTCCGAAGCCCATCTTGGGCCGCTCGAACAAGGCGCGGGGGACGTGCCGCTCCAGCACCCGGCGGAGGATCCACTTGCCCTCGCCATTGCGGAGGTGAATCGCGGACGGGACCCGGAAGCTGAACTCGACCAGGCGATGGTCCAGCAGAGGCGCCCGCGCCTCCAGGCTCACCGCCATCGAGGCGCGGTCGACCTTGGTCAGGATGTCCCCGGGCAGATAAGTGACTAGGTCGAGATAGCGCATGTAGGCCACGGCGTCCGGGAAGCGGGCGCGCAATCCCTCGTCCTCCATCGGCCCGGGCCGCTCGGACCCGCCGACGACCACCGCCGCCGGGTCCTCCCACTGGCTCACCACCCGGCGATATTGCTCGCGCTCGTCGAGGCTGAGCAAAGGCGCGAGCTTGTGAATCTTCTCGCCCACCGCGCGCGGGCGGAAGCGCGACGGGATCGGCGAGAGCAAGGACTGCCAGCGGTCCGGCGGGAGTGCGGTCATCGCCTTGGCGAGCGCCGAGCGGGCCGGGCGCGGCAGGCCGGAGAGGCGCCGGAGAAGGCCGCCGGCAGCGACGTGGCGGTTGTAGCCGGCGAACACCTCGTCGCCGCCGTCGCCGCTCAGCGCCACCGTGACATGGTCGCGGGCGAGCTTGGAGACGAGGTAGGTCGGGATTTGCGAGACGTCGGCGAAAGGCTCGTCGAACATCCGCGGAAGCGACGGGATGACGTCCAGCGCTTCCGACGCGCCCAAACGGAATTCGACATGGTCGGTGCCGAGATGGGCCGCGATCTCGCGCGCGTGCTCGGCCTCGTCATAATCGGCCTCGCCATAGCCGATCGAGAAGGTGCGGGTCCGCGCGCCCCCGCCCGCCTGCATCATCGCCACCACCACCGACGAATCGATGCCGCCGGACAGGAAGGCGCCCAGAGGCACGTCGGAGACCTTGCGGATTTGCGTCGCGTCCCCGATCAGCGCCTCCGCCTCGTCGACCGCCTCCTCGGGCGAGCCGCGGAACGGATCGGCGAAGGCGCGTTCGGCGGACTCCAAGACGCTCCAGTAAGTCCCCTCGCGGACCTCCCCCGTGCGGGGGTCGAAGCGGAGCATTCCGCCCGGCATCAATTTGTTGACGCCCTCGAAGATCGAATGCGGCGCGGGGACGTAGAGGGTGCGCAGATATTCGGCGACGGACGAGCGGTCGATGCTCCGCGGCACGTCCGGGTGGAGCATCATCGGGCTCATCTCGCTGGCGAAGACGAAGCTTCCGCCCGCTTTCGACCAGTAGAGCGGCTTCTTGCCGAGCCTGTCGCGGACCAGGGTCAGCGTGCGCTCCTCGCCGTCCCACCAGGCGAAGGCGAACATGCCGATGAGGCGCTGGACGGTCTTCTCGACGCCCCAGTGGAGGCAGCCGTAGAGCAGGACCTCGGTGTCGCTATGGCCCTTGAATCGGTAGCCCGCCGCTTCGAGCTCGGGCCTCAAATCGGCGGCATTGTAAGCCTCGCCGTTGTAGACGATCCACGAGCGGCCGTCCGGGCTCGCCATCGGCTGGGCGCCGGCTTCGGTAAGGTCGATGATCGCAAGCCGGCGGTGGACCAGCCACACCCCGGCTTCCGGGTCGCTCCACACGCCGCCGGCGTCCGGCCCGCGATGGCGCACGGCCTCGCCCATCGCACGCGCCAGCGCGTCGTTCTGGCCGCTGGACCTTGCGCCAGCGAGATCGATGAAACCGGCGATGCCGCACATGGGGGGCGCCTATATCAGCTAAGAGCCGCCCGCGTCACCCGCCCCCGCACTTTCCCGCCGCGCCTCCCTTGTGTAACAAACCCGAACCTTTTCAGCCGCGCACCCGGAGCAGAGATGCAGTTCATCGACTTGAAAGCCCAGTACGACACCCTGCGCGACCGGATCGACGCGCGCATTCACCAGGTGCTCGACCATGGCGGCTACATCATGGGCCCCGAGGTGAAGGAGTTCGAGGCTGCGCTGTCGGCCTACTGCGGCGTCGAGCACACGATCACCTGCGCCAACGGCACCGACGCCCTGGTGCTTGCGCTGAAGGCGCTCGGCATCGGCCCCGGCGACGCGGTGTTCACCACCCCCTTCACCTTCTTCGCCACCGCCGAGGCGATCGCGCTCGCCGGCGCCCGCCCGGTCTTCGCCGACATCGATCCGCGCACCTTCAACATCGACCCGGCCTCGCTGGAGCAGGCGATCCTGCGCACCGAGCAGGAGCGCAAATTCCTCCCCAAGGCGGTGATGACGGTCGACCTGTTCGGCCTCCCCGCCGACTATGACGCAATCGAAGCGCTGTGCGAGAAGTACAAGCTCGATCTGGTCGAGGACGCCGCCCAGGGCTTCGGCGGCGAGATCAGGGGGCGGCGCGCGGGCTCCTTCGGGACCGTCGCGACGACCAGCTTCTTCCCGGCCAAGCCGCTCGGCTGCTACGGCGACGGCGGCGCCATCTTCACCAATCATGAAGGCGTCGCCGAGCGGCTTCGCTCGCTCCGCGTCCACGGCAAGGGCGGCGACAAATACGATAACGTCCGGATCGGCACCAACAGCCGCCTCGACACGCTCCAGGCCGCGATCCTGATCGAGAAGCTCGAAGCCTTTCCGGACGAGATGGAGAAGCGCCAGCAGGTCGCGCAGCGCTACACCAACCAGCTCCCCAATTGGCTGACCGGCCCGCACGTGCCCGAAGGCTATGTCAGCAGCTGGGCGCAATATTCGGTGCTCGCCGAGAGCGGCGCGGAGCGGACGCGGATCATGAAGGCATGCAGACCGCGCTCATCGACCTCGGCCTCAAGGAAGGCGACTTCCCGGTCTCCGAGGACGCCAGCGCGCGCGTGTTCAGCCTGCCGATGGGGCCCTACCTCAGCGAGGCGGACCAGAGCCGCGTGCTCGAAACCCTCTATTCGCTCGAGGCGCGCGCCGCCTGACGGCGCCTCAGCCGTCCGAACAGCCGGCGAAGCCCGGCGGCCGGCGAGACGCTGTCGACATACCAGTCGAACAAGAGTTCGCCGCCGCGGACGTTGAGCGTGTGCGGCCCCCGCACGCCCGAGAAGCGAAGCTCGCCGATCTCGCGCTCGCGATAGGCCGAGGCGCTCATCTCCTCGATCGCGAAGGCGAAGATGCCGTCGCCATAATCCATCCGGAAATCCTGGCCGAGCCGGAGGAGGAGGCCGGCCTCCGCGTGCAGGATCTGCCCCGCCATCCGCGAACCCGCCGGCGAGATCCGCACCGGGCTTTGCGGGTGGAGGACGAAGGGACCCGCCATGCTGTCGGCGGACCAGAGGTGGAGGACGTTGTTCCCGACCTCGGGAAGCGTCCCGAACAGATAGACGCGACCCTGGTGCTTGACGATCGTCGGATCGGCGATCCGCGCTTCCTTAGCGAGGGGCAGCGGGCCGACCGGCACCATCGCTCCGCTCTCCAGCGTGAAGAGAATGGGTGCGGACGTCGCGGCCATTTCGGGGAGGAGGAGCTGGCGCCCGTCCACCTCCACCGTCGCCGGGTAGGAGAGGTGGCCGGGCCAGTTGGAGACTCGGCGGTGACCTTCGTCGCCCACCAGTACGATCTCGCCGATCCCTTCCCGGCTCAGCGCCTCGACCAGAAGCCCGGGCGGATCGGCGCTGAAAAAGGGGTCGGCGTAGAAGACGTAATTCTTCGCTTCCTCCAGAGTCCGCCAGCCGGAGCGTGGGGGAAAGGAGCGGCCGTCGAACAGCGCCTCCGCTGGCCCGGAAGCGTCTGCGAGCGAGACCTTCCACTTCTTCTCGACCAGCGCGCCGTAGAGCAGGCGGCGGAGGAAGCGCGCCGCCATGCGCAGCACGAAGGCGGCTACCGTGAGATTGGACGGCAGCCGGTAGTTCCTGCCCTTGCACGGCTTGCCGAGGTCCGCGCCCGACAGCGCGTTACGGATCGCGGCGTTGAGGATCAGCGGCGAATGGGCGAACGATTCGACCAGCGTCTTGCGGAAGGACCAGGGGTAGACCTTGGTCTCGGCGTAGGCGACCACCCGCCCGGCATCGAGCTTGTCGCCGATCGCCTGGACCATCTGGCCCATCACCGGAGTCCCCTCGACGATCTCCCAGAAGCCAGCCGGCCGCCCCCGGTACCGGTCCGGGTCGCCATGATGGTAGGACAGGATCGGCACCGGCAGCACGTCCGCGCCCGGCACCCGCATCAGCCCCATGCCGATCTTCAGAACTACGTCGAACCCGCTAAGCCGCCCCACCACCGCCTCCGGAAGCCGCTGCCACGCCCCGTCGTAGAGCGACTCGAATTCCACTTCCTCGTCGATCCGCTTGCCGCACTCCACCGCCGGCAGCGCCCGCGTCTGAGCGTTGCGAACGCTGAGGAGGTTCAGCGCATAATAGCCGGCATGCTTCACCAACCGCTTGCGGGTGCGCGTGTTGGTGCAGGAGAAAAGGGTGATCCCTTCGCAGCCCTCGATCCCCCGGATGGCGTCGCAGGCGAAGCGCGGGAGGCGGCCGCCGTCGGCGAGGACCGCGACCTTCAGCGGGGCCGCAGCGGCCGGCATCCCCTTTGCCCCGCTCAGGTGCGGGCCACGATCTCGAGCTCGACCGTCTCGAGCGCGCCTTCGTCCGGCGCGATGAGCTCGCCGAGCTTGGCGCGGACGAGGGAGGGATCGCTGCTCGCCACCGCCGCCTGGAGTTCGGTCAGATGCCGCTTCAGCTGCTCCATCGGCAGGAAGCGCTCCTTGGCCATCTTGATCCGCGGATGGGTGGTCTGGAGCGTCTCCTCGCCGACGAACAGCTCTTCATAGAGCTTCTCGCCCGGGCGAAGGCCGACGAACTCGATTCCGATGTCGCCATGCACATTATTCTCGTCGCGCACCGTCATGCCGGAAAGCGTGATCATGTTGCGGGCGAGGTCGGCGATCTTCACCGGCTCGCCCATGTCGAGCACGAACACTTCGCCGTGCCGCGCCATCGCGCTCGCCTGGAGGACGAGCTGGGTCGCCTCGGGGATCGACATGAAGAAGCGGGTGATCTCCTTGTGGGTGACCGTCACCGGCCCCCCTTCGGCGATCTGCTTACGGAAGCGCTGAACCACCGAACCCGAGGAATCGAGGACGTTGCCGAAGCGGACGATGCCGAAGCGGGTGCGGCATTCCGGCCTGTCGGCGAGCGCCTGGATGACCAGCTCGGCGACCCGCTTGCTCGCCCCCATCACGCTCTTCGGGCGCACCGCCTTGTCGGTCGAGATCATCGTGAAGCGGGTAAGCTGCGCGTCGAAAGCGGCCCGGGCGAGGACGATGGTGCCGACGACATTGTTCTCGACGCCGACAACCTCATTATTCTCGAGCAGCGGCACATGCTTGTAGGCGGCGGCGTGGTAGATGGTGTCGACGTCGTGGTTGCGGATCAGGTCGCGCACCAGATTCTCGTTCAGCATCGATCCGACGATGGCGGTGAGCTGTGGGCGGTCGCGCTCGTCGAGCTTCTCGCGTGCTTCGAGGAGCTGCTGCTCGATGGCGTAGAGCGCGAACTCGCTATGATCGAGGAGGACGAGCTTCTTCGGCCGGGCGTGGAGGATCTGGCGGCAGAT
>VBAE01000216.1:0-4930 GCA_005882415.1 Alphaproteobacteria bacterium | reverse complement strand
CAAGCCGCTGCGAACGGGTCGCGTTGGGCATTGCGAGGAAGACCTCGCTCAACTTGGCGGCGCGGGCGAGGTCGGCGAGCGCCCGGGGCGAATAGATCGGCACGCCGGCGACGATCTGGCCGTGGAGGGCGGGGTCGTCCTCGATGAACGCCTTCAAGCGATACTGGCTGTTGGCGCGCATCGAATCGGCGAGGCTGATTCCGGCCGAATTGGCGCCGTAGATCGCGATGTTCCTGCGGATGCCGAGCTTGCGCGGCGATTCCCGTCCTGCCCCCGCCAGCAGCAGAGCCATCACGTAGCGGCCCATGAACAGCAGCAGGAAGAGGAAGCCGCAATAGATGAAGCCGACCGAGCGGGGCACCATGATCTCGCGGCCGGCGACCTCGATCGAGCCCTGGGTGAAGTAGATCAGGATCACCCAGGCGACCGCGGTGATCGCGGCGGCGAGGAAGATGCGGCTGACGGTCCGGAGATCGAAATAGCGCAGCACGATCCGGTAGACCTGGAGCCGGTAGAGCGCGACGATACCGATGATCGC
Source organism: Alphaproteobacteria bacterium (assembly GCA_005882415.1). Lineage (GTDB taxonomy): Bacteria > Pseudomonadota > Alphaproteobacteria > Sphingomonadales > Sphingomonadaceae > Allosphingosinicella. The sequence goes on along the minus strand of VBAE01000216.1, from coordinate 4,392 downwards.
CGTCGCCACCGCCGAGGCGAGGACGACGAAATTATCCGGGAAATAAAGGATCCCGAGACGAGTCGAGAAAGCCGCCCAAAGTGCGAGGCCCATGGCGGTAAGGTCGTAGGCTACGAGGATGATGCGCTTACGGCCGCGGCTGAGCAGCGACAGTCGCCTGACCAGTTCGAGGATCATCTACTCCGCCCCCTCAGCCGAGCACTTGCCGAACGATGTGCGCGAGGCGCTCCGCCCGGGCCTTTAGGAGATCGGGGCGAAGGGTCGGGTGGACCTCGACCATCAGGCTCGTTTCGGTGAGCTCGTGCGCGACCGGGCAGTCGGGCGCCGGAAGGTCGGCGAAGGCGTCTTCCAGGTACATTTCCGAGCAGGAGCCCGAGAAGAGGCGGAGGCCTGCCTCGCCGGCGCGGTTGAGGATCTCGGAGCGGAGGCGCCCGGCCTCGCCGAGCGGCGCATCGACGTAGAAATAGAATTTGTAGAAGGCGTGGCGGAGGTCCGGGCCGGGCAGCGGCACGCGCAGGCCTTCGATCCCCTGGAGCGCTTCGGCCCAGATCGTCGCGTTGCGGGTCCGCGCATCGGTCCAGGCATCGAGCTTGGCGAGCTGGACGAGGCCGATCGCGGCCTGGATTCCGGCGAGGCGCCAGTTGGTGCCGACCGAATCGTGGAGCCAGCGGAACAGGCCGGGATGGACTGCGGGCGTGTTCACCTTCTCCCAGCTCTTGCCATGGTCCTTATACGACCAGGCCCATTCCCAGAGATCGCGGTCCCGGAAGCTGGTGAAGCCGCCCTCGCCGCCGGTGCTGATGATCTTGTCCTGGCAGAACGAAAAGGCCGCCGCGTCGCCGAAGCTTCCGGCCGGCCTGCCTTCAATCGAAGCGCCCTGCGACTGCGCGCAATCCTCGATCACCTTGATCCCGCGGGTCGAGGCCAGCTCCATGATGGCGGGCATGTCGGTCGGCCAGCCGGCGAGGTGGACTGGAATAATGGCCTTGGTGCGGTCGGTCAGCACCCGCTCGATGGTCGCGGCGGTGATGTTGCCGCTGTCCCGGTCGACATCGGCGAAGACCGGCGTGGCGCCGAGCAGGCGGGCGCAGAAGGCGGAGGCGACGAAGGAGCGGGGGGTGACGATCACCTCGTCTCCCGGCCCCACCCCGAAGGCGCGCAGCGGAAGCTCGAGCGCGAGCGAGCCGTTGGCGAGCGCGATGCCGTTCAAGCCACCGAACTTCTCGGTAAGCGCATCCTGGAAAGCGAAGACCTCGGGGCCGGTCCACTGGCTGACCTTGCCGGAGCGCATCACCCGCGCCACCGCCTCGATCTCGTCCTCGCCGTAGAACGGCCAGGCCTCGTCCGCGCGCATCGCGATGTCGGCCGGCGAAGGCCGCCCGTCAGCGGGCATCGATGCAGCATTGATATGCGTCGCAGCGGTCATTTCGCGTCATTCCTGTCGGATTTCAGCGCCATCCCCTAGCCTCTTCAGGCTGTTTAGGAAAGCGGTGCGGCTTCGTCAGCCCCCAGCTGAGCACTGTCCCGTTGCGGGGCCGCCACAGGGGAACCCATGAACTCCTTCATGGTCGCCTCGCCGGCGGCGCTGATGCCGCTCGCCCGGACCACGTGCCACACGGTCAGGAACAGGATTTTGAGGTCGAGGAGCATCGAGCGGTTGTCGACATACCAGCAATCGAGCGCGAACTTGTCCTCCCAGGAGAGGGCGTTGCGGCCGTTGACCTGGGCCCAACCGGTGACCCCGGGGCGAACCAGATGGCGGCGCGCCTGCTCGGGCGAATAGCGTTCCAGATATTGCATGAGGAGCGGGCGGGGGCCGACCAGGCTCATGTCGCCCTTCAGCACGTTCCAGAGCTCGGGCAGCTCGTCCAGGCTCGCGGCGCGCAGGAAACGGCCGAGCTTCGTCAGCCGCTGCGCGTCGCGGCTGAGGTCGGTGCCGATCGAAGCGTCGTTGCGCATGGTGCGGAACTTGATCATTTCGAACGGCCGGCCGTGAAGGCCGGGACGCTTCTGGCGGAAGAAGATCGGCCGGCCGAGGTCGCGCAGGACCAGCAAGGCGACGAGCAGGATCAGCGGCGACAGGATCACAAGAGCCGCCAGCGAGGCGCTGATGTCGAACAGCCGCTTCACAGCCCCGCCGCCTCGAACAGGGCTGCGTTGACCGCATGGACGTCATATTTGCGCTCGGCGAGGCGCCGCGATTTCTCGCCCATCGCCGGGATGAGGCCGGGGTCGAGAATGAACTTCTCCATCGCCGCTTCCAGCGGAGCGGCTTCGCGCGGGGGGACGAGGAAGCCGTTCTCCCCGTCCACCACCGTCTCGCGGCAGCCGGGCGCGTCGGTAGTGACGACCGGGCGTCCCATCGCCATCGCCTCCAGCACCGAGCGCGGCGTGCCCTCGCGATAGGAGGGGAGGACGTAGACCGAGGCGTCGGCGATGGCGGGGCGGACATCGTCCATCTTGCCGAGATATTCGACCCCACCTTCGATCATCGAATCGAGCTCGTCGGTGGAGATGCCGTCGGGCGAGGGATCGAAATAGCCGACGAGCTGGAAACTCGCCTCAGGGTGCCGCGCCTTGAGGACGGCGACGGCGGCGCCGTACTCGCGCACGCCTTTGTCGCCGAGCAGGCGGGCGATCATCAGGAAGATCGGCGCCGCAGGCAGGGGCGCCACCTGGAAGCGGTCGAGATCGATGCCCGAGCCGTTCACCACCGTGACCCGCGCTCCGGGCGGGACGATCCGCGCCTCCTCGAAATAGGCGCGGTCGTCCGGGTTCTGGAAGACGATGCTCCGGCTCCGCCGGAAGGCGCGGCGGTAAAGATGGGTCGCGACGATCTTCGCAAGCCGGCGCTTCAACCCGCCCCCTTCGGTAAAGGCGAAGCCGAGGCCGGTGATCAACGCGACGAAGTTCGCCACCCCGGCCCGGCGGGCGGCGATGGCGCCGAGCGTGACGGGCTTGATCGTGTAGGCGATGACGGCGTCGGGCGCGACATCGCGGAGTATGGCGGTGAGCAGCCTCAGGCTGCGCGCGGTGGCGAATGGATCGAGGCTGCTGTTGACCAAAGGCACGTCCCGCGCCTCCGCCCCGATCTCGGCGAGGGCGGCGCGGATGTCGGGGCCGATCGCCGGCGCCATCGCCACCACCCGATAGCCGCGCTTCACCAGATCGGCGATCATCGGCCCTCGGAAGACGATCAGCGAAGGCGCGTACGAGCCGAGGACCGCGACGGTCCCCGCTGCCTTCTTCGCTGCCATGTCAGGCGTAGCTCAGCGCCAGGTTGGACTGGTTCTTCACCTGGCGGACGCCCCACAGCGCCGCGAAGAAGACCAGCAGCCCCGGCATGATCATCATCTTCTGCCTGAGGCCGAGGCCGACATTGTAATAGACCAGCGCCAGCGTCAGCGTGATGATGATCGAGAAGACCAGCGCAAAGCGGATGAAGAAGACCTGCCGGGTCAGCTGCAGCGAATCCCGGAACCGCTTCACCATCGTGCCGATCATGAACAGGATGAACAGATTCTCGAAAGAGGCGATCAGCCCGAACGGACCCTGCGCATCCAGGAACAGCGGCCGGAACAGCAGGCTCAACAGCTTCACCGGATAGGAGGCGCCGATGACGGCCGACCCGCCGCCCATCTTCTTGCTGACCTCGTTGTTGCGGCTGATGAACTCGCTGATCGAGTCGGCGCTGGTCACGTCGACCGCGAAGGAGGTCTGCACCGTGCCCGCGAACACCGCCATGCCGCCGAAGGCGAGCACCAGCAGGGTGATCTTGACCCAGCCGCTGGCGCGGGGATCGAAAAAGGCGGCGAGCGCCATCGACACGCTCGCCATAAGCGCGATGTGCGGCCGGAACAGCACCATCACGAACAAAGCGAAGGCGAAGGCGGGAATGCGCGTCTTGAGCCGCATCGCCGCCCAGATCGCCAGGCTGACCGCGAAGAACAAAGGCGCGTCCTTGCCGATCGCGCTGGTCCAGAAATGGACTCCGGGAAGGAAGAAGACGAGGTAGGTCAGCCGCGGCTGGACAGTGTCGAGTTCGGCATAGATTTCCTCGACCGTCCGCATCATGAAGGCTATGCCCCAGAAGCCGAACGCCTGGAACAGCAGGAAGAAATCCAGATAGGTGCCGCCGATCGACTCCTTCAGAGTCTGCACCATGTAGAGCGCGAACAGCGTGCCCGGGCGAAGGCCGGTGCCCATCATCTTGAACGGGTCGTAATAATAAAGGATCGTGTCGGCTGTGTTGCCGGCCTTGACCCACAGATAATAGACGGCGGCGGTGCCGATATGGACGAGCGCCGCGAGCATGAAGATCGCGACCCTGCCGCCGGTGCGCCGGACGAAGGCGAACGGGAAGACCGCAAGGCTCAGCAGCATGCCGAGGAT
>VBAE01000215.1 GCA_005882415.1 Alphaproteobacteria bacterium | reverse complement strand
CGGGTTTCTCAGGCCGGGGCGGAAGCGGCGGCAGGAGCGGCCGGAGCCGGTGATCCGGCGCAATCGGGCAGGGAGGCTTCAGGTGACATTCGCACGCGACGGGCATTGGACTTCGGACATTGAGGCGGACTTCCTCGCGCGGCTGGCGGCGACCGGGAATTTCGACGCCTGCGCTCGGGCGGTCGGGTTCCAGCCGGCGTCGGTCCACGAGCGGGTGCGCAAATGGGCGGCGTTCCGGGCTTCGGTGGACGAGGCGCTGGAGGAGGCGGACACGCGGCTCGAATTCGGACTGATCGCCCATGCCCATGCGCTTCTGCGAAGGCCGGGCGAGGCTCGGCCGGAGGGGGAGGCGGAGGTGCCGTTCAGTCCGGGCGAGGCGATGCGGATCCTCGCCTTCATCGACGCGCGGCGCGGCGGGCGGACCTCGCGAGGGTCGCGCAAAGGGCCGGCGGAGCGGAGCTTCGAGGAGGCGATCGACAGCGTGATGCGCAAGATCGACGCGATCGAGCGGCACGAGGCGCTCGCGAATCAGGAGAGGGAGGAGAAGGATGGAAGCGAGGCTTGCGGGGGCGAAGGCGGGGGTTGAGGCGCGGCGGGCGGTTCGGAGATGGCGGCGGCGCGAGTGGCGGGGGCCCAGGTGCCGGCAGCGCGGGTTGGGGCCGATCGAGGTCAAGAGCCTGGACGGGGTGCCGCCGCGGCCGGGGAGCGTGGCGGGGCCGGCGGAGCTGCTCGCTTTGTTCCGGCGGGTGCCGCGCGAGCACCGGCGGGACTCGATCGCCGCGGTGGGCGAGTTCGCCGTTCGGGGGGTGGACGAGAGCTGGCTGACTTGGGCGCGGCCGGGCCAGCAGCCGACGCGCGAGGACTGGACGGTGTGGGTGATGATGGCCGGGCGCGGCTTCGGCAAGACAAGGGCGGGGGCGGAATGGGTGTCGCAAAAGGCGCGCGAGACGCCCGACGCCTCGATCGCTTTGGTCGCCGCAACCCCGGAGGAGGCGCGGCGGGTGATGATCGAGGGGCGGAGCGGGATCATGGCCTGCGCGCGGAGCGGGGCCGAGCGGCGGGGGATGCGCTGGGAGCCGGGGATCGGGCAGCTGACCTTCGCGAGCGGGGCGAAGGCGTTCGTCTATTCGGGCGCGCATGGGGAGAGCCTGCGCGGGCCGGAGCATCATTTCGCCTGGTGCGACGAGCTCGCCAAATGGCGGCAGGCGCAAACGGCCTGGGACAATCTGATTCTGGGGCTGCGCGCGGGGGAGCGGCCGCAGGCGGTGGTGACGACCACCCCGCGCGCGATCCCGGCGCTGAAGGCGGTGCTTGCGATCGGCGGGGTGGAGAAGACCGGCGGGGCGACCCGGGACAATCCGCACCTCGCGCCGGGCTTCGTCGAGACGGTCGAGCGGCTGCACGGCGGGACGAGGCTGGGGCGGCAGGAGCTGCTCGGCGAACTGATCGAGGACGTGTTGGGATCGCTTTGGCCGCGGGACCTGATCGAACGGTCGCGGGTGGCGCCGGTGACGGGCCGGGGGGATATCGCGCGGGTGGTGATCGGGGTCGACCCGCCGGCGAGCGCGGACGGCGACGAATGCGGGATCGTGGTGTGCGGGCTGCGCGAGGACGGGATTGGGTTGGTGATGGCCGATCTGTCGGAAGGGGGACTGTCGCCGGAGCGCTGGGGGCGCAGGGTCGCGGCGGCGGCGGAGACCTGGTCGGCCGACCGGATCGTCGCGGAGGACAATCAGGGCGGCGAAATGGTCGAATCGGTGCTCCGCGGCGGCGTCAGAGCGGGGATCAGGCGCGTCCACGCCTCGCTCGGCAAGGCGCGGCGCGCGGAGCCGGTGGCGGCCTGCTTCGAGCGGGGCGAAGCGAAGTTCGCGGGCGCCTTCCCGAAGCTCGAGGACCAGCTCACAGGCCTGATCTCGGGCGGGGGCTATGAAGGCGCGGGGAGCCCAGACCGCGCCGACGCGATGGTCTGGGCGATGAAGGAGCTGCTGCTCCGACCGGCCCCGCAGCCGCAGGTGAGGCGGCTTTAGGCTGCTCCCCTACCTCCCGTGCCCGCCGTGTCCACTCGGCACCGCCGGGTGCATTGCGGCGGCGTGGTGCGTATCGGCTCCCGCGTCGACGATCAGGAAGTTCTGCATCATCCCCGTGTCCTCGTGCGGGAGGATGTGGCAGTGGAAGACCGACTTGCCGAGCCATTGCTGGAACTTCATCCGGATGACGACAATCGTGTCCTGCGGGATCCAGATCGTGTCCTGGATGGTGCCGGGCGGGAGCGGGTTGCCGCCGACCGAGATCACTTCGAACGAGTTGACGTGGACGTGGAAGGGGTGGCCTTCGGTGCCGCCATGGTGGACGCCCTCGACCACCAAATGCCATTCCTCGACGTCGCCGCGATTGACCACGGTCGGCACCGCCGTCTCCTGATATTGCATGTTGTTGATCAGGAAATCGATGCCGACATACGGGTTGACCACGCCCGGGAAGGCGCCGCCGAACTGGAAGGTGCGGATCCGCTTGACCTCGGACGGGTCGATCAGAGGATAGTTGCGCGGCGAGACCGGGAGCGCGGTGGGGAGCGCCATGTCCATCGGCTTGCCGACCACCTCGATCTCGCAGATCGTCTTTTGCGCGCTGTCGAGGAATTGCTGGGTCTGGGGCAGCTGGACGATGCGGTAGACGCCCGGCTTCGACACCGCCTTGATCAGGAATTCGGCGCGGTTGGCCGAGGCGAGCAGGACCTGGCCGTTGCCGTCGCCATTGCCGTTGATCGGGATCGCCCGCGGCGCCGCGAAATTGACCCCGTCCAGGGCGATGAGCTGCATGACATGGCCTTCGACGACGATCGGCATCAGATTGTCCGAGGTGGCGTTGAGCATCCGGAAGCGGACGACCTCGCCCGGGTTCATCCGGATCCTCGGCGGCTTCATCTGGGCCGGGACCGGGCTTTGCGGAACCGCCGGATTATGGGTCTCGCGGAAGAAGGGCACGCCGTTCAAGAGGTAATAGCGGAGCGCATAATCGCCGGTGGTGAAGCCGCCGCGAAGGCTGGTCGGGTTGGTCTTGCCGGTGGCGGGATCGTACATGGTGACGTTGCCGCCGAAGGTCTGCCAGATCGCATTCTGCTTCGGCAAATAGGTCCAGAGGTTGGGGTCCTCCTCGCTCTGGAACAGGCCGATGTCCTGCATGACCAGCGGGATGTCGCGGGCGGCCTTGATCTCGGGCACTTCGTCGATCGCGCCGCGGACGATGATCGCGCCCGCCATCCCGCTCACCGCCTGGACCACCGTCGAGCCGTGATGGTGGGGGTGGTACCAATAGAGGCCGGGCGGGTGGTTCGAGGGGACCTCGAAGACATAATCCTTCTGCTCGCCCGAGCGGATCGCGATCATCCGCGAGAGCGGGTCCGACGTGCCCAGCGGCTCGAACAGATGCGGGCGGACGTCCATTCCGTGGATGTGGAGGTTGGTCGAATCGAGCCGGTGGGGGACGTTATGGTCGCCGCTCCAGCCGGTCGAATCGTAGGGCGGGAGCGCGTTCTCGACCCGGATGCGCAGCGTCTCGCCGGGGCGGACCTCGATCGGCGGGCCGGGGATCTGGCCGTTATAGGCACGAAGCCGCATCTTGCGGCCGTCCATCACCACGTCCTTGAAGGCGCAGCGCAGCTTCACCCAGCGGTCGGCCCCGGGAGCGGAGGCGGGAGCGGCGGCCGCCGGGGCAGCTTCGGCGCGGTTCCCCGGGATCGCGACGACGGCGGCGGCGACCGCTGCCCCGCCGATCAGCTGGCGCCGCGACAGCCCTTCGCGGTTCTGGCCTTTGCCGCCCTCCTTCTTGCCGCGCCCGCTCACGACGCGCTGTCCACGCAGGGCTCGGGCGCCTTGCCGGTCGCATATTGGCCGTATTGCTGCATCGCCACCTCCAGCTGGAGCGACGTATCGAGGGACATCGCGTCCGGATATTTGCCGCCCGCGAAGCTCTGCGGCGGCCGCGCGTTCTGGAAGTAGGACGCGTTGTCGGCGGAATAGGCCGTGCAAAGGCCGTCGAAGCCGAAGGAGGGCGGGACGTTCTGGCCCATTACCGATTTCGCGCCCGGCTTCGCCGCATAAGCGCTGGCGTGGCAGGAGACGCAGGACGATTGGGGATTGTCGACCGGCCCTGCCAGCCGCCCGCGGCAGCCCATATGCTCGTAGAGATTGCCCGTGCCGATGGCCGGATTGGCGACCGACTGCTGGAGCGGAAGCGAGGCGGCGCCGTCGGGGACCGCGGGAAAGGTCCAGGGATCGGTGCCCCATTGCACGCCGAGCGGCACCAGCCGGTCCCAGAAGGTCGCTCCGGGCTGGTTCCCGTCATAGGCGTAGGTGCCGTAGACCCAGCCGGTCGGCGAGCGCGGATCGGTCACCGCGACGTCGATCTGGACCACCCGGGAGACCTGGACGGCGCGCGCGCACATATAGCTCGGCTTACCGTGCTTGCTGCCCAAGACATGGCGGTTGACCCGCCATTCCGGCGAGCCCTTGAGCGCGGGCACGCATTCGGGCGGCGCATTGGTGGTGAGCACCTTCACCACCACCGTCCCGGCCGGGAAGGGCAGGCCGGCGAGCATCTGGGAGCCCATATAATCGGCGGTCTTGGGAACGCCGTCCTTCGGGATCGAGCGGCCGATCGCATAGCCGCCCTGCGGGTTGTAATAGCCGACCGACCAGGTCTCGAAGCCTTCCGGATAGCGGCCTTTGCAGGCATCGCTCATCCCGGCGAAGAGGTGGACGGCACCGACCGAATCGTCGGCGACCAGCGGCTTGCCGTCGGGGCCGATCAGATCCTGGAGATGGGCGGTGCGCTCATTGGTGGTGCCGTGGCGATATTCGCGGCCCGCCGACGGGTCGTAGGCCATCCACGGCACGTTGAACCAGCGCGGGCCCCCGCCGCCGATGTCGGGCCTGAAACCCACCTGGTCGGCGAGGTTCGGATCCTGCCCCTTGCGGACATAGGTAAGGATCGAGGCGATATAGCGGTCCCAGCCGCCGCCCTGCCAGGAGACCGGCTTGGGCGGGAAGCTTGTGTCGAAATTCACATTCATCGTCAGCCAGGGACAGTCTGCGGGCGCGCAGGCGGCGGGCGCGGCGGTCGGATAGTTGGCGCTGAGCTTGAACGGCACGGACTCGCCGGGCGGCGGCGATTCGACCGAGCTTCGGAACGCGAATTCGGCGGCCGCTCCGACCGCGGCCTTGCCGCCGTCGGCGCCGTCCGTCTGCCTGCAGCTGGAAATCGCGAACAGGGCCGCCCCCACGGCCAGTGCCAGGCCCGCGCGACGCGCGGCCGCTCCCAATATCGATCGCTTCATCCCTTCGCCCCCTCCCCCTCAGGCCGAGCGTGCCAGCCGCTCCACCACATAATCGTAGAAGCCCGCCAGATCGGCGAAGCTCAGAAACACCTTGTGCCTGGGCCGCCCGCCGCCGGACGCGGCCTGCATCCAGCCCTGCTCGAAGCCCCATTGCTCGACCTTGAGCGCGGTCCGCCGCGGCGCCGAGTAGAGCTTCGGCGCGTCGAGCCAGACCGTCGAGGTGACGTTCCACATGTCGTAGAAGGTCTCCGCGGCGACCAGCTGATAGGCCTCGTAAGCGAATTGCGAGAAGCTGTGCGCCGCCCCCTGCGCCTTCAGCCGAGCCTTGAATTCGTCGGTGATCTTCGCCTGGTCGGTGATGTCGAGCGGGAAGACGGCGACCTCGGGCAGCGTGGCGAGCGCCTTGTCGGCCGCGAACGGGTCCCAGAAGACGTTCCATTCGGCATGCTTGTTTGCGACCGCCGGGTTGATCGTCGCCGCATCGAGATTCCCGGGGACATCGAGCGCTCCGCCCATCCAGGATATCCGGCCGATCCCCTTGGCCAAAGCGGGCTGCTTCTCGAGCACCTGCATCAGCGGCGTGAAGCCGGTGGTGAGCAGGATAGTGAGCGGCCGTTTGGTCCGCAGCGCCTTGCGAAGCAGGCTGACGAGGAGGTCGTCGCCCGATGGCGGCGGCGTCGGGACGTTCGACTTGAACGGCTTCAGGCTGTCGATCCCGCCCAGGGTCACGCAGTCGCCGCGATAGGGCCAGGGAAAGGGATTCCAGCCGCGCGCGCTGCTGAGGCCGAGCGGCAGGTCCGGCCGGCCCATGAAGGCGTTGACCCGCGAGGCGACCTCGATCCCCGGCTGGGGCACGCAATCGGCATTGGCGATGACGATCCCCTGAAGATCATAGCCGGGCATCGCCTCGATCAGCAGCGTCGCGACGAAATCGTCGATCGCGGCGTCGTGAATGAAGACGAGCGGCTCAGCCTTCGCCGCAGCCTGCGGCTTCTTCTGCGTTGCAAGCACGCTGATCCTCCCCCTGCGGCAGTATTCACTGCCTTGATCGAGGTTATGACGGGATTTTCACTTCCGCAACCGGAAATAATTAGGCTGCTATAGCCACGAATAAGCATCCGTTTTGGATGTATTGGTAGAGAGTGCTGTGGGCAACTCTGCGACGGCTACCACCGATTGGACTTCAGCCTGCCTGTCCGCCCTCGGGGAGAAGAGCATGGATGTGAAAGTCGTCGGGTCCGAAGAGGATGTCGGTGTGCTTCAGCAGCTCCATCCCGATCAGGCACTTGTCCCTTTCGCCGCGGTCGTGCTCCACGACGAGGACCTCGATTTCCTTCAATTCGCCCATCCACCTGATGTAGCCGAAGGTGGATCTGGCGCTGCATGGGCTGCCATCGGCGAGGTACAACTTCGCGGAGGCGCTGCGGGTTGGGGGAAGGCGCGCAGCGCGCGCTTCGCCGGCAAAGAGGAGGAGGCCGCGGTTGAAACCCGTGTCTACCAGCACCTCGATCGGAAGATAGTCGTCGTCGGCGATGTGCAGCTGCAATGTGACGAGGGGCTCGCCGAGCTCGTTATACCAACCGCGTTCGACCGAGACCACTTTCGGCGTCCCCTATCCGTCCGTCCCAAGAGGGCGCATCGCCGAAGCGTTCGCGGAACTTGCGGTGTGTTTCGCCAAAAGTGTCCCCAACCACGAATTCTGCCGTGTCGACATTGATGACGATGCACTTCGACGGATGTTCCGCTTCGAGCGTCGTCCTCAGTCTCGCGTATATATCAAGGCCGCGCGTGGCAACGTTCTGCAGCTCTTCGGCGCCCTCACCCCATTCCGGCGCCGGGCCGGTGAAGGAATGCGGCTTTTCCCGACTGGGAGGAGGCCCCTTCCCGTTGGGGAGCGCTCGCAGCCAATCAAATCTGGACGCCACCGCAGTCAACATGAACACCCCGGCCGCGGTCGCCGCGCCGATCACCCTGCCATTGGGGCGTTGGGGCAGCCACCTCGTCGAAGAAGCCTTGTCTACACGTACGTCCATCAGACCGTTGCTCCTGGGCGAAGAGCCTGCCCGGCAAAGGCCACCCTAGCGGCTGCCTGCAAAGATAGAGTTTACGAAAGCGGCAAGTCGCGCGGGATGGTCCGGGTAGCCGGTGCGAGGAACGGGAGCGGACTGGCTCAGGATAGCAGCAGTTCTCACCGTCACTCCCTTGAGGAGATGAGCAGCCTGTCTAAGCTGCGCGGCCCCGGCTCTCCCGATCCAGACTGCGCCTATATTACTTCGTGGTCTCGGCGACAACCCCGGGCCATTCGGTCGCCGCCGCCGCCGCGATCAAGCTTGCGACGGTCGGGCCCTCATTCGACGAAGGAATCGTCCGGGTTGAAGACTCGGTAGCCGATGATGGTCTGGGTGCGCTCGACATTGTCCCATTGGCCGGCGAGCAGGACTTCCATCACATTGCTTTCGAAATCCGCCTCGGCGCCGCGCGAGCGGACCATGGCGCGGACCATCAGATCCCATTCGCCGCTGATCGAATGGATCTCCTGCACCTCGGCGAGGCGCTTTTCGACCATCGCCCGGCCGACGTCGCTGGTCCTGCCCGGCTTGCAGCGGATGAAGATGAAGAATTGCATCGGCCTAGCCGGGCGTTCCGAGCGCGATCTTCAGCACCGCGAACAAAGCGAAGGCGGCCGCGATCACGACGAAGAAATTGAGCAGCGCGATGGTGAAGAACTTATTGCCTTCCTCGTGAACATAATCCTCGACCACCACCTGCAGGCCGAGCTTCAAATGCCAGAAGGTCGCGACGATGAGGAGCAGCATCGGCACCGCGGCGAGCGGCTCGCGCAGCCATTCGGTAACCGTGTGATAATCGAGGCTGCCCATCCGGACGACCGAGATTATCGCCCAGACGAAGAGGGCGAAGGTGGCGATCGAGGTCAGCCGCTCGGTCCACCAATGCTCGGCGCCTTCCTGGGCCGAGCCGAGGCCGCGCACCCGGGCGGTGGGGGTTTCCATCGTCATTCCTAGCGTCCCATCAGGATGTAGAGCCACAGCAAGGCAGTGAGCACGGCCGAGCCGGCCAGGGTCGCCATCGCCCAGAGCTTGTTGCCGGAGAGCTCGAAGCCGGCGCCGATGTCCATGACATAATGGCGGAGGCCGGAAAGCGTGTGCTGGAAGAAGGCCCAGCTCAGGCCGACGAGGACGATGAGGCCGGTCCAGTGCGTCGCCCAGGAGACGAAATATCTGTACGCCTCCTCGCTCGTCGCCGCGGCCATCAGCCACCAGGTGAAAGCGAGGCCGCCGACGATGGCGAGGCCGGTGCCGGTCACACGGTGGAGGATCGAGACCAGCATGTGCGGGCCCCATTTCCAGATCGTCAGATGGGGCGAGAGGGGGCGGTCGGGATTGCGGTGCATGAAGGCTCCTGTCGGCTGCGGCTTTTAGGACTTGGGCAGGAGGTTGCAAGGGGGCGCGGGCGCCGGGCGGGGCGGTAGGCGGGGTCCCGCAAAGTCTAACCGCTTGTTTACCAGTGCGGGCCTAGACCGGGGCCCTGATTTTGAAAGCGAGGACGGGCGATGGCGGGCGGTTCGGATGAGGTGAGGCTGGCCGGGCGGATCGAGCGGTTCGACGCCGACGGGAATTTCGCCGCCGAATGCCGCGAGATCGCAGCCCTGTTCGCCGACGAGGCGGTGCGGGTAGCGCGCCGCTTCTGGAGCCATTTCGAGAGCGCGCCGGACGTCGAGGCAGGTTTCGAGGACGAGGCGATGGACGCTGCCGTGGCCAGGATCATCCCCTACCTCGTCGCCAAATATTCGGATGCGGGCGGGCAGCGCTGGGCGGACATGGTCGGCACCTATGTCGAGGAAGCAACCTCCGCCGGGGTCAGCCTCACCACCTTGATCAGCGCGATCAGCGCCGCGGCGGACGAGGGGTATAAGGTTCTCGCCGAGAAGCTCGGGGACGATCCCGAGCGGCTGGTGCGGCTGTCGCGCTGCCTCACCGCTTCGACTTTGCTCGAGGCGGACGTGTTCGCGGCGCATTATGCGCTGATCCGGGCGCAGGGGCAGCGCGAGCGGCAGATGGCGCGGGCCGAGCAGTTCAACAATGAAATCGTCGGCGCGATCGAGCGCACCGCGTCGGACAGCCAGATGCTTCGGGCGCAGGCGGCGGATGCGTCCTCGGCGGCGCGGGGCATGCTGGGCAAGACCAGCGAGGTGGCGGCCGCCGCCGAACAGTCGGCGCTTGCGATGCGCGAGGCGGCGCAGACCGCTGCGGGCCTCATTCGGGCGATCGAGGATGCGCGCAACGAAGTCGAGGTCGCCGCTCAGGTCGCGACCCGCGCCGGCGACCAGGCCGGGCAGGCGGTCAAGGCGAGCCAGGCGCTCTCCACCCATGTCGAGGCGATCGAATCGATCCTGTCGCTGATCCGCGACATTGCCGGGCAGACCAATCTCCTCGCGCTCAACGCGACGATCGAGGCGGCCCGGGCGGGGGATGCGGGACGCGGCTTCGCGGTGGTGGCGCAGGAAGTGAAGTCGCTCGCCAACCAGACCGCGCGCGCGACCGACGACATCAACGCCAAGATCACGGCCATCCAGCAGGCGACCCGCCAGACGGTCGATGCCAATGGCTCGATCAAGCATACGGTCGAGGAAGTGCAGAGCTCGGCCGACCGGATCCGCCAGGCGATGGAGCTCCAGGCCCAGACGGTGACGATGATCACCGCCGCGGTCGACGAAACCGCGCTCGCGGCGGACACCATGTCCTCGACCATCGCCGCGATCCGTTCGGACACCGAGAATGTCGCGACCGAGATCGACGCGGTGAAGCAGAGCTTCAGCCATGTCGACGAGCAGATGGCGCGGTTCAAGGACGCCACCGGGCGCTTCGTCGGCACGTTCGCGGCCTGAGGCGGGACCGGCATTCGGGGCCACTTCTTCCCCCTCTCCCCGGCGGGGAGAGGATGAGCAGGCCCGCCATGCCCCCGGCATGGCTGCGAACGTCTGGGAGACGTTCGCACCTGCTCATGGTGAGGGGGCTCTGAGCCTGTCGCGGAGACGCCGAACCCCCTCACCCTAACCCTCTCCCCCCAGGGGAGAGGGGATTAAATTTCCAAACGGGCAGCTGAATGTCGACGCAGGCTAGGCTTCCACTCAGGGCCGGCCCTCGCTAGGGCGCGGGCATGAGCAACATCCTCGTCACCGGCACCAGCCGCGGCATCGGCAAGGCAATCGCCGAGGCCCTTTCCACCCATAATATCGTCGGCCATTCGAGCGGCGGCGGCGACGGCCGGATCGCGGCGGACCTCGCCGCCAAAGGCGCGGCGGAGGCGCTGTGGAACGCGGCGCTCGAGCGGCTGGGCGGACGGATCGACGTGCTGGTCAACAATGCCGGAATCTTCGAAGCGGCGCCGCTCGACGCCCCCCACGGCGAATGGGTCGCCCAGTGGGAGCGGACGATGACGGTGAACCTCACTGCGTCGGCCGAGCTGTGCCGCTTGGCGGTGCTCCATTTCCAGGCGAAGGGCGGCGGGCGGATCGTCAATGTCGCCAGCCGCGCCGCCTATCGCGGGGATTCGCCGCAGCATTGGCATTATGCCGCGTCCAAGGCGGGGATGGTCGGCATGACCAAGTCGATCGCGCGCGGATATGCGGCGGACGGGGTGCTCGCCTTCGTCGTCTGCCCGGGCTTCACCGCCTCCGAGATGATCGACGATTATATGGCGAGCCGGGGCGGGCAGAAGATCGTCGCCGACATTCCCTTGGGCCGGGTGGCGGGCGCGGACGAGGTGGCGGAGACGGTGCGCTGGCTTGCGGTCGACGCGCCTGCTTCGGCGACGGGTGCGGTGATCGACGTCAACGGGGCGAGCTTTGTCCGCTAGCCTCGCGCTGGCGCTGCTTATGGCCGCGCCGGACGGCGTTGCCCTTGCCGAGGCCTGCGCGGGCAAGGACGGGTGGAGCGACCCCGCCCCGCCGGCACGGATCGCGGGGAACACTTATTATGTCGGCACCTGCGGGATTGCCTCGGTGCTGGTCACTTCGGCCAAGGGGCATATCCTGATCGACGGCGCCACCGCGGAGGCCGCGCCGCAGATCGCGGCCAATATCCGCAAGCTGGGCTTCGATCCCAAGGCGGTGAAGTTCCTGCTCAGCAGCCATGAGCATGTCGACCATGCCGGCGGTCTCGCCGCGCTGAAGCGGCTTACCGGGGCGAGGCTGGTGGCTCGGGCGGAGGCGCAGAGGGGCCTGGAGAGGGGCACGCCCGATCCCTCCGACCCTCAGGCCGGGACGATCGCAAGCTTCGAGGGGGTGAAGGTCGACCGCGTGGTGCGCGATGGCGAAGAGGTCCGGATCGAAACCCTGCACCTAAAGGTCCATGCGACGCCGGGACATACCGCCGGCAGCACGAGCTGGAGCTGGCAGCTGTGCGAAAAGGGCAGCTGCCGGAACATCGTCTATGCCGACAGCCTGACCGCCGTCGGGCCGGAGCGCTTCCGCTTCACCGGCGATCCGGCGCTGGTCGCCCGCTTCCGGGCGAGTTTCGCGAGAGTGGCGGCTATGCCCTGCGACATCCTCATCACGCCTCACCCGGGCGCGAGCAATCTGTTCGAGCGGCTGGCGGGGCGGGCGCCGCTTGCCGACCGGAACGCCTGCGTCGCCTATAGCGCGGCGGCGGCGAAGCGGCTGGACGAGCGGCTCGCCGCGGAGGCGAAACGATGAGCTGGAAGGTCACCCTCCCCTGCACCAAAACAGAGGCCGAGGCGCTTCAGGCCGACATCGCGCCGCTCGCCGAACTGGACGAGCCGCCGGTGCTGATGACCAGCGAGGCGGACCCGGCGCGGCCGGAGGATTGGCGCCTCGACGCCTATTTCGAGGAAGAACCGACCGCCGAGATGCTGGCGATGCTGAAGGCGCTGGCGCCGTCGGCGGCGGGAGCGCCGGCGGTGGAGCGGGTCGAGGACGCCGACTGGGTGACGCTCAGCCAGCAGGGGCTGGAGCCGATCCGGGCCGGGCGCTTCTTCGTCCACACGCCGGCGCATCGGGACGAGGTGCCGGAGGGGGCGATCGCCTTCGAGATCGACGCCGGCCGCGCCTTCGGCACCGGCCATCACGACACCACGGCCGGCTGCCTCGCGGCCTTGAGCCGGATGAAGGACCAGGGGCTCCGCTTCACGAGGATACTCGATCTCGGCACCGGCACCGGCCTCCTCGCCTTCGCAGCGCTTCGGCTGTGGCCGTCGGCGCGCGCGATCGCCAGCGACATCGATCCCGTCTCGATCGAGGTGACCGAGGAGAATGCGCGGCTGAACCACGTCCCCCTCGGCCGCGGCCCCGGTCGCCTCGAGCTCGCGGTCGCCGAGGGCATGAACCATCCGCGGCTCACGGCGTCCGCGCCCTACGACCTCATCCTCGCCAATATCCTGGCAGGCCCGCTGATCGAGCTGGCGCCGTCCGTCTCGGCGGCGCTGGAGCCCGGCGGCCGCCTCGTCCTCGCCGGCCTCCTCGACCAGCAGGCCGAAGCCGTCGCCTCCGCCTATCGCCGCCACGGGCTGATGCTGACTTCGGGCGGTACCGGCGAATGGCCGACCCTCGTCATGCGCAAGCGTCGTGCGGCGGGGTGGCGCTGATCCAGGAGGCTCTGCAATGTCCGACTTCGTCGAGAAGAACATCGAGATCGCGGCGCCGGTCGAGCGGGTATGGCGGGCGCTGACCGACCATGAGGAGTTCGGCGCCTGGTTCCGGGTGAAGCTTGACGGGCCGTTTGTGGCGGGGGCGCCCACCACCGGCCACATCACCCACCCCGGCTACGAGCATCTGCGCTGGGAAGCGGCGGTGGGGACGATGGACCCCCCGCGCCTCTTCTCCTTCCGCTGGCACCCCTACGCGATCGATCCCGACGTCGATTATTCCGCCGAGCCCGCGACGCTCGTCGAGTTCAGGCTCGAGCCGACCCCCTCCGGCACCCGCCTCACCGTCCGCGAGAGCGGCTTCGACGCCATCCCCGCCCACCGAATGCCCGAAGCGATGCAGATGAACGAGCGCGGCTGGGCGGCGCAGATCGATAATATCAAGGCCTTTGTCGAGGGCTGAATACGCCGCACCTGCGGAGCTGTTCGCAGCGCGGGGGAAGTCCGCCCGTCTGTCGCTGGTGGCGACGCTCAGCTCGGGCGACGCCCGCTTGATCGCCAGCCTGTCGCTCGGGATCTCTCGGACCATACAGGCGCTGACCGAGCACCTTTGGGTCCTCCGGCGCGCCGGCCTTGTGGAAAGCGTCCGCACCCGCGCGAAACCCGCTTCGCCCTCCACCCGAAGGCGTCGGCGCCGCGCGCTCCTAGCCGAAACACGATGTCCGGTCGTGGGACGACGCGCGAACCCCTATGGCGCTGGTCGAGGATTGAGAGTCTTAATCGGCAGCCACACCGCCGTTTGATTGAGCACGTCGATCAAGACGCGAGGACTAATCGGCTCCGTCACTCTGAATCTTGACGATGTGGTCAAATTCCTATAACCGAAACACACGGCGAGGGCTCGCGCCCCCGCCGCGGTCGGTAGTGCTATATCAACAGGATCGCGATTAGGACGACTAGCGTCCCCAGAGCGATCAATCCTGTAGTGAGCATGACCCGGTCCTTCCTCCGGGGGATTGAGCCGCCCCCGGTCGGCGCCCGGCATGAGCAAGGTTCAACTCTGTAGGCGGAAGCCCTCAGAGTTCTCGATTGGAGGGGCTGCAACCCCTCCGGTGTTTGGGGCGTTGGCGGCACGGCCGTTCAGCGCCCCATTTCGTTCAGCGCCTGCTGGCGCAATCTCGTGGCTCCCAGGAAGCGCCCGGTCCTTAAACCACCATCCCGCCGGAGTAGAGCGGAAGCGGCCCGTTCGGTGGAGGCGGGTGCCAATGACGTTCCGCGGATTCTTGGTATCGGGCAGCGGAACGTTAGACGCTCGAACCGCGTCCTCGCATTCGGCGAGCTGTAGAGGGCGGTTCTTCTCTTCCATGGCCTTGGCGACCACATCCGCCGTCATGGTATTGATGGGGGATTCTATCGTGCCACTAGCGGGACGCGACTGCTGAGCGGCAACGGAAATTGCGGGCCTTTGGGGGAGGGCCGTCTCACCGCGGGCCAGCAGATTCGGCGCGAACTCAGAAGCGTACGCGTTGAACGCCGACAGCAGCTCATCGAGCTTCGCAAGCTCGGAAGCGAGGCGCTCGCGCCGGGCCATCAGATCGCTGGGGTTCACCATATCGCGTCTCCCTTGTAGGAGATGTCGTGTAGCCTACAGCGGGCGGAGCCGCAACCCTGTAGGCACTCCTACACAAAGATTCTTCTACCCGGCGTTAGCCCGCAGATTCAGTCGTTCACGTACTCCGGAGGAGCTGCGGTGCGTGATGATGACGTTAGCGAGCGGTGAGTGACAGGTATCCCGCCGACACCCTCCAGCGATTCGGTAGCAGGATGGGGCGGTGGCGCGGTCCAGAAGCGCTAGGACCCCCAGCTTTTGTGAGCATAGTCACCCTTGGCCTTACGCATGCCGTCTTCTGGCTGAAGTGAGACAAGCCTCAAAACGTACTCAGGGTGACGGTGGTGGGTCTGCAAATAGGCCCCGCCTACCTCTCCACCCCCAGCTCGCTCAGCATGAACGAATAGTACTCCGCCATGTCGCGGAAGCGGCGGAAGCGGCCGGATTTGCCGCCGTGCCCGGCTTCCATGTTGATCCGAAAGAGGAGCGGCGAGGTGCCGGTGCGCAGGGCCCGCATCTTCGCGACCCATTTGGCGGGCTCATAGTACTGCACCTGGCTGTCCCACAGGCCGGTGCTGACGAAGGTCGCGGGATAGGCCTTCGCCGCGACATTGTCGTAGGGCGAGTAGGACAGCATGTAGTCGTAGAACTTGCGGTCCGCCGGGTTGCCCCATTCGTCATATTCGTTGGTGGTGAGCGGGATCGAGGCGTCGAGCATCGTCGTTACCACGTCGACGAACGGCACCTGGGCGATCACCACCCGGTAGTCTTCGGGCGCCATGTTCATGATCCCGCCCATCAGCAGCCCGCCGGCGCTCCCCCCCGCCGCGGCGACCCGGTCCTTCGCCGCATAGCCATGGGCGACGAGGAATCGAGTGACGTCGATGAAGTCGGTGAAGCTGTTCT